>CAYQDF010000022.1:34024-36280 GCA_964416175.1 uncultured Anaerolineaceae bacterium
GCAGCTCTCAGACTGGCAGATTCGGGCAAGCATGTATATCTGGTAGAAAGAGAGGCGAGCATCGGTGGGCACATGGCTCAGCTATATAAGACTTTTCCAACGCTGGACTGTGCAGCCTGAATTCTAACTCCCAAGATGGTGTCCGTGGGACGCCACGAAAACATCACACTGCTGAGCTACAGTGAAGTTGAGTCGGTTTCCGGTTATGTCGGTAATTTTCACGTGCGCGTGCATAAAAAGCCTCGCTACGTCAACGAAGAACTCTGCACGGGATGTGGCTTATGTGCTGAGAAATGTCCCTGGAAGAAAATCCCCTCGGAGTTCGACCTTGAGCTGGGGAACCGTTCGGCGATTTACTTCCCCTTCGCACAGGCCGTGCCGCGTATCCCCGTGATCGATACAAAGAACTGCGCCTATTTCCTGCGGGGAAAGTGCCGGGCATGTGAGAAGTTTTGCCCCCGCGGGGCGATAGACTTCGAACAAAAGGATCAATATCTTGACCTGGATGTGGGGACGATCATCCTGGCCACAGGATTCAAGGATTTTGATCCTCGCGGCGACCCGCGGTATGGATACGGCCTGCTGGATAATGTGATCACAGGGCTGGAATTCGAAAGACTGATCAACTCCGGTGGTCCAACCAATGGAACCGTCCGTCTTAAGGATGGTCGCAAACCACGATCCATTGCGATCCTGCACTGCGTGGGAAGCCGGGAGACGAATGGTTCAACCGGCCACGAGTACTGCTCAAGGATCTGCTGCATGTATTCTTTGAAGCTGGCGCATCTGATCCGCGACTCTTTGGAGGCGGAAGTCATCGAGTTTTATCGCGATATGCGGACTTTCGGCAAGGATTATGAATCATTTTACAACCGGGTCGAACACGAAGGAGTCAAATTTATCCGCTACGAAGGGAATATCCAGGTCCGCTCTGGCGAGAATGGCAGCAGCGGACAAATCAAAGTCAGTGTCTGTGATGTCTATACCGGCGAGTTGCGGGAGGAGCTGGTTGATATGGTAGTGCTGGCGACTGGGGTGGAACCACAAATGGATCATGGCCGGTTGAGCCGGATATTTGGAGTGAGCCTCAGTCCAGATGGATTCTTCCTTGAACGCCATCCCAAACTGGCGCCGGTCGAAACAGCGACAGCCGGCGTATTCCTGGCTGGAACCTGCCAGGGACCAAAGGATATTCCGGATACCGTGGCTCAAGGCAGCGCCGCTGCAGCAGCAGCTCTATCCTTGATGGATGCAGGGTTTGTTGAACTCGAACCATTTACCACGTTTGTAAATCCAGAAAAATGCGCTGGTTGCCGCACCTGCGAAGGACTCTGTCCGTATTCGGCGATCGAGTTGATCGATTTCAATGGAAGACGGGTTGCATACGTGAATGAAGTGCTCTGCAAAGGATGTGGTGTGTGTGCAGCCGCCTGCCCCGCAGGAGCAGCCACGCAGCATGGTTTTACACAGGAGCAAGTATTCGCAGAAATCATGGGCGCATTACAGGAGGTACATGGATGAACCTCGCCAAGAACCGGGTGGGCGTCTATATCTGCCACTGCGGCACCAACATTTCAGCCACTGTGGACGTGGAATCAGTCGCAGAATTCGCTCGCAACCTGGATGACGTGGTCCTGGCCAGGGATTATGCCTACATGTGTTCGGATCCAGGCCAGGACCTGATCAAACAAGATATCCAGGAGCACAACCTCAACCGGGTAGTCGTCGCATCATGTTCACCTCTCATGCATGAACCGACTTTCAGGCGAGCCTGCCTGGAGGGCGGGTTGAACCCATTCTTCTTCCAAATGGCGAATATCCGGGAACAGTGTGCGTGGGTGATCGATGACCGGGCACAGGCGACTGCCAAAGCCAGGGACCTCGTGGCAGGAGCGGTCAATCGCTCCCGCCATCATCGTCCCCTCGAGATGATCACGGTTGATATGGCGCCGTCTGCCATGGTCGTCGGTGCAGGGATCGCGGGCATCGAAGCTGCGCTGCGTCTGGCGGATGCAGGGAAGGATGTCTATCTGGTTGAACGCCAGCCAAGCATCGGCGGGCACATGGCCCAGCTGTATAAGACCTTTCCAACGCTGGACTGTGCGGCCTGAATACTCACCCCCAAGATGGTGTCCGTGGGACGCCACCCCAACATCCACCTGCTGACCTACAGCGAGGTGGAATCGGTCTCCGGCTATGTGGGCAACTTCCAGGTGAAGATCCGCCGCAAGCCGCGCTACATCGACGAGACAGTGT
>CAYQDF010000023.1:0-275 GCA_964416175.1 uncultured Anaerolineaceae bacterium
TCGAGCAGGAGCTCGACAGCCGGGCGGAATTCCCACACCCGGATGGCGGGGATCGTCCCATCCCCGCGCGAGCGGACCTCATCCCGCAGGGTGCGCATGATCTCGGCGCCAGTGTAGTCTCGCGCGGCGTGCATTCGCTTGCGGCTTGTCCCTCCGCCGTGAATGGTGCGCAGAGTGCCGTCAGGTTCCTTGTCAAACATGGCTCCCAAGGATTCCAGCCAGGCGATCACCTGGGGCGCGTCGCTGACCAGGGCGTCGACCAGGTCAGGATCATT
>CAYQDF010000023.1:285-30127 GCA_964416175.1 uncultured Anaerolineaceae bacterium
GACGTCGAGGTAATGGATGGCAGGGGAGTCGTTCTCCTTATCTGCGGCCTGGATCCCGCCCTGGGCCATCATCGTGTTGGCGTCGCCAAAGCGAAGTTTGGTGGTGAGAAGGACGTCGGCGCCGCTCTTCTGGGCCAAAAGGGCGGCGCTGGCGCCCGCCCCCCCGCCGCCAATCACCAGGACATCACATACCGCGTCTGGCTTCCGATCCAGAGGGTAATCTGGGCTGACCAGCGGCGGACCTTCCAGCGCCTCTGCCAGTTCATGGGGGGTGCGGTCGCCCTGGTTTGGCCCGAGGCGGAGGGCGCGGAACGCTTCGGCCAGATAATCCGGGTGGAAAGCGTGCAGGATCGCCTGGCGATCCTCGGCGGAAAGCCGGGGATACACCTCTTGCAGGCGGCGCGCCCGGGAAGCTTCAACTTTAAGGAGGGAGTCCTGGATGGGGGCAGGGTATGGCATATGCACCTCCACAGGTCAGGGGACCTGGGCAGAATTGTCCTTGAGATCGAGTAGATCCGCGGCGATTGTTGCGCGGGCGCTTTCCAGAGCTATCTCGAGGGCGTCGAACGGCACCTGACTTTTCACCAGTGTGAACGGTTCGGTTTGGGGAGAAGGGCCGGGACCGGTGAAGACCATGGTCGTCCGGTCAACCGCTCGTTTCAGCATCTCCCCGGTGGCAAGCCGCACCTGCACCGCGGCCGCCCGGAGGGCTTTCTCGTCGCCTCTGTCCGCCAGCCAGGCCGCGTGGTACACGAGCCATCGCGAGCTTTCGATGTCGACACGCTGCTCAGCGATCATCCTCTGGATGGCTGGCCTGAGGGCCAGCGGCGCGCCGAGCGAGATCCAATTCCGGGCATGCTCGGCTCCCAGTTCGAGAAGCCTTTCAGCAATCCCTACGTAGCGCGCCCCGGAGGTTATCCAGGCGCGCGCCGCGTTCACGCCGCCGAGCTTGAGGGCGCCACCTGGTTTACCCAGCACAGCTTCTGACGTCAGATGGCAGCCGTCGAGGGAGAGGATCACGCCGCCGTTGTGGACGATCGAAGTGCCAGGGGCACCAAAATCGAGAAGGAAACAACTCAATCCTTCCGGCGCGTTGGCGATGACGATAAAAAAATCCTCCGGCTTCGGCTGCGCGGTCAAGATTTTCTTGCCGGCCAGGACAAACCCTTCACTTTCTGGCACCGCCCGGGTCACCCAGTTTTCGGGCCGCAGACCGTATGGCTCGGGTTCACGGGCAGCGATGATGGCTCGCCGGCTGGCTTCCAGGGCGGGTTCCAGGTACCTGGCAACCTGATTCCCCTGGCAGGCGTAGAGCAGAGGTGATACGTCGCCGATATCAACGGGTATGAATGTGGCGCCGAGCTCCTCTTCGATCACGCAGGCGGTAATCAGGTCTATGCCCCCACCATATTCTTCCGGCGCCATCAGTCCCCATAATCCCAGCTGCTGGACGGCCTGACGGAGGCGAGCCTGTTCCTCTGGTGCGAGCTCTCCGCTGGTAAAAAATTTCATCTCCAGAGGGCGGGCTTCTTTATGAATGAAGCGGCGAAGCATGTCGCGCAGCATTTCCGTGTCAGGAGAAAAGGTGAAGTCCATGTCGCCTCCCTGCCCCGGGGATCGCTACGCCTCGATCTCCCGGTTGTCGTAGCGGGTTTTTAGTTCGGCGAGCGGTAATGCTTTAAGCTCTTCGAGCTCCGACCGGAATGCGCCTTTTTCGATCTCCTGCACTCTCCGGCGCAAGTGTTCAGCAGGTGGTGCCAGGTACTTCCCGTACAGCCTGCGGGCGAGCAGCGCCACGTTAGGTGGGACGAGTTCCGCCGGGCACCGGGCGACGCACAGTCCGCAGGCAATGCAATCAAAAGATGCATCCGCCAGCGCGGCGATGTCGCCGCGAATGGCTGCCGAAACGTAGCTCAGCACATCGATCTCCTGCGGGCAGGACTTGGTGCAGGTGTTGCAGCCGAAACAGCGAAGGATCTCAGGATAAATTTCCAGTAAAGTATCGCCGCGAGGTTGCAGGTCCTCCAGCCTGTATCGAGGACGCTGAGCCGGGAAGAACGGGATGGGGCCTAAGACCATTCCCGGCTGGATGACGGTCTGGCAGGCCAGAGCGTAATAGAGGCGGTAATCCCCTTGAATCCGGTAGACGGTGCCGCACGCGCCGCAAAAACCTCCCCGGCAGCCCACCCCGCGTGTGAGGTGGAATCCAGCCCACTCGAATGCTTTTAAGATCGTCAATCCTTCGGGGACTTCGTAGCGCTGGTTGTAAATGAAAATCTCTGTCATGTTTGCCTCCGGACGTCAACCACCCAACATCAGGTCCAATACAAACATTTCATCGGAAGACGTCTTCGCCAGGAGTTCTGCCATCCCCTCTGCCAGGTGTGTTTGCACGAGATAGTGTTTAATGGTGGGGTCCACCTGAGGACAGGCGAGCACGCAGTTCCCACAGCGGTCACAGTCTTCACCCACCAGGGTCTCGAGGGCGAGGGAGGTGCGCGCCTCGGTGCGCAGACGACGTTTCGGGTCGCGCGCCAGTACGGGGCAGGCATCCATACAGCATCCGCACCCCAGGCAGGCCTTACTGCCGGTCAGGCTCTCCTCGACTTTGAACATGTAACTCGGTCCGAACCCCGAGCTGAGCAGGCGGCAGCGGGCGACAGGCGGTCTCGGTTGGGAGAAGACCACCTTGAGGATGGATTGGATTTGGGTAGGATCGGTTTGAACTCTGAGCGGCATACCTGTCTCCTGATTCATCCCATATCGAACGGTACGCATTAAGCCGGGACAAGGTGTGCTTCTAAACGGTGGATGATCGCCGTCATGGGGAAACCCCGTAAGCAGGCTTCTTCGCACATGCCGCAGGCGACGCAGCCGGACAGCCAGTGCCGGACGGCAGCCTCGCGGGCCGCGGCGCGGCTCGCGCCGCTCGCCAGCTCGTCGGCGTAAACCGGACAGGCCTCCAGGCACTCCCGGCAAGGAGCGCAGTTCTCCAGCCAGGCGATCAGCTCTTCGACCGTCTCAGGCAAGCCCGCCTCCAGGTTTAAAACTCTACGCTGGCGGGCAGCCAACCGCCGCTCCTTGATCTTTTCGAGAATTCGCTGACGGGCGTCGATCAGCGCCGGCAAAGCCGGTCGTTCGGCGATCTGGTCCAGGCAGGCAGCTGCCGCATCATCATGAGCAGATACAAGCAGATACTCTTTAACCGGCAGACCGAGGATCTCGATGGAGAGGTTAGCCCCGTCCCATTCTGGTTCGGGGCACTCCTGGCAGGCGCGCCGGTAGCGGTATGGGACGATCCCACCCTGCCTGGCGAACTGAATCACCTCCCGAGTCAGGGAGTCGACCCCCCCTGCCTGTTTCAATCGCCAGACGAAATCTTCTTTAGGAAAGCTGGCCAGGCAGTCGATGCCGATGAAGAACCACCCCTCCAGATTCAACCTGGTGCGGGCAATCTTTTTATCTATCACTCGCCCCTCGCATGGGCGGAGGACGGCGGCGTAATTCCCGGTGGGGAGTTCCGCGGCAATCTCAAGCAGACGCGGCGCAGCGTTCCTGATCTGAAGCGGGGCGCAGGGATCGGCGCGCTGTATTTCTTCCGGGTGGACTGCCATGAAAGGCGCAACGCCGCCGGAGGCGGACTGGTAGCGCGGCAGCAACATGCCGTCCAACCGGCAGGATTTCCAGACATCTAGAAGGACCTGGCGAATCGCTGCCAGGGGGTCCCCATTTGTCTTGACCATCCAGGTGGTGGACATCTTACACCTCCCGAGCAAACTGATCTCTTAGCCATTCTTTAACCATAGACAAACTCAGATTTACGCAATGTGCTTTCATTGAGCGCGTCGATCTGGGCTATGAATTGATCGAACGTGAAGTGGTGCACGTTGATCGCCCCCGAGGGGCAGGCTGCGGCGCAGGCTCCGCAACCCTGGCACAGCACGGGGTTAACCGTCATGACGTGCCGCACCGGGTGCAGGGCTAGTGCAGAATATGCGCACACCTGGGCGCACTGCCCACAGCCGGCGCACAGCTCCTCGTCAACGAAGGAGGTGGCCGCCTCCACCGGCACTTCGCTGCGCATAAGCGGGATCAGAGCGGCTGCGGCCGCTGCCCGGGCCTGGGCGATCGTCTCGGCGATGTCTTTCGGTCCCTGGCAGGTCCCCGCCAGGAACAACCCGGCGAGAGCTGTATCCACAGGCCGCAGCTTGGGATGAGCTTCCAGGAAGAAGCCGTCTGCTGAGCGGGCCAGCTTCAGCAGCCCGATCAATGCTTCATTGTCCTGTCTCGGGACCATCCCCACGGCCAGGACGACCAGGTCCGCCTCAACCTCCATTGGATCCCCGAGCAGGGTATCTTCGGCGCGCACGACGACACGGTCTCCACGGCGGAGGATCTCTGAGGGGTTGCCGCGCCGGTAGATGATGCCCGATTCGCGAGTCTGGTCGTAGAATTCTTCGAAGCCTTTGCCGAAAGCGCGCACATCCATGTAGAACACGCTGATTTCTGCGTCTGGCAGCCGCTCGCGCAGCATGCGGGCCTGCTTGGCGGTCACCATGCAGCAGATGCGGGAACAATAAGGGTTTCCCAGGGACCGATCGCGTGAGCCGACGCATTGGATGAAGACCACCCTTTGCGGCTCTTTCCCGCCGACCTTGATCGGTCCGTCAGCCATCTTTTCAAAATCCCAGGTGGTAATGACCTGCGGGTACTTACCGTAGCCCAGCTCCGGTTTCCGTTGCGCATCGAAGATATCGAATCCCGTGGCGACGATGATCGCTCCAGCGGTCACGTCCGTTATCCGATCGCCGCTCTGCACCCGCGCCTGAAAATTGCCCACGTAACCTCCGACTTCGACGACCTCGGATGCGACCAGAACCTGGACACGCGGGTGGTTCTGCACTCTTTCAATCAAAGGTGGGACGAAATCCTGGACGGCTTCCATGGTGGGGAATGTGCGCTGCAGAGCGGCGGCGTGACCACCCAGGTGCGGAGAGCGCTCCACGAGCGTTACGCCGAATCCCGCCTCGGCGATGTCCAGCGCAGCCTGCAGACCCGCGATCCCGCCGCCGATCACCAGGGCAGAGGGAACAACAGGAACCGTGCGGACTGCCAGAGGTTCGAGGAGGGCCGCTTTGGCGACCGCTGCACTCACCAGCTGGATCGCCTTTTCGGTCGTTGTGGAGCCCTCCAGGTGCACCCAGGAACACTGTTCGCGAATGTTTGCCATCTCAAAACAGTAGGGGTTGACCCCCGCTTCCGCGACCGTGGCTCGGAAGGTCGGTTCGTGCATGAGCGGCGAGCAGGAGGCTACGACGACTCGATCCAGGTTCAGGGCGGCGATGTCCGCTTTTATCAGGGTCTGCCCGGGATCGGAGCACATGTAAGTGTACTCCCGCGCCACGACTACCCCGGGCAGGTGTGCGGCGTATTCAGCCACTGCACCGACGTCAACGGTTGCCGCGATGTTGATGCCGCAGTGGCAGATGTAAACACCGATTCTGGGAGTAGCTGTCATCGCTAACGCTCCGTGGTTTATAACGCCTGGATGGCGATCTCGGCGATGTCCATGACGCGCAGCCTGTCCTCAGCGTTGAGATGCTTCACGGCTTCCTCCAGGGTCAACAGGCAGAACGGGCAGGCAGTCGCCAGGACCTGGGCTCCGGTGTCGAGCGCTTCCTGGATGCGCTGCTGAGCCAGGCGGGTGCCCGGGTTGGTCCCTTCCAGCCACATGCGCCCCCCGCCTCCCTCGCAGCACAGGCTTTTTTCACGCGAGCGGTCCATTTCCACCAGGTTCAGGCCCGGGATGTGTTTCAAAATCGAGCGCGGTTCGTCAAACACACCATTATGCTTTCCTAAATAACATGGATCATGGTAGGTCACTGTCTTTTCAAAGCGGTTGGTGAAGCTCAGGCTCCCGTCTTCGACCAAACCAGCCAGCACCTGGGTATAGTGCTGCACCTGGATCCCGTTCTGAGGATAGTCGTTTTTAAAGGCGTTGAAGCAATGCGGAGAAGTGGTGAACATCCGCTCGACCCCCATCCCCTTGTACAGCTCCGTATTTTCTTCAACTATCATCTCGAACAGGCCAGCTTCCCCCAAGCGAAAAGCCTCGCTGCCGCAGCAGCTCTCTTCAGTGCCCAGGATGCCGAAGTCAACGCCGCCTGTCTGCATCAGCTGCACCAGGGAACGGGCCACACTCTGCACGCGGGGGTCATAAGAGGGGGTGCAGCCGACGAAATACAGGTAATCGGCGCCGTCTTCCATCGATTTGACCTGTAAATCGCCAACCCAGGACCGGCGGTCTTCTCGGGGCATTGTGAGAGGATTACCATGACGGAAGGTGCTCTCCAGGGCCGTCTTGACATTGGGGTGGATGCGCCCGCGTTCGACGAAGGCGCTGCGCAGTGCGATCACCGCGGCCATCGGGTTGACCAGCTTGGGGCAGCGGCTGTAACAGGTGGCACAAGTCGTGCAGTCCCAGAGCTCCTCCCGGCCCTCGATATCGAACCCGTTCCCCGCCACGAGCAGGTGATAGATCAGGCTGCGCGGGTTCAGCCGGGTTTTCGTAGCCATGGGACAGCCCCCGGTGCATTTCCCGCACTGGATGCAGGCGAACAACCCGTGCTCTTTAATGAATTGACGGCTATCGATTTGAAGCATACCCAGCTCCTTCCCTGTCTCTTTGGGAGGTCTGTTCAGAACAGGGACTCTTTTTTACCATTGTGATCATGGCCGCGGAGGCAGCCGCCTTCGCATGGGCCACCGTATCCGGGATGTCCTTCGGACCCTGGCAGCACCCGGCGAGGAAGATGCCGGGGACGTTGCTGAGGACAGTGCCGAGCTTTGGATGATCCTCCTGGAAGAACCCATCGCGGCTGCGCTCCAGGCTGAGGATTCCAGCCAGATCGGATGCGTCGGTCCGCGGGAGCATGCCAACCGCCAGCACGACCAGATCCGCTTCGACCTCCACCTGAGTTCCGAGCAGCGTGTCCTCGGCGCGCACAACGACCCGGTCCCCACGACGCAGGATCTCCGAGGGGTTGCCCCGGCGATAGATTATCCCTTCCTGCCGCACCCGGTCGTAAAATTCCTCGAATCCTTTACCGAAGGCGCGCACGTCCATATAGAATATGGTGATCTCGGCCCCCGGCAGGCGGTCGTGGGCCAGGTGGGCCTGCTTGGCGACAGCCATGCAGCACACTCTGGAACAGTCAGGCAAGTCCAGGGTGCGGTCGCGTGAGCCGACGCACTGGATGAAGACGAGTTTGCGCGGCACCCGTCCGTTGATCACGATCTTGCCCGCTGTCGGCCCGGAGGCGGAGACCAGGCGTTCGAATTCCAGGGTCGTGATCACCTCGGGATAGTGACCGTAGCCGAACTCCGGTTTGCGGCGCGCATCGAAGATGTCGAATCCGGTGGCGACAATGATGGCGTCCACGTCCAGGTCGAACCGCTCCGCCCGGTCATCGTGGCGGATAGCTCCTCGCTGGCAGGCAGTCACACACTGCAGGCATTCCGAGCAGACCGCGCAGCTCAGGCAGCGCTGTGCCTCGGCGATCGCCTGCTCTGGGGTAAATCCGAGCTCCACCTCGGGAAAACCCGAGGCACGTTCAGCAGGAGGAAGCTCTGCCATGCGCGCCCGTCCAGCTGGCCGCACAGGGCGGAATGGTTGAAAATCAATGTCTTTCGGTCGTGGATAAGCTCTTTCACGGCCCTGGCGGAGGTCCTCGCCGCGCAGATAGCGGTGGATCGATTCGGCGGCTTCGATCCCTGATCCAATGGCCTCGACGACGGAGGCTGGACCGAGAACTGCATCCCCGCCTGCGAACACGCCCGGAGCAGAGGTCTCAAGGGTGAGTTCGTCAACGACCACCCGGCCCCACTTTGTTTCCACACCCAATCCCTCTGATTCCACGGTCTGGCCAATGGCGGCGATGACCGCATCGGCTTCGACAACGAATTCCGAACCGGGAACGGGGACAGGCCGCCGGCGCCCGCTGGCGTCTGGCTCGCCCAGCTCCATCCGAACGCACTGGATGCCTGAAACGCGGCCATCCTTTTCCAGGACCTGCACAGGTGCAGCCAGGAAGGTGAGCCTTACGCCTTCTTCCTCAGCCGCAGATACTTCCCAGGGAGCAGCTGGCATCTCGACCCGCGAGCGGCGGTAGATCAGCTCCACCTCCGCTCCCAACCGCAGCGCACAGCGGGCTGCATCGATCGCGGAGTTCCCGCCGCCGATCACGGCGACCCTCCTGCCGAGCCGGGCCAACCCGCCGGACGATTCGGATTGGTTCAGGTTTAGATCACGAAGGAAAGGCAACGCCTGGTAGACACCGGGGAGGTCCTCGCCCGGACAGCCGAGCTTGCTGCTGCCGTGTGCGCCCACAGCCAGGAAGACGGCGTTAAATTCCCGGCGCAGGTCTTCCAGGCTCGGTCCGCCGTCCCGTCCGACCGGGGTGTTGAGCCGCAGCTCGGCGCCCAGCGAGCAAACATAGTCAATCTCCTCGGCGAGCACCTGCCTGGGCAGGCGGTAAGCGGGGATGCCAGCCGCCAGCATTCCGCCAGCCACCGGCAGTGCGTCGAGGATCGTCACCCGGTAGCCTTTGCGCATCAGCTCGTAAGCCGCGGTCAACCCGGCAGGCCCGGCGCCGACGATCGCCACGCGTTCTTCCCACCGAACCGCGGGTGGCTCCCGGTCTTCGGTTCCCTTGCTGGCGTCGTACGCAAATCGCTTCAAGGCGCAGATGGCGACCGGCTCGTCCCATTCGCCGCGCTTGCAGTTGGTCTCACAGGGATGGTAGCAGACCCGCCCCAGGGTGCCAACGAAGGGGACTCCCGAACTGCGGATCAGCTCCAATGCCTCTTTGAACTTCCCCTGGGCGATCAGGGCCACGTAGCCCTGTACCGGGATGTGCGCCGGGCAGGTGATCTTGCAGGGCGAGGGACGTTTCTCGATCACAAAAGCTGCCGGGATGGCCTGAGGAAAGCGGCGGTAGATGGCCTTCTGCGTGGCCAGACCAGCGTTGAAAACGCTGGGGATTTCAACTGGACAGACATCGGCGCAGAGTCCGCAGCCGGTGCAGGCGTCAACATCGACGTAGCGCGGGCGGCGCTCGAGGGCGACATGGAAATTCCCCACCTCGCCGGTCACGCTGACCACCTCGGTCCCGGTCATCAGGTGGATGTTGGGCCGGCGCGGGACATCCGCCATTTTGGGGGTCAGGATGCACGAAGAGCAGTCCAGGGTCGGGAAGGTCTTGTCGAGCTGCGCCATCCTGCCGCCAATGCTGGATTCCCTCTCCACCAGGTATATCTCGAAGCCAGCATCCGCTATGTCGAGCGATGCCTGAATCCCAGCGATACCCCCACCTATGATCAGGCATTTCCCGCGGGAAGGGGATCCGGCTGTATGAGGTGTCTTGCCGTTCCCGCTCGTTCTGCGCGTGAGATTAGCTTCGGAATTGGTCATTTTGCCTCTCGTGGCTTGAAGGACTGCACCACCGGTTTTCTCGTCACTTTGCTTCACCCACTTCCGTCCACTCATTCGCCTGGAAAGTAATCAAAGGGAGAGTCTCTGCAACTGATCGACCGGGAACATAGCCGAAGACCGCCTGAACTTTTGCGCCGATGGCGCTGAATATCGCTCCCACAGGGATGTCCGCCGGGCAGGCAGATGTGCACATGCCGCAGCTCACACACGACGCGCTCATGTGGTTGAGGCGAGTCAGGTGGAAAAGCAGGGTGTCGCCGAGCATGCGGGTCGCTCCCTTGCGCTGGGCCATCCGGTAATAATGTTCCGGGGGGTGGTCGAAAGATGCTGTCTTGAACAGGCAGGTCTTGCAGTAGCAGATCGGGCAGACCGTCATACAGTTGTGACAGCGAATGCAGGCTGCGAACAGGCCAGCAATCCCCCCTTCCGTCGCTATCTTTTCCTGGATGCCGGAGAGTTGGCTATCTCTCACCTGCCGACGAACCTGGATCTTCCGATCCAGAATGGTCTGGCGCGCATCTTCTGCCGGGGGTTCCTCCGGTAAATATCCTAATTTTTCACAGAGCTCTCCGCTCATCGTAGCCGGGATACCCTGATCGAGCCGGGCGCCAAAGATTTGCAGACTGATGTCCGCATTTTCTGGAACGGGTTGGATGCACATCTGGCAGGCGCTGCGCAGCCCGGTCTGGCCCGGGGCTGGTTCGCTCCCCTCCAGGGTTGCAGACAGGTACAGGTTCAGGTCGCAGCTCCCCGCCCGCTGGCTTGCCTGGTAATCGATCATCTCGTAAGTGCCTGGGCAGTCGAAGCTGATCAGGATCAGCTTTTCGAGTGAGGCCTGCTGGAGCTTGACGAGCTCGATCAAGGCGCGCAGCTCGCACGGCCGCAACACCGCCCCCAGTCTGAAAGAGTCACCCTTAATGGTCAGCGCCGAGACTGCGCGTGCTCCGTTGATCGGCATAACGGGTGACAGGGGGTTGGCGTCTTCAAGCAGCACCGGGTCCACCACGAGCGAGGGGATGAGCGTTCCGTCTGCGCCTTCCAGAGGAACGTACAGGGCATCGACCAGGCCAGAATCCAACAGCTTTCGGAGGAATGACTGGACAGCAGCTAAAACATCGTTGTTCTCGACGGGGATCGTTATTCTCATTCAAACCCTTCCTCTCAGACCGCCCAGATCGTGCGCATGGGGTTTGGCCCCAGTTCCTTCATGGCAGCGACCATTTCCGTAATGGTATCGGCGAATTTCTGACCTTCGCTGGCGCTGATCCAGCGCAGCCACACGCGCCTCTCGTCAAACCCTGCCGCTTTGATGATCTCCTCGAGCGCAACGTACCGGCGGCGAGCCTTATAGTTGCCGGTCTGGTAGTGGCAATCGCCCGGATGGCACCCCCCGATCAAAATCCCGTCCGCGCCTTCCAGGAGGGGTTTGAGCACATAGACCGGATCGACTGCGCCGGAGCACATCGTGCGGATGATGCGCACGTTCGGCGGGTACTGCAACCGGGAAGTGCCGGCCAGATCCGCGCCGGTGTAGGTGCACCAGTTGCACAGGAAGGCCAGGATGTGGGGTTCAAAATGGTTGGTATCGCTCATATCGGTCACCTCGTTTGTTCGACAAGACTCCACTTCGCCGGGGATTTCAACTTCGGTCCGTTCAGTGTGTCTACCTCAAACACAGGCAGCTTCGATCATCTCGAAGACCTGCCTGAACTCGAAACCTTTCTGTTGGCTGGCCTTGTTAGGGCAGGCAGCCACGCAGGCCCCACACCCCTGGCACAGCACTTCGATCACTTCGGCGTATTTCATCCCGGGTTCAAGGCGGCGGGCGCCGTAGGGACAGATCTCGACACACAAACCGCAAGCCGAGCACAGCCGGGGATTGACGGTTGCCACGATGGGCGGGGCTGCCAGTTCGCTTTTCGAAAGCAGGGCCACCGCCCGAACGGCGGCAGCCTGCGCCTGAGCAACTGTCTCCGCGATGTTCCGAGGCGAATGCGCCAGGCCTGCCAGGAAGATGCCCTCCGCGGCGAAGTCCACAGGGCGCAGCTTGACGTGCGCCTCGTTGAAGAAACCGGCCTCGTTGAGCGGGACTTTCAGCAGCTGCGCCAGAGCTGTATTCTGCGGTTCCGGCTCGATGCCTGCGCTCAAGACAAGCCAGTCCGATGCCAGATCAGCAGGGTCGCCTTCCGGCTGGACAGTGACCGCGATCTCAAGGCGCTCGTTTTCCCCAGGCTGCACCCGAGGTTTTTCGAATTCGCTGTATTCCAGGAAGAGGACGCCAGCCTGTCGCGCTCTGCGGTAGAGGGCTTCACGGAATCCATAAGCGCGCAGGTCGCGGTAGAGGATCGTGACCCGCGCGGTCGGGGCAAGCCGTTTGATTGTCAGAGCATTCTTCAGCGCCTGCGTGCAGCAGATTCGCGAGCAGTAGGGGTGGTCCGGCTCACGGGAGCCCACGCACTGGATCATGGTGATGGAGGAGCCTGTCAGAAGGTCTGTGAAGACCGGGTCCTTGAGCCTCTCTTCCAGCTGGCGCTGCGTCAAGACGCGAGGATGTTCGCCGTAGAGGTATTCGCGGGGCGTGATTTCCCGCGCCCCTGTGGCCAGCACGACGACGCCGTGCTGGATCTCCAGCTCTTCACCTGACCTGCTCCGCAGGCGGGAGCGGTACTGCCCGGTGTACCCGGAAAGCTGGACGACTTCTGCAGACAGCATCAGGTTGATGCGCGGTTCAGACCGAATCGCGTCGATCAAACCGGATAACAGCGCCTGAGGGTCTTCTTCTGGAGTGCTGCCGGTGAATATGTGGCGCAGATTTCCGCCCAGCGTGGATTCCCGTTCGACCAGGTGCACGCTATATCCCTGGCTGGCGATGGACAGAGCGGCAGTCATCCCGGCCAGCCCTCCGCCGATGACGAGCGCCTGCCGGTTCACCTCGAAGGTATTGCGGGAGATCGGCCTCAGGCGACGGGCTTTAGAGACTGCCATGAAGGTGAGCTGCTTTGCCTTCTCCGTCGCCGTCTCTGGCACGGATTTATGCACCCACGAATCCTGTTCGCGGATGTTCGCCATTTCGAACAGGTGAGGATTGAGCCCAGCCTGGCGCAGCGTGTCCTGGAAGAGCGGCTCATGCGTCCGCGGCGTGCAGGAGGCGACCACCACCCGGTTTATGCCATGTTCGCGGATGCGCTCCCGGATGCGTTCCTGAGTGTCCTGGGAGCAGGTGTACAGGTTGTGTTCTGCGTACACCACGCCAGGCAGGGATTTCGCGTATTCGACCACCTCAGGGACGGTGACCACGGATCCGATGTTGATACCGCAGTGACAGATGAACACCCCGATCCTTTCGGGCTCGTCGCGCACGTCGCGCTCCTCAGGGTATTCCGGAGTCCGCGTCAGGGTACCGCGGGACGCGCTCAACAGCGCGGAGACCTGGGCGGCAGCACAGGAGGCTTCGACGACCGATTCGGGGATGTCTTTGGGTTCCGCAAAAGCGCCAGCGACGTAGACACCTTCTCGAGAGGACCGCACCGGAGCGTAGGCAGGCACGTTGACGAACCCGAACTCGTTCAATTCGACCCCCAGCCTCCCGGCCAGGTCGCGCGTTGCCTGGGGTGGCTGGAGACCAACGGAAAGGACGACCAGGTCGAATTCCTCCTCTTTGATCACGGGGCGCCTGTTCTCCTCGCCCTGGTACGTGACGTAGCTCACCCGCAGGTTCTTCGAACCGGGTACTTCTTTGACCGAGGAGACCATGCAGCGCACATACCGAACACCGTATTCGGTCTTCGCCCGTTCGACGTAGGGTTCGAATCCCTTTCCAAAAGAGCGGATGTCAATATAGAAGATGGTCGGCTGGATATTCGCATCGTGCTCACGAGCGATGATGGCTTCTTTGGTGGCGTACATGCAGCATACCGATGAGCAGTAAGCGGCTCGCGCCCTGTCATCCAGACCGGTCGTACAGTCTCGGGACCCCACACACTGGATCCAGGCGATCTTCCGGGGGTGCGCGCCATCGGAGGGACGCCGGACGACGCCGGCAAACGGTCCAGAGGCAGAGAGCATGCGCTCAAACTGCAGGCTGGTGACCACATTCGGGTAGCGTCCGTACCCATATTCCGGGCGAATGTCGCCGGGCATCGGCTCCAGGCCGGTGGTCAGGATCACCGCGCCGACGTTGAGTGTGATTGATGTTTCCGCATCATCGTGCCGGATGGCGTCCGCCTTGCAGGCGTAGACGCACTGGTTGCACTCAGAACAGACACCGCAGCGCAGGCAGCGGGCGGCTTCGGCCCGAGCCTGCTCTTCACTCAAAGCGGAATAAACTTCGAAGAAGTCAGTCTTTCGTTCGGCCGCCTTCCGTTTTTGTAACTCTGCCCGGGGGCCTGCGGCAGCTGACCGGCTCGTAATCCGCCTGGCAACCTCTTCCGGATCGAGTTTTACTGGCCTGGCAGACAGCTGGAGCGGTTCGGACCGGCGGTCTGAAAGGTATGCAGCGATCGAGCGCGCAGCGCGGTGGCCCGCCGCGATGGCGTCAACAATGAAAGCAGTACCAGTTACGGCATCTCCCCCCGCAAAGATCCCGGGCACATCTGTCGCCAGGGTCTCCGGGTCGACTGCGATTCGCCCACCGCGGAAGATTGTCGCCCTCTTCAGACAGCTCGATTCGGGGCGCTGTCCGATGGCGAAGATCACCACATCCGCAGGGATAACCGTCTCCGTCTCTGGGAACTCATCGAAATCTGGCTTCCCGTCGATGAAACCGCGGAAATCCACATTCACTGTGCGGACGCCCGTCACGCCTCCCTCTGAGGTCGTGATCTCTTTGAAGGTGCGGGATGGGAAGACCTCGATCCCTTCTTCCTCAGCATCGCGGACTTCCCATTCGTGGGCGGGCATCTGGGCCCGCGACTCAAGGCAGGTCATCCCAACCCAGGCCGCGCCGAGACGCACCGCGGTTGCAGCAGCATCAATTGCCACGTTCCCGCCGCCCAGCACGAGCACACGCTTCCCCCTTATCTGATTCGACAGGTCTGGAGGGCGATCCTCCGCGCCTGTGCGGTGGCTGCCCCCGAGCGAATTCTGGAGATTGACATTGCGCAGGAACTCCGTCGCCAGCAGCACACCAGGGGCGTCGCTACCCGGGATAGGCAGCCTGACGCCGGCGTGGGCGCCGATGGCGACGAAAACGGCGTGATAATCGCTGAGCAGTCCTTCGACGTCCTCGATCCGGTGATTGAGCCGCAGGTCGATCCCGGCTGCGAGCACCTGCTCGATCTCGCGCTGCACCACCTCAGGCGGCAACCGGTAGTCCGGCACACCGACCCGCATCATCCCGCCGGGGACGGGAAGCGCTTCGAAGACTGTCACCATGCAGCCCTGCCGGATAAGGTCCTGGGCGCAGGTCAGGCCGGCTGGTCCGGCACCAACAACTGCCACGCGCTTCCCCGTGAGTTCCTTCGTTGCGACCCTGGCAGCCTCGCCAGCAGAATCAATGAATGCAACCTGATCCAGGTTGTTCCACGCCCAATCAGCGACGAAGCGCTTGACGCCCATGATGTTGACCGCGACATCGTATTGCGCCCGGTTGCAGGCTTCTTCGCAGCGGTGGTTGCACACTCGCCCGCAGATCGAGGGGAAGGGGTTTTCCTCCAGGATCGTCCGATAAGCGTCGGCGTACCGTCCTTCCGCGACCAGGGCGAGGTATCCCTGGGCGCGCTGGTTGATTGGGCAGGCATCCCGGCAGGGCGCGGTCCCCTGTTTTTCTATCGCGTAGGCGTTGGGGATCGCCTGAGGGTAAAGTTTGTAAATCGCTTTGCGTTCGGAAAGCCCGCCGTTGAACAAATCTGGCAGGCTGATCGGACAGACGGCGGCGCAGTCGCCGCAACCCGTGCATTTCGTGAGATCGACGTAGCGCGGGTGCCGGCGTAGCGTGACGGTGAAATTCCCCGGCTCCCCCTCGATCGCTTCGAGTTCTGTAGTCGTCAGCAGTTCTATGTTCAGGTGGCGCCCGACTTCCACCAGCTTGGGCGACATGATGCACATTGCGCAGTCATTGGTGGGAAAGGTCTTGTCGAGCATTGCCATCGTCCCACCCACAGCTGGGGAGCGATCCAGCAGGTATACCTTGATGCCGGCTTCTGCGAGGTCCAGCGCCGCCTGCATCCCGGCGATCCCAGCTCCAACGACTAACGCTGAGCCGACTGGGGAGGATGAAGGCCCGTCTCCATGCGGGAGAGGAGGGTTGGAGGATGAATCACCTGCCTCGAGCTGCATTTCTGAGTTCATGGCTTCCGAGTGAATTCTCCCTTTTTCGTCAGCGAATAATCTGTCATTGTCATTCATCCCTTCACTCCGATCGATGCCGAGCTGCGGCAGTCCATCGTTCGTCCTTCGACTTTCGTCAGCCGTCCAACACCGTCCTCTTCATCCTTTCGAGGAGGGGTCGGGGATCGACAAGGTGCTTTCTCCACCATTTGGGCGCTTCAGGTAGACCGAAAGCCAGCCCCATTAATTCCGTGAAATAGAAAACCGGCATCCCTGCGGATCGTACCTGACGCATTTCCAGGTTGACCTGGCAAAGCGGGCAGGCAGTGACCATCGCTTCAGCGCCCGCCTCACGGGCGGCTGCCACCAGCTTGCCGACCAGTTCTTTCACGAGCTGCGGTCGGCTCAGGGACAGGCTACCTCCGCAGCATTCGGAAGCATAAGACCAGGGTCTGACTTCGGCGCCTAGCGCATCCAGGATGGCTCCCATGATCTGGGGATCATCTGGATCGTCGAACTGCGTGATGTACGGTGGGCGCAGGAGGAGGCATCCATAATATGGGACGACCTTAAGCCCGTTCAGGGGATGCTTAACGCGTGACCGGACGCGCTCCAGTCCATAATCTTCGTAGAGGACTGCCAGGAGGGGACGGATGGAGAGATCGCCGCTGTATTCGAACCCGATCATCTTTTCCATCTCAATCCGGCTCCGTGGATCCGATCGCAGGGTGTAGTCCGCCCCTTTTAACCGGTTGTAGCAGGCCGCGCAGGGTGTGACGAGGTCCTTGCCCATCTCCTGGGCCAGGGCGAGATTTCGAGCGGGCAGAGCCAGAGCGAGATCGGGATTGAGCGAGTGTGCTGAGGAAGCGCCGCAGCAGTTCCAGTCCGGAACCTCGACGAGCTCGAGTCCCAGGTACCGGAATACTGCCTCGATGGACAGGCTGTATTCGAGGCCGGTCGAGTGCAGGCTGCAGCCGGGATAATACGCGTAAGGCATGTCATCTGCTCCTGTTGAAAAGCGCGCGTACCTTTCCGGCACCACGCGTGCGCTCCGGCAGGATGGGCACCTTCCCGCGCAGGAAGAGCCTGATGCCCGCATCCATGTCTTGCAGGATCGGGATTCTGGAGAGGATCTTGAACAACCCCAGTAATGCTGCTTCGTGTGAACGGCCCAGGTGCTTCACGACTCCCAGGAAAAGCCGGTGAAAGAGCAGGGCGTCCGGCTCCCCGACACGATACCTTTCAGCAACCGCCAGCTGCCGGAGGGCATCCATCACGGCGGCGATATCGATGTCGTTTGGGCAGCGGGTGGCGCAGGTGAAGCAGCCTGCGCACAGCCAGATGTCGCTGCTCTCCAAGACTTCCTCAACCTGGTTCAAGGCGACCATACGCAACAGCCGATCCGGCCCGTAATCCATTGCCGGCAGGACTGGGCAGCCAGCCGTGCACTTGTGGCAGTGATAGCAGAGCCCTACCTGCTCCCCGGATCGGCGGTTGATTTCGCTGGCTAGATCGTCGATCATCGAAGTCTTCCTTATCACCCGGTTGTTGCTCGGACTTAGAACCCTTGAGGTAATGCCCTCTCAGCCTCATCGACAACGGCGAGCGGGAGGGTCACCGTGAATCGGCTCCCCACGCCGGGCTTGCTGTCGACGGCGATGCGCCCGCCGAAGCGGGTGACAATATCCTTGACGATGGTGAGCCCCAGGCCGGTGCCCTCGTGTTCGATCTCTCTGGCATTCGGTGCCCTGTAAAATTCCTCAAATATGTGCCCAAGAGATTCTTCCGGGATGCCAATGCCTGTATCTTCCACGCCAATCTGCACTTCGTCGTCCGCGCAGACAACGGAGACGGCCACCTTACCGCCGGCAGGTGTGTACTTGATGGCATTGGAGATCAGATTGTCCAGGATGCGATCGATCCCTTCCGTGGTTGCCATCACGACCGGGTAACGCTGAGGACAGTCAGACTTTATTTCCAGTGTCAGGTTTTTTTCGTGGGCAGAGAGCTCGAAGCGCTTTACCACGCGCTCGACGCAGACTAACAGCGAGACCGACTCCATTTCTGCGAATGCTTTGATGTCAGTCTTCCCGGCTGCCAGGTCGAGCAGGTCGTCGATCAGTTTTTGCAAAAACTCCACGCGACGGGTGGCGCGCTGGAGGATGTCTTTTTGTGGCGCAGTGATCGCCCCGGCGTATCCAGCCGTCAGGGTGCGGAGCAGGCTTTGGGTCACGCTGACCGGGGAACGCAGCTCGTGGGTGACGATCCGGATAAAGTTGCTCTTGGCTGCGTCAAGTTCCGCCACCGCCTGGAAAGCCATAGCGTTTTCAATCGCGATGCTACCCTGAGCAGCGATGGCGAGCAGGAATTCCTCGTCCTCGGAATTGAACCGGTTCGGTTCAACAGCGTACGCCCGCAGGATACCGAGGGGACCGTCTTTGCCGATCAGAGGAGCGGAAAGCATTGACCGTATGCCCTCCTGTCTGGCATCCTCGGGATATTGGAGCAGGAGGCTGTTGTACACATCTGGAATGTTGACGACTTTCCCGGAAAGCACTTCACGCGCCAGCGGATTGACCACTGCGTCCACCGGCCCCTTTTCCAGGTAAGCCTGACTCAAGCCATAAACTGCGACCGGCTCAAGACCCCGCCCGGATTTATCCAGCAGCCGGATAGAACAGGCCCGGACGCCCATTGCTTCGGCTGTGCTTTTCACCAGGCGGTTGAGCACCTGTGCCAGCTCCAGGGTGGAGCTGACCGTGCGAGCCCCTTCGTTGAGCGCTTGCAGCCGGGAGGTGGCCCTTTGCAGCCGGCGACTCAGCTTGACCACATCCTCCTCGCGCTTGCGCAGCCGTTCGTGGATCGTGGTGGCAAGATAGGCTGATATCAGGCCCGTGCTGGCAAAGGCAGCGAGGGCTGTCCCGGTATAAAGAGTGTTGCGGTAGAGGGGCTGCCCCAGGAAGCCCCCGATCGTCACATGGGGGACCGCGCCAAAGTACTCCAGCAAAGTGATCCCCGAAACCAGCGCGATCGCCAGCAAGGCGTAAGCAAACGCGATGGATGGAGTGAAGAAGATCGAGGCAATGATGATGTGAAAAATGAAGAACAACAGGAGCGGGCTCTCAATGCCGCCGGAGAAATGGATCAACAACGCCATTGCCAGCCAGTCCAAGCCCACCTGCCATTTCGCCAGCCGGGCATACCGGCGGGTCGGAGCAGTGTCAGATGCCAGGTTGCGCTCGGCAATGAAAAAGACCAGGTTATACGCGAGAATGCTGGCGCCGATGGTGTAAAGCGGGGCTGTGGGGAAGGTCAATGGAAAAAAAGTCCTGGCCAGCCAGGTAGCCAGGATCACACCCGCTCCCGCGATCCAGCGCAGGCGGATGAGCCAGGCAACGCTGGATACCAGTTCCGCCTCGACCAGGCTCCGCTCTTGACCATCGAACGCTGTTGCTGGCGAAGCGGATCTGTTCCCGGGGGGCGAGTGAAGTTCCATGGGATTACTGACCGTTTAACAGCTCTTGTACTTTCTTCAGCAAGGTATCTGGATCAACCGGTTTTTCAATGAAGGTCTCGACAGGCAGATAATCCGCGTCGGGCGCGAAGCGCAGGGGAGTGGTGCTGTGGATGGCGGTCAGCATGATGATCGGCGTCTGGCGGAATTGCTTGAACTCCGAAGCCGGATCCGGGCTGTGCAGCTCCAGTGCAACCTGGAATCCCGCGGTCGTGGTATCCATCATCACGTCGAGGATGATCAGGTCTGGATTGATCTCTTTGATGCGGGCCAGGGCGTCTGAACTGTTGACGGCTTCCTGGACTTCGTAGCCGGCGGATTCCAGCGGTAGCCGAAGGGCCAGGCGCTGATCTGGATCGTCATCGATCAATAAGATTCGCTTGTTATCCATGTCCTATCCTTCCACTACATGATCTCGCGCAGGATATCGTCGACCAGCCCGCCGAGTGCGCGTCTAACCGATGGGCTGATCTCCGTCCCCGGCTCGCACCGTTCCGGCTCGATCCCATACAAAACGATCTCATCCGGGAGCAGGTTTAGGGCCTCTGCCAGGGCCAGGCCGGTTGCCAGGTCTGGCGCATGGGATGACAGGATCTCGCCGGCGGCGATAAGCCTGACTTCTTCGAGGCAGAAACGCCGGCGGGTGCCTGGTTTGAGACCCATCATGACGGCATCGATCAGGATCACACGCGGCCAGCCGGCGATCCAATTCGGGAGCTCCCAGCCTGGTGTGCCGGCCGGGAGCGCCTTCACGCCCGCCGGCAGCTGCCTGGCGGCGAGCAGTTGAACAGCGTGATTCCCCAGGCCGTCATCCCCGCAGAGCGGGTTGCCCAGGCCCAGGATGAGGGTCTGTTTTGGCTGGCTGCCTGCCTCGGTCCTTTGATCGCGAAGCGCCTGGCAGGTCATCTGCCTCCTCCTTGCTGGGGATCGAGCTTCAAGACATGCACAGAGCAGGAAATGCACGGGTCATAAGCCCGGACCAGCATCTCCAGGTCAAGCTGCATAGCCGAGTCCGTTTTATCCAGGATGTGCGGCACGAGGCTGCGCATGTCGGCTTCGAGGTTTGCCAGGTTCTGGTTGGTGGGGATGATGCAGTTGGCGGCGGTTATCTTTCCATCCTCGCCAATCGAGTAGTGGTGGAAGAGTGTGCCGCGGGGCACTTCGCAGGCCCCAACCCCTTCTCCGCTCTTGCGCCTGGGTGGGGTTGGGTTTTCGGGCTGGAGGCCGCGCGCGATCAGTCGGTCCAGAATCTCTATCGAGTCTTCCACGCAGTGGACGATCTCCACCACCTGGGCTGCGGTATTCAAGTAGGGGTTAGTGACTTTAGGTTCAAGCCCCAGGGCTGCGGCGGCGTTTTTGGCGCGCGGGTGGAGTTGGGCATAATTGTTGTTAAAGCGCGCCAGCGCGCCCACCATGTACGATTCTCTTTGGTGGCGGGTGTGTTTTGCAGTAGAGTGCCGAACTAGGTGTTCGTTCGTCAGCTGCCGGTATTCCTCCACCGGCAGGCGCGCCCCATCGCTGGTAACGATCTCGCCGTCGATGAATGCGTATTCGTCGGGTTTCGTCAGGGAGACGTACTCCGTTTCCCGCTCGAATTCGGGCCAGGTCAAGGAGGAGAACAGAGCGACAGTCTCGTCGACATCGGCGCGGGCTGTGATCAGCCTGTGGCGGAGCTCTTCCAGCTCTCTGCGCTCGGGGAGGTGGGTGAAGCCGCCCACCGTCATGGCAATCGGGTGAGTGTGCCTTCCGGAGACCACGGCGCAGATATCTCCGGATAATTTCTTCATCCGCAAAGCGCGCAGGACGATATCCGGGTGGCTGGTGGCAAGCGGGATCACGCTGCCGACTCCCAGGAAATCGGGAGCTACCAGCATGTACGCGTGCAGAATGTGGCTGTCCAGGATCTCTCCGTGGAAAGTCAATTTGCGGAGCAGCCGGGTCTGTTCGCTGAGTTCCACATCGAGCGCTTTCTCAGTAGCCCGCAGAGAGGTCGTGGCATGCCCGGTTGCACAGATGCCGCAGATGCGGCTGGTGATGTGCGAGGCTTCCTGGTAAGGACGTCCGAGCAGCATGGCCTCGAAGAAACGCGGCGTTTCAGTGACATCGAAGCGACATTGTTTGAGCTTCCCGTCTGCCACTTCAACGACGATGTCTCCATGGCCTTCGACTCGCGTCACGTGATGTACGTCGATGCGTTTATTCACGTTGCCCTTCCTTCTCCAACAGCTGCGCACGGACCTGATAGGTTGTAAACAGAGAATACATCGATTTGACCTGGTCGATGGACAGGTCGTGCTCTGCCAGCACTTGGCGCATCGACTCGTCGTTCGGATTGGTGATGAAACCGCGACAGGCTTCGCAGGACTGCCCGTACGTCGGGCAAATCGCTTTGCAGCCGGCCCGGGTCACCGGCCCCATGCAGACCTTTCCCCGGGTGAACAGGCAGACGTTCTCCCGGAGCTTACATTCGACGCAGACCGGATAATCCGGGATCGGGGGCTTTTTGCCCAACAAGAGAGCCTTGACTACCGCGATGAACTCGTCCCGGTCGATCGGACAACCCGGGATGAAATAGTCCACCGGGATAATCGCGTCGATGGGGCGGGCGTCATAAGTCTCGTACCAGTCCGCCTGGTCGCCGTAAACGTAGCGGCGGACATCTTCCAAAGGATGCAGGTATTTGAGGGCATTGATCCCACCCAGGTGCGCACAGGCGCCCAATGCAACGACGACAGCAGCCTGCTCCCGAATAGCCCTGAGGCGGGCTTCGTCGCTCGCACGCGTGCAGGATCCTTCGATGAATGCGATGAGATAGTCTTCACCTTTCTCGCTCATGGCTTCGCGAAACTGGACAATGTCAACAGCCTGCAGCAGCTCTAAGTGGGTTTGCAAGGCATCGATGACCGTCAGCTGGCAGCCTTCGCAGGAGGTGAAATCGAAGAACGCAACTTTCGGCTTGCCGTCCTGGCTCATAACGCCTCCTCCAGGCCCTTGATCTCACGGTAAGAGAAGACCGGTCCTGATTGGCAGGTGTAAATGTGGTTGATCTGACAGTGCCCGCACTTCCCCACGCCGCACTTCATGCGCCGTTCAAGAGAGAGGTAGATGTTGCCTTCTGAAAGCCCCTTACCCAGCATTTCCATCAAGACGAACCGGTACATGACCGGAGGTCCGCAGGTCACAGCAACCGTGTTGCGCGGATTGATGGATATGTCTTTGAACAGGGTGGTGATCACCCCGATGTGTCCTTTCCAGTTTTGATCTCCACGGTCGACGGTCAGGTGCAGCTCCAGGTCCTCTCTTTCTGCCCAGGCCTGGAGTTCCTCCTTGAACAGCAGCTCGTCCGGATTCCGTGCTCCGTAGAGAATGATTACCCGCCCGAATAAAGCCCGCTCATCCAGGACCTGGTTGATCAGGGAACGGAGGGGCGCCAGTCCAAGGCCGCCAGGGGCAAACAACATGTCCTTCCCGCGGAACTTCTCGATCGGGAATCCCCGTCCGAACGGGCCGCGCACACCGATCCTATCGCCCGGACCAAGGCGGTGGAGAGCGGTCGTGACATCTCCCACCTTGCGCACGCAGATCTCAAACACGCTGTTGCTGCGGCTTGGGGAACTACTGATGCTGATCGGCGCTTCGCCGATGCCCAGACAGGATATCGCCACGAACTGACCCGGTTTATGACCAAGGGACTTCCCATGAGGTAGTTCGATAGTGAAGAGATTCTCGAGGGCGGTCATCTTCCGGACGCTGACAATTCGCGCCTTTTCCGGAAGGAACAACTGGCTGCCGACGTTCAGAGTTTCTGTGATGGTTGGGTGCTCTCTGAGCATCATGACGGTCATGGTACACTCCCAGCTTCTTGTTGCCGGTTCAGCTCGTTGAATACGCTCACCGGAGTGATGTCGACCAGGCACGCGCGCGCACATCGCCCGCATCCGACGCAGCCGAGGTGGTGGTGGGCTTCGAGGATGTATTTGCCTTTCCGCATGAAGCGGTGCCGCTGGCGCAGAGCTTTGCTCTTGCGGAAGTTATGGCCTCCAGCGACCGTGGCGAATTCGTCGAGCTGGCATGAATCCCAGACCCGGATGCGTTGACCGCGCTGCAGGTCGAGTTCCACCTCGTCCTGCACGTCGAAGCAGAAGCAGGTCGGGCAGACGTTGGTGCAGGCAGCGCAAGCCAGGCAGCGCTCGCCCAACTCGTTCCAGAGGGGGCTCTTCATGCTCAGGCTGAGCAACGACGGCAGGTCGCTGACGTCGAAATCCAGGCGGTAGGGGAACTTGGGCCACTTTTCGCTCAGCACCTGGTTAAGCCGGTGCATCGTTTCCTGGGAGGCGGGTTGGAACTGCGCGTACCTGTTGAGCAGCTCCTCTCCTGCTTCGGTCCCGGAGTCGATGGTGTAGGCCTCGCCCAGGTCGATGAGGTGCAGGTCAAAGCCCTCATCGGCGGTCAACGTCCCCATCGATTTGCAGAAGGAATTTTCGTCGCAGGGGGAAAGACACTCCACGCTAACGATCAATGTGTTCCGCCGCCGGTTTAAGTAATTCGGGTCTGGATATCCGGTCGCGAAGACCGAGTCGAGGAGCTGTATTGCGTGCAAATCACAGGTGTGGACGCCAAAGATCACGGTGGGTCTCTCTGGCTGTATCGAATTAATCTCTCCACCGTTGGAACGATTGAAGGTGAACAGCACTTCTTTTGGAGGTAAAAGGTATTTCTTCGGCGGCAAGATTGTGGTGGTGTACGCCAGCTGCAAATCTGCCGGGTCGGTTATCTCGGCAAAAGCGTAATGGCCGTTCTTCTCCACCGGTCCCACCACGCGGTAATCCTGGATCAGGTTCAGGATGAAGGTGTTGAGATCACTTTTCTGGATGACGGTCAGGCTCACGGTCCACTTCCTCATCAGGATTCCGGAATAGACGCGCGGTCTATCCAGGAGGAATCGGATATATGTGACAATTGGATCAAACCAATAGTACCTAATTTATAAGGAACTTTCAAAGTGACAAACTTCGTGATAACTGTGTGACAAAAGTGTGCAATTATGAAAAAAAAAGATCTGTACAGAGCAGACCTCCCGCCGGTTTCCGCTCCGGCGGGAGGCTGTGAGATTCGAGCAGCTGGAACGAAATCAGCTGTACAAAGGCATTAAGAGGATTGCTGGTCTCGTCGTAACTCGGCGATGAAAGGCAAGGTGCGGTGCTGATCTGCGTAATCCAGCCCATATCCGACCACCCAAACGTCCGGGATCTCGAATCCCAGGTAATCGATCGGCGGGTGGTCATTGGCGCGTTTCTTTTTCACCAGAACACAGCTGTGGAGGGAGGCCGGTTTGCGCCCGCGCAGGACGCGATACAGGTAATCGAGAGTGTGGCCAGTATCGACGATATCCTCGACCACCAAGACATGCCTGCCCTCGATCGGCTCGCGCAGATCCATCAGGATCCGCACCGCTCCTGAAGTGGTGGTCTTGCCGTAACTCGAGAGGGCCATGAAGTCGACGAGGTGGGGGATGGTGAGCTGGCGGGTCAGGTCCGCCAGAAACATAAAGGCGCCTTTCAGGATGCCGATAAGATACAGGGCTTCGACGCCAGCGAAGTCATGGGAGATCTGTTGCGCCAGCTCTTTGACGCGAGCTTCGATCTCTTCGGTTGTGATCAAAATGCGAGCCAGGTCGGGTTTAGTGTGGTTCATGATACTTTCCGCGAGCCGAATCATACCATTAGATCAGCAGCCCGATCACTGATAGCGACCGGGCTGCCTGAGAAGATGTCGTTGCCCAAGGAACTTTCTAAGCCGGTTGCGCTCCAGCCTCTCCCTGACCGCGCTGGTTCCGTAAGGTGAACCAGCCAAGGGTGATGAAGTATCCGGAATATGCGATTACTTCAATGAGGGATGGATTTCCGTTATACCCTAACAGGGCTTTGAGGATTAATCCCAATTGGGAGTTTTCATCGATGATGGAATTGATATCATAAACATGTTCGACGAGCGGTGGAATTAAACCGGCTTCGCTGAATTCATGGACTCCCAGACCGACCAGGCCGGCAGCAAACAAGATCAACAGGATGCTTGTGACCTGAAAGAAAGCGCGAAGGCTGAGGCGGCGGGTGGAGGTGAACAGCATCCAGCCCAAAAGGATCGCCACGCCCAGACCAAGGATCCCACCAACAAGCGTGGCCGTCAGACCTGACGCCAGGCTGGCCGCGAGCAGGAAAAGAGCGAGCTCCACGCCTTCCCGAAAAACTGCCAGAAAAGCCAGCAGGAATAAAGGTCTCTGGCTTTTCTGCATGGCAGCCTGGCGGGTCTTCGTCTCGAGGTGTTGTTTTATCTCCCGCCCGTGCTGCTGCATCCAGAGGATCATCCAGGTGAGCACGCCGGCCGCAAGCAGCATGGCGGTTCCCTCGAAAATTTCCTCTGCTCGTCCTTCGAATTTCATACCCAGCAGGTTGAGCCCAATTCCTGCAAGCAGGCTCAACACCAAAGCGAGCGTAACCCCGCGCCATACGACGGGCTTCAAATCGGATCGGTTGAGGCGGCCTAAAGCCCCCAGAACGATGCCGATGATGAGGGCAGCTTCCAGCCCTTCACGTAATGATAATAAGAAGCTTGGTAACATAGATGATCGGTGACCTCTTTTTGTGGTTTTGTCTGGCAGTGTGGAGTATAATTAATTAAAGTTATTTTTATCAAGATTATCATGTATAATCTGAACTCAAAGGCTGTTGACAATCAGTATCAACCGGGTTGAAGTCTTAAGGTCATGACCATCACCCCCACCATGCGGCGGTACGCTGCAGAGATCTATCGTCTGCAGGATGAAGGCCCGTTCGTCGGATTAACCGAGCTGGCGGAGGGCGTCAACGCTTCACTGCAGGCAGCCTCGCGCATGCTGGGCAGGCTGAAAGAGTCCGGGTTTGTCCAGCACGAACCTTACCGGGGAGTCCGTCTCACCGAAAAAGGCGTCCGAATCGCCATGCCAGCGATCCGCCGCCACCGTTTGGTCGAGGTGTTCCTGGTAAAGGTGATGGGATTCGGCTGGGATGAAGTGCACGATTTTGCCGACCGCTTTGAACTTGGGATCAACGAACTGCTCGAAGACCGCATTGATGCGCTCGCAGGCTACCCGAAGCGCTGCCCACACGGCGAGCCGATCCCAGACAAGGAGGGGGTGATGCCAGAAGTCCACGATCAGAGCCTGGGGGCAGTGGAAGTCGGATCAGAATGCCTGCTCAGCCGGGTGCGGATCCACGACCCTGAGAAGCTGCGGTACCTGGGGGAGCTCGGATTGGTTCCAGGAGTGCGGTTTGAACTAAAAGCTCGCGCCCCGTTCAATGGGCCTTTTCGCATCGCCAAAGACCGCCAGGAGATCGTCCTCGGTCATGATCTGGCTGTGGCGCTTTTTGTCGAAAACCATCCCGATAAAGCGGGTGGTTAAGATCTAGATCTACAGCGATCCTAAAAATCACCCATCCATCATCACTGAGATAGTACAAAATTCCCATGCTTTTCGCGCGCTAAAAGCGTGCATTTTGCGTCTTAATCAAATATCATAGGAATTCTCTATTTATACGCCGGCAAACCGGCTGCACAGCGATCGCGCGGATTTATACAGTCTTGAGACTTTTATGCGCCGGAGGCGAACCATCCTGAGTTTTCCCGGATTGATTATCCTGGCTTGTCTGCTGGCCGGATTTGGCCTGACGCTTTGGTTGCAGGGAGGACTGGCCTTCAGCCCTGGGGCGCTGAGCGATAAACGCCAGACCGGGGTTGTGCTGGGGGGGTTCGCATCCCATGCCGAATTTGAGCGGGAATGCCGGCGATGCCACCTGCCGCTGGAGAGCCTGCAGGCCGAATTGTGTATCGCATGTCATATCACCATCGCCGACCAGATCCGCGCCAACATCGGGCTGCACGCGCGATTACAGAATATCGCAGCCTGCCGGGATTGTCACTCGGACCACCGGGGGCGCAGCTTCGACCCCGGACGGGATGCCCTCGACGATTTCGACCATTCCCTGACCTCTTTCAGCCTGATCTGGCACCAGGTGGATTATTCCATGGCGCCCTTGAGTTGCACCAGCTGCCACCTTGAGGATGAAGCGTACTCCGTCTCCCTGCTTGCGTGCTCGGGCTGCCACGGCGGTCACGACCGGGAGTTTATGGTGCGCCACCTTCAGGAGTTCGGTGAGGCCTGCCTGGACTGCCATGATGGGATCGACCGGATGATCGATTTCGACCACAATGCGACGGATTTCCCGCTGCTTGGAAAACACCTGGGGGCGCGCTGCGCGGCCTGCCATCAGGAGGGGAATTTCGAGGCCATGTCGGTCTCATGTGAGAGCTGCCACCAGGAGCCCGCTGTCCATCTTGGTGTGTTCCCCCAGGATTGTGCAGCCTGCCACAACCCGCAAGGGTGGCAGCCAGCCTTGCTGGAAGGCTCACCGTTCGAACACGCTCGCCAGACCGGCTTCAGCCTGGAGCGGCATAAAGAGGACTTCGCTGGGGATGCGATGTCCTGTACTGCCTGCCACCTGGAAGATATCAGTCAGATCGATCTTTCGACCTGCATCGACTGCCACGCCGATGAAGATACTGCTTATATGGAAGAGCACCTCTCGAGGTTTGGCCAATCCTGCCTGGAGTGCCATGATGGGGTAGACCGCATGCACGATTTCGATCATTCCCTTTTCCCCCTTGAGGGCCGGCACGCCGAGATCGATTGCGCTGCCTGTCATATCGATCGGGTATTCGTCGGCACGCCCACTGCCTGCGTGGACTGCCATGCGGAGCCAGAGATTCATGCCGGCTTCTTCGGTCTACACTGCCAGCTCTGCCATACCACAAGCGCTTGGTCTCCGGCTCAGCTGCGGGACCACCGGTTCCCGCTCGACCATGGCGGGCAGGGAGAAGTGGACTGCCAGACGTGCCATCCCACGGTTTACTCCGAGTACACCTGTTATGGCTGCCACGAACACGAGCCCGGAAAGACCGAGGAAGAACACCGAGAAGAAAGGATCTCTTTAGAAGAATTGCAGCAGTGTGCCACGTGCCACCCGACCGGTCAGGAGGATGAGGCGGAGAGCGGCGGCTAACGCACAGGAAGGAGAATGCCATGCGTCGATTTCTCATATCTGCCATTCTAATTCTGGTCCTCGTGGCGACGGTGATCGTTGGCCTAAGTGCGAGCCTGGCTGCCTTTCGGCCGTTCCGTCCCGGGCAGCTGTTCTTCCCCGTCCAGCATTTTGCAGAACAGGCGCGCGCCCGCCTGATATTCAACCGCACGCGCCAGGCCCGCTACCGCCTCGAATTGGCCGAAGAGCGCGCCGAGGATTTTGTAGTCCTGCTGGGTTCTGCCAACGGCACCGGAGGGGGAACCGCGCTGCTGGCAGCTGGTTTCCTCAACCAGGCGCTTGACCAGGTCATCGTGGCGATCGTCGCAGCGCCGCAGGAAGACCTGCCTGAGCTGACTTCCCTGCTCCAGGGGCTGATCCTTCAGATCGATGTCGCCTTATCCACGTGGCCAGCCAGCTTCCCTGACCCTCAGGGAGTCATTGCCCTGATCGCGGCGAAAATCGATACCCTGCGCGCCATGCTTGACAGCACCGGGATCGCCGCGCTGGGCGGACCTAATTCTGAAGATCCCTCGTCGATATTATCTTTCCAAGGAAGCGGCGGGACGATCGCTGAATTGTTTGGGATCGACCCGCGAGATGTGATTTTTCCACCCGGAAGCCCGGGTGCGTTACACGCTTTCTTCCCTCTAGTCGGCGGGCACGCGGAGCTGGAATGCGCCGACTGCCACTCAAGCGGGCAGTACGCCGGCACCCCGAATCAGTGTTCCGCCTGCCACGCGGCCGATGCGCCGCCGAACCATTATCCCGGCGAATGCTCAGCCTGCCACACACCTTTTTCCTGGCAAGACGCGACTTTCGACCACGCGATCGCTGGAGCGAACGACTGCGTGTCCTGCCATCTCGCTGACAAACCAGTCAATCATTTCGCCGGCCAGTGCTCGGCCTGTCACAACACGACAGATTGGGCAGCTGCCGTGTTCAACCACCAGGCAGCCGGGGCGACGGACTGTATCTCCTGCCACACCAAAGATAAGCCAGCCAACCACTTCAGCGGGCAGTGCTCGGCCTGCCACAATACCTCCTCCTGGGCGGGGGCTGTGTTCAACCACCAGGCGATGGGGGCGACGGACTGTATCTCCTGCCACACGAAGGATAAACCGGCCAACCACTTCAGCGGGCAGTGCTCGGCCTGCCACAATACCTCCTCCTGGGCGGGGGCTGTGTTCAACCACCAGGCGATGGGGGCGACGGACTGCATCTCCTGCCACACGAAGGATAAACCGGCCAACCACTTCAGCGGGCAGTGTTCGAACTGCCACAACACCTCGAAGTGGGGCGGCGCCGAGTTCAACCACAGCGCGGCCGGGGCGACGGACTGCATCTCCTGCCACACCAAAGATAAGCCGGCCAACCACTTTAACGGGCAGTGCTCGAACTGCCACAACACCTCGAAGTGGGGTGACGCTGAGTTCAACCACAGCGCGGCCGGGG
>CAYQDF010000023.1:30227-35584 GCA_964416175.1 uncultured Anaerolineaceae bacterium
TGCCACAACACCTCGAAGTGGGGTGACGCTGAGTTCAACCACAGCGCGGCCGGGGCAACGGACTGCATCTCCTGCCACAGCGGCGATAAACCCGCGAACCACTTCAGCGGGCAGTGCTCGAACTGCCACAACACCTCGAAGTGGGGCGACGCAACCTTCGATCATGGCGCCGCCGGGGCGACGGACTGCATCTCCTGCCACAGCGGCGACAAGCCCGCCAACCACTTCAGCGGGCAGTGCTCGGCCTGTCACAGCACCTCCTCCTGGGGCGGTGCCACCTTCGATCACGGCGCGGCCGGGACGACGGACTGCATTTCCTGTCACAGCGGCGATAAACCCGCAAACCATTTTTCTGGACAGTGCTCGAACTGCCACAACACATCGAACTGGGGCGATGCAGACTTCGACCACACTTTCCCACTCGATCATCACGGTGCAAAAGGCGAATGCGCGAAATGCCATCCTTCCGGCCCACCAGCCTGGACCTGCTACGGATGCCACGATAAGCAAAAAATGGAGGAAGAACATTCAAAAGAAGGGATCACCAACATAGATGGTCAGTGCGTTCAGTGCCACCCCGACGGAAAGAAGGGCGGGGAGGGGGGCGGTGATTAATCTCAAGAAAATCCTCCGCACGGAATTCACCCATCACCTGGCCCGGGCGGAGGGCTGCGTGGTCCCAGAATCCGCGCGCTGCGTGCAGTGCGGGATCTGCTCCTATTCATGCCCGGCGGGCATCGATGTGAGGCGGTTTGCCTGGCTTGGAAAACCGATCCACGAAAGCTACTGCCTGACCTGTGGAGAATGCGTTGCCCGCTGCCCGCGCGGGGTGCTGCGCTTTGAGCGTACGACCTTGTTCGATCCGAAGTCCGTCGAGGGAGCGTCCTGAAGCCATGCGCCGTTACGTGATCATCGGAGCGGGCGCCGCGGGGATAGCAGCTGCTGAAGCAATTCGCTCCCATGACGCTACCGGCCACATCACCCTGCTCAGTGAAGAACCGCAGGGTTATTACTCGCGGCCCGGCCTGGCCTATTACCTGACTGGCGAGATCAACGAGCGCCAGCTGTATCCGTTCAACGAGCGGGATTTCAAGCAGCTTGGGTTTCGGCCAATGGCTGCTCCCGCGGCGCGCATCCACCCTGGAGAGCACCGGCTAGAGCTGCGCGACGGCAAATTCCTGCGCTACGACCGCCTGCTGGTCGCCACCGGATCCTCCGCCGTACGCAGCAAAACGCCCGGCGAGGATCTGCGCGGGGTTGTCAAGCTGGATAATATCGGAGATGCTCACCAGATCCTTGAACTGGCCCGCCGTAAGCAGCCGGCGGTCGTCGTCGGCGGAGGGATCACGGCACTCGAGATCGTCGAAGGGCTGGTCGCGCGGAAAGTGAAAACCCATTACTTCTTGCGCAAGGACAGATACTGGCACAACATTCTGGACGAGATCGAGTCACGCATCGTCGAGGAGCGCCTTCGCGAGCACGGCGTCTCGCTGCACTACCACACGGAACTCACGGAGATCCTGGGACGGGAGGGGCGTGTGGTTGGAGTGCGGACGCAGGACGGGCGTTCCATCCCGTGCGGGATGGTCGCCATTGCCATCGGAGTGCGGCCGCGGACCGAGCTGGCAGCTTCCAGCGGCCTGAAGGTTGATCGCGGCATCCTGGTCGACGAGTACCTCGAAACCAGCCAAGCGGACATCTTCGCGGCTGGGGACGTCGCCCAGGTTTACGACCCTTTCACCGGGAAATCTGTAGTCGATACGCTCTGGGGTCCGGCGCGCGGGCAGGGAACGGTAGCCGGAATGAACATGACCGGTCGGCGGGTGCCGTACGTAAAACCGATCGCATTCAACGTTACCCGCCTGGCCGGCCTGACAACCACGATTATCGGCATGGTCGGCCGCGGAGATGACGACGACCTGGTCAGCATCGCCCGCGGGGACAGCGAGACCTGGCGCCAGCTGCCCGATGCCATTATCGCCCAGGACAATTTCGAGGTCAACCGCCTGCGCCTGTTAATCGGCGCGCGGACCCTGCTGGGCGCGATTGTGATGGGTGACCAGACCCTCTCCCGTCCCATCCAGGAATTGGTCGCCCAGCAGGCCGACATTTCCCCGATCCGAGACAGGCTAACCGCTGTGGGGGCGAACATCGCGGACCTGATCGCGGATTTCTGGACGCAATGGAGATACTTCCGTGTCCCAAAGCACGCGTGAACTCTGGCTGGCTTTCTTCGCTATCCTTGGGATCAGCGGGGTCTATCTCTATGCCGTGATCGCCCTCGGTGGAGTCCCGCCTGCCAGCGAGCTGTTTGGGCATTCGCTTGGGATCGCCGGTTTCATTTTAATGTTGATGACCGAGACGCTCTACACTCTCCGCAAGCGGAGCCGGAGCGCGCGCTGGGGTCGTCTTTCTCTCTGGCTCCAATTCCACATCTTCACCGGCCTGGTGGGACCTTACATGGTGCTCCTCCATACTTCCTGGAAATTCCACGGCCTGGCGGGGATAGTCACATTAATGACGCTGGTTGTCGTTGGAAGCGGCTTTGTGGGGCGCTACATCTACACTGCCATCCCCCGTACGGCAGACGGCATCGAGCTCGAAGCCGGGCAGATCCAGCGCGAGATTGATTTGATCTCCGCCCAGATCAAATCCTGGCTGGAACGCACTCCTGGCGCAGGGCGGCCCTGGACCGGGCAGCTGCTCGGCTTTTCGGCAACTGCCGGGGGTGGTTCAATGCTATCCCTGCTCAATCCCATGGAGGAGCTCACCTACCGGATTGATTTTTGGCTGTTGAGGCGCGGCCTGGATCGAGAAACCCGGCGCCAGGCCGCCTTTTTGGGGAAGCTTGTCCACCAGAGGAGGCGCCTGCTCCGGCAGCGGACGACATTGGCTCAGGCCAGGCGGTTACTGGCCTTGTGGCATACTTTACACGTCCCACTCGGACTGGCGCTCTTCACGGCAGCTTTTATCCACATTGGCGCGGCGATCTACTACGCGACGTTGCTGCGGTAGCGATACTGTATTCGAGCTTTTGATGGCTAATTCACCAGCTCAACGCTGGTCAGCCAGGCAGGCGTCATGGGAGCGGGCCTGCCATTCGTATCGGCGGACGATCCTGCGTAGTGCGGCTTTCAAAGCCCGCGGGAGGAAGCGCGACTTATCCGTCGCGTTGATGTACGTCGATTTCCCTGAGGAGAGCCAAACGGATGTCGTCAGTGTTGGAAGACCGGAAGTTGTCTGCCCGGCGCTGCTATTTCCGAGTCGGGAGCGGCGCCTGCTCCTGCCGGTGTGGTTGTTGCGAACCCGCCCCATCCTCACAGCGCGGAAATAGACGATGAGTTGAGGGCGTCCCTCCCGCAGGCTGGATTATTCTCCAGAAACGACCCGGGATAGGCTCTGCGGGAGGGCTGTTCAGTTGTGGTGCAAGACGGAAAGTCGGACCGAGCTCGCCTTTTGGGGTGGGCGAATGCTCAGAACCGCGTCCTTCATTGCCTGGATCAAAACCTCACCGTGCTGTTCGCTCGAAAAAACGGTACCCGGTCCCAGCACGTAATCTTCAATATCTCCGGACTGCGTCACCCACAGCACGCCACGGTGGCAAAGGATGACCGTACCAGGTTCGTAATCCTTGATCAATTGCAGCCCATCACGGCCCAGTTCAATAGGATAATTTACCGTCTTTCCCCAGTTCAGTGTGCCTTCCATGGTGAGAACCTCCTAACTGGATACCGATCACACCTGCTACTATTATCCACAAATCCACAAGCAAGTACAGATACACAAATTGGAAATTGTAACCATAACAGTATCGATTATAATCAACTGTACTGCTGATTTGATCGGTAAACTGTTTACTTTCCGAGGGTATTGACGATGACAAATGTACAAGGAGAAAAAATCAGTAAGACCTTGCTTTATGAAGAGCTCGCCGAACGCATGGCGCGCCTGATCGAGCAGGGGACATTCCGGCCTGGCGAGCGCATCCCCTCCGTGCGCCAGACGAGCAAACAGCAGGGAGTGAGCATCAGCACTGTCCTCCAGGCATACCTGCTGCTGGAAGACCGGGGGTTGATCGAGGCTCGCCCACAATCTGGTTATTATGTACGCGCTCACCTGCCAACCGGGCTGCCGGAACCGGAGATGTCCATGCCCGTTTTGGACCCCAGCAACGTGAATTTGCACGACCTGGTGATGCAGCTGCTGCGAGACACGCTCAATCCGCGGCTGGTGCAGCTGGGCGCGGCATTGCCGAACCTCGGTCTGCTGCCGACGGAAAAGATCAACCGCCTCGTCACTTCCCTGGCGCGCAGTCGGGTAGGGGAAGTCTACCAGTATCGGTTTCCGCCTGGACTGGAATCCCTGCGCGTGGAGATTGCCAAGCGGGCGATAATTTCCGGGTGCAGCCTGTCGCCCAATGACATCGTGATCACGGCGGGGGGCGTCGAAGCGATCAACCTTGGTCTGCTCGCCGTGTGCCGGCCCGGAGACATCGTGGCGGTGGAGTCGCCCATGTATTTCGGCACCCTGCAATGCCTGGAGGTGCTGCAGTTAAAAGCCCTGGAGATCCCCACTCACCCCCGCGATGGGATCAGCCTGGATGCGCTGGCTTTTGCCATCGAGCACAATCCCGTCCGGGCGGTGATCGTGATCTCAAATTTCAACAACCCGCTGGGGAGCTGTATTCCGGACGAAAAAAAGAAAGCTCTGGTTGAACTACTCGCCCGATATGAGATCCCACTGATCGAAAACGACGTATCCGGCGAGCTGTATTTCACAGGGAAACGACCATTGACCGCGAAGTCCTTTGACGAACGGGGGCTGGTGATGCTGGTCTCCTCATTTTCCAAAGATATCAGCCCGGCGCTGCGGGTGGGTTGGATCGCGCCCGGGCGATGGAGGCACGCGGTCGAATGGCTTAAAGTTACCCTGAGCGTAGATACGGGGACTTTTGCCCAACAGGTCGTCGCCGGATTTTTGGCCAGCGGCGGATACGATCATCATCTCCGCCGTACCCGGCGCGAATATGCCCGCAACGTGAGCCTCATGGCGCAGGCCGTCATGCGTTTTTTCCCGCCCGGTACGCGCGTCACGCGCCCCACAGGAGGTTTCGTCCTCTGGGTGCAATTGCCGGAGTCCATCGACTCGTTGGAGCTGTACCGGCAGGCGTTAAAAGTTGGGATCACCCTCGCGCCCGGCTATGTCTTCTCCGCGACGAATCAGTACCGGAACTTCATCCGCCTGAACGCTGCCGCGTGGTCTTACCAGGTCGAACGCGCGATCGAAACATTGGGAGGCCTGATCGCCGAGATGGGGGGCAGAGAAACCGGCAAATCTTAACTACGGCACCCAATTCG
>CAYQDF010000024.1:0-11998 GCA_964416175.1 uncultured Anaerolineaceae bacterium
CGTGCAGCGCGACCTTGGGCCAGCTGTGATTTTCATCTTTATCTACGTGTTCGTCGCCTATCTGGCGACCGGAAGCGCACGCCTGCTGGTCCTGGGTGGGGCAACCCTGGTCCTGGCCGGGGCAGCCGGGTACCGGCTGTTCGACGTCGTCCGCCTGCGCGTTGATGCCTGGCTCAATCCGTGGGCGGACCCGAGCGGAGGATCTTACCAGATTGTGCAGTCCCTGCTGGCGATGGCGAACGGCGGCGTGGGCGGCAGAGGGCCTGGATTAGGAAGTCCCGGGCTGGTGCCGATCCCACACTCAGACTTCATTTACGCCGCCATCCTCGAAGAAGGCGGCCTGGTTTGGGCGATTGGTTTTTTGCTGTTGTTAGGATTTTTCGCTGCCAGCGGTCTGCGAATAGCCTTGCGAGCCTCTGGTAGCTTCCGGCAGTATCTGGCTGCCGGTTTGACAGCTTACCTGGCCGGGCAGAGCATTTTGATCATCGGCGGAAACCTGCGAATCCTGCCGCTGACGGGCGTAACGCTGCCTTTTGTGTCGTACGGGGGTTCGTCGCTTCTCACGGCATTCCTGTCTTTGACGATCCTTCTCATCATCAGCCAAGGCGCGTTTGCCAGGCCTGGTTTGCCAGCCAACCCACGCCCCTACCTTGTCCTGGGTGGGTTCATTTTTGGGGGTCTGGCACTCGCAGCAGCTGCATCCGGCTGGTGGACGGTTTACCGCGGGCCGGACCTGCTCGAGAGGACGGACAATGCGCGGCGGTCGATCTCCGATCGCTACGTTCGCCGGGGAGCGATCCTTGATCGGCATTCGACGCCCCTGGCTGTCACCCATGGGGCGCCGGGCGATTACGCTCGCAGCTACCCGTATGCGCAGCTCGGACCGGTGATCGGCTACAACGACCCTGTTTACGGTCAGGCCGGCCTGGAAGCCAGCCTGGACCCCTATTTGCGCGGCCGGCTCGGTAATTCTCCGGTCGTCGTCTGGTGGCACCACCTGCTGTACGGACAGCCTCCCCCGGGTATTGACGTTCGCCTGACCCTGGACCTCGACCTCCAGACCCTGGCGGACAAGGCCCTGGCAGGACATACGGGTGCAGTGGTGCTGCTCAACGCCGCATCCGGGGAAATTCTAATCATGGCCTCACATCCGACGTATGACCCAAACCGCCTTTCTGAAGCCTGGGCGGACCTGGTCTCCGACCCGGAGATGCCGCTGATCAACCGCGCGTCCCAGGGAAGGTACCAGGCAGGAGCTGCCCTGGGACCCTTCCTGCTGGCTTCAGTTGCAGAAAAGGGAACCATGCCCCAGGCGACTGGAACCGGAGTCTGGATGGAAGACCAGGGATGCGCACTGAGGCCCGCAGGAAACGAAATTCCAGAGATGGTTCAGGCCGGCTGCCCAGTGATTATGATGGAATTGGCTGAAGCGCTGGGAGAAGAAGACGCCCTAACGGTGCTCGAAGGACTGGGATTTTATCAGGTTCCTGACCTTGCGCCCGGCGTTGCCCTCTCTCCCATCGAAGAGGAAGCAGAGAGATCCGAAACTGAGGTTCTCAATCTGGAGGATCTGCAGGTGAGCCCCTTACAGATGGCGATAGCCGCCTCCGCCTTGAGTGCGAACGGGAGCGTTCCCGCGCCGCGCCTTGCGTCCGCGGTCGATTTACCCGACTCGGGGTGGAGCAGTCTACCCCCGCCCGGTCAACCGGAGCAGGTCATTCTTCCTCAAGCAGCCTTTATCGTTGCCGAATCTCTCCAGGCGAGTGAAATTCCGACCTGGGAGAGTCTCGCCCGCATCTCCGAGGAAGACGGCGGGACCTTTACATGGTACCTGACGGGCACCCTGCCCACCTGGAACGGCGCTCCCCTGTCGCTGGTGATCCTGCTTGAGGAAGATGACCCGGGGCAGGCTCAGGCCATTGGGACCGCGCTGATGCGGGCGGCGCTCCAGCTCGAGTGAAATTCTGGTTGATTAGCGGCCGCGCAGCATGCGCGCCACCATCCCGACCATGAATCCTGCCGCGGTCAGGGCTGCCAGGGCGATTTTCGTCCGGTCGTAGACGTGCTCGATGCGCACTTCGTCAGGCGTCGCGACGATCACGGCCACCGGACGAGAAAGCACCTGCCCGCCGCCTCCGCCGCCCGAACCTCCCCCGGTCTCCTGTGACTCTTCGCCTTTCCGGCCATACCCAACCCCCACGCCAAATCCCATGCCTGCCACAACTTCCGCGCTGGGGATGATGACCGTGTCGCCGACATGGATGGGTTCTCCATACACCTTCCCGACGCTTGCGGTATCGAGGAATTTGTCAATGGTCTGGTTGACATTTTCGACTGCCGCCATCAGGCTGACCGCATCCATCTCGAGGGTGTGTTTTTGCTTCTCTTCAGCCATCGAAAGGCTCCTTTTTCTGATCTATTTTGCCAGGCAGATGCAGGATAGCCCACAGTACGGCAGCTGTGATCAGACTGCCAGCGATGAGCCGAACCTGTGCGATCCGGGTGACGTCGTGGATCGGGATCACCAGATCACTCTCCCCATCGCGCTCGATACGGGCTGCCAGAGGGCGGTTCCAGACGAGGCTTCCGGCAGCCCTCGGAAGCGTGACCCGGTACGCACGGGAGACCGGGATGATCCTGTAATTGCCAACGGCGATGGGGCTGCCGCTCTCGGTCTGGTGAAGAAACCCTTTAGGAGGCACTCGGTCTCTCTCCTGTTTATCCTTCACTGCCGCCGGCTCCGGATTTTGGTTTCAGGATTTTCTCGAGCTCCGTGTTGACTTTCTTCAGCACTTTGATCAGATCTTCACGCAGCCTGATCTCGGCTTCACCGCTGCGAAGGCGTTCTTGCAGTTCCTGCGCTTCGGACTTCAGCCGCTGTCCGGTCTCGCTTTCCCGAAATTCTCTGGCAGCCTGCTCGAGCGTCTTCCCGAGGGTGGCAAGGCCGGACTCAATTTCGCGTTGAAGGTTCTTCCTCTCTTCACTTTCCCAGGCCTGCTGCAAGACGCGCTTCAGGTTGTCGCCGAGAGCCTGGAATTCGGAGGCGACATCACCCCTGGTTTGTTCTGGTCCTTTAGGCTCGTTTTCGGTCATGACGGTATCTCCTTGCAAATCTGGTTTTTTTACTTCAAACCACGGATTCCCCCGGATGCTATCCCTCCATGGGAACCTGGCGCTGAAGGCCCTCCTCTGGACCTTGCCCTGGTTCAGCGGTTATTGTGCCTTGATTCAGTGAATTTTGCAAGCAACGGATCAAACTGCTCCGCTCCTCAAGAGGTGGGAAAGTGAGCGAACTCCGGCCAGCATGGGGTGATTGCGGAGCTACCGCGGGTAGGGAAGTTCAGAGTAAAATTGATTTCGAAGCAACCAGGAGGTAGTCGAATGGACTTGTTCGTGTACAGGGTTACCCGGTGGAGCGGCTCCACAAAACCCGGAACGACAGAGATCCAGCGCCAGCTGGATCAAGAGGGGTTAGAAGCGTACCAGTGGTCGGACGCGCCTGGCAATGTGTACGGCGCTCACTCGCATTCGTACGGCAAAGCGATCTACGTCGTGGAGGGATCGATCACCTTCGGCATCATTGCGACCGGAGAGCGGGTAAACCTGGGAGCTGGCGATCGGCTGGACCTCCCGCCAGGCGTGCTTCACGACGCGGTCGTTGGGCCTCGAGGGGTGGTTTGCCTGGAAGTTCACATCTCGACTTAGGGAGAGCCACATGGAGCAGCCAGGAATGCCCGGTTTCTGGCCGGTGCTTAGACAAAAGATTTTCTTGCCTGTTTTTGTCCTCATGTTGGGGACAATGCTCGTCCTCGATGCTGTGGGAAAGCCCTTGAGGACCGCGGCTGCTCCTCAGGGGATCGTATCTTACGAACTGGCCGGCAGCTCGGAGCGGGCTCAGGCGGTGCTCGACTCATGGAATGATGGCGCGAAGCGCAGTGCTGCTTTCAGCGTGGGGCTGGATTTCCTTTTTATTTTCCTCTACACGCCGGCGATTGGCATTGCATGCTTCCTGTCAGGGCAAGTGCTGCGCGAACAGCGTCTGCCTTTGAGCTCCCTGGGCGTCCCGCTTGCCTGGGGAATGGCCTGCGCCGGACTGTTGGATATTCTTGAAAATATCGGGCTTGGATGGATGCTGCTCCGACGGGTGGCAGAGCCCTGGCCGGCGGTGTCAGCCGGATCCGCAGCCCTGAAATTTACGCTGATCGCTGCGGCCCTTCTGTACCTGATCTATTCAATAATCGCCCGATCGCTCGCGGTAATATCCAACAGGCAGTCAGGAAGAGCAAGCTGACCGGGTATGGCGGGTGATCCTGCAACCCTTGCACCCGTATTGCGTATACCTGGATAGAAGTCTGCGATCAGGAGGATCCGATGAACCTACGAAGGTTGCTGTTGCCTGTCATGCTACTTGCGGTGGTTTCCCTGGCGTGCAGCATCACCGTCAATCTGCCGAGAATCGATACGGGGGATCTCGCCACTGATGAAATTGAGGTGCCTCCCCTGGAAGGTGTCGACGAGGTTGCCGAAGTGCGGCTGAACTTTTCCGCCGGAGAATTGAACCTGGAGCCTGGAACGGATGACTATGTAATTGCTGGCACCGCGACGTATAACGTATCTGAGTTGAAGCCCGAGATCACGGTCCGGGAGAGCGAAGTAGTCGTCGCACAGGAAGATGAGGGTCTCGATTTCATCCCGATCCTCGGGAGGGATTTCGAAAATGTATGGGACCTGAAGCTTGGGACACTCCCTATCGAGCTGATTATCGCGGCCGGGGGATACCGGGGAGACTTCGAGCTGGGCGGTTTATCGCTCCGGAGCCTGCGGATCACGGAAGGAGGCTCAGAAACGGAGCTGAGTTTCTCCGAACCAAACCGGGAAGAGATGGATTTGCTGCGCTACGAGACCGGGGCTTCCAAGGTCACTGCCACCGGACTGGCCAACGCGAATTTCTCCCGCATGGAAATGGTCAGCGGAGCAGGGGACTACACGCTGGATTTCTCCGGGGAATTGCAGCGGGATGCTACTATCAACATCAAGACTGGATTAAGCAACATCAAGGTGATCGTCCCTTCCGGGACAGCCGCTCGCCTGCGCGTCACTGGAGGCCTGTCGAACATAAATCTGGAAGGGGAGTGGCGTTCTTCAGGCGGTGAGTATATCCTCGCTGGAGCAGGTCCGCAGTTGACGATAACGGTTGAGATGGGAGCTGGAAACCTGGATCTGCGCACGGAGTGAGATCAGCCGCGTTTGTTAATATTAACATGAATTCGGGATTAAACAAGCCAGCGCGCTGAACGGGGTGACGGGCTTCCGAGACTACTCCCTCGCAAGCCCGGGACATTGACTGTGTTCACCTCAGACATGTCCCGCGGGCACTGAGGTGAACACAGTCGAAGCGGCAGTTATTCCGAACTGACATTAAGTTAGACGAAAATGGCCCGGCAGCATGCAGCTGCCAGGCCACTCTGGATTCTTCCAAGAAAAGGGGTTAGTCCAGGGCGCTGTAGCCTGGGCCTTTCTTGAAATAATCGTAATTGGGCTGGATATCTGGCGTCAGGTCGACTACTTCCCCGGCTTTAAGCGTCTTGGTGTGATCGAGGTGGACTGGTTCGCCGTGATGGTTCGTCCCATCGAAGGGTTCGTCGAAGCCGGGGGTCCCGGCGGGCATGCTTTGCCGCTCGCCGCCCTTGGCTTCGTACGCCGCGGGCACTTCGTCTTCCGTAAAGATGGCCTCGAAGGGGCATTCGGGGATGCAGGCCCCACAGTCGATGCAGGTATCCGGGTCTATATAGTACCAAGGCCATTCCTCGATCGGCTTCCCCGGCACGATGCATTCAACAGGGCAGACGTCTACACACCCAGAGTCGCGCAAACACAGGCTGGTGATAATGTGAGTCATCGAAGGAACCTCCCAATGGGTGAGTTGATTGGATATGTGAATATCACTGGAATAATTTTACCTTAAATATTTACTGCGACCGAATCATCTGACAGAAGCATGACGCCGGGCGACCTCTTCCCAGTTGACCACATTCCACCAGGCGGCGATGTAATCTGCGCGCCGGTTTTGGTACTTCAGGTAGTAAGCATGCTCCCATACGTCGATTCCCAGGATCGGGGTCATCCCTTCCATCATCGGGACGTCCTGGTTTGGCATGGAAAGCACAGCCAGCTTGCCGTCCTTAAGACCGAGCCAGGCCCATCCGCTGCCGAACCGGCTCATGGCTGCCTGGGCGAAGGTGCTCTTGAAGGCTGAAAAATCACCGAATGCGACGTTGATCGCCTGCGCCAGTTCACCTTTCGGTTCACCGCCTCCGTTTGGCGACATGAACTTCCAGAACAGGCTGTGATTGAAGTGACCGCCCCCATTGTTCCGCACCGCAGTGCGGATATCCTCTGGGATGGCTGACAGGTTCGAGACCAGGTCTTCAAGGGACTGGCCCGCCAGCTCGGGATGCTTTTCCAGCGCTGCGTTGAGGTTCGTGACGTATGCGTTGTGATGTTTGGTGTGATGGATCTCCATCGTCATGGAATCGATGTGGGGCTCCAGGGCATCGTAAGCGTATGGAAGTGGAGGTAATTCAAAAGCCATGGCATACTCCTTATAACGATTTTAGATAAATTAGGGTTGACTGATCGAGGAGTTGTGAAGTAGCATAACGGGATTGACCGTAGCCTTTGGATTGTAACATCCCTTCAAACTTTGTCAAGCTGAAAGCAACGAGGAGCGCCAGGGCAAATGCAGCCGCACCGCGAGGAGCACATTGATGCCGATCCCACGCGACCCATTCTGCCGCCAGCCCTGGTTATCGGCCTGGGGATCCTGGCTGTTTCCACGGGTTCGATTTTCGTCCGCTACGCGCAGGTGACGACCCCATCCCTGGTGGTGGCCGCCTGCCGGTTGGGGCTGGCAACTTTATTCCTGGCTCCGCTGGCGCTCTCTGGGCATCTCCCGGAGATCCGGCGGGTTCGGGGGACCGAACGGCGACTGGTGGTCGCATCGGGCGTGTTCTTGGCGCTTCACTTCGCGACCTGGATCACCTCGCTCGAGTACACAACGGTCGCCAGTTCAGTCGTCCTGGTCTCGACCTCGCCTTTGTGGGTCGCTCTGCTAACTCCACTGGTGCTCAAGGAATCTCTGGCGCGGTCGATCCTGTCCGGGATGGGATTGGCGCTGTTTGGCGGGTTTGTGGTGGGCATGAGTGATTCATGCCTGGTTGAGAGCGGGCGGCTGGTCTGCCCCCCAGTTGCTGAGTTCATCCGGGGGAGGGCGTTCATTGGCGATCTCCTGGCCCTGGCCGGTGCCTGGATGGCAGCGGGGTACCTGCTGATCGGTCGGAGAATCCGGGTCAGGATGTCCCTGATCCCGTACATCTTCCTGGTCTACGGGACGGCAGCCCTCACTCTGCTGGGGATCATGGTCCTGGCGCGCCAGACCCCTCTTGGCTACCCGCCGCAGGCGTACCTCTGGCTGGTCCTGCTGGCGCTCATACCGCAGATAATCGGACACTCGAGCTTCAATTGGGCGTTGAGGTATCTTTCCGCTGCTTTCGTGGCAATCTCCCTGCTGGGAGAGCCGATCGGTTCGACGATCCTGGCTTATTTCTTGCTCCAGGAGACCCCGACACCCCTCAAGATTTTTGGTGCTATACTTATCTTAGCAGGGATATATATCGCCTCCCGTGCAGAGCAGGCGTGAAGCGATCGATGAGGCCTGGCGTTGACTAGAAGATATTCCAAGCAGACTATTCGTGTCGACCGGGATCCACCCGGGAGCCTCCGGGATGGCCTCCGTGGAAACTCACAGAACGGGATAGCGGGGTTGAGACGGTTCGGCTGGGATGTTGGCGGCGTAATCTGCCTGGCGGTCTCTCTGATGACGTACCTGGCATTTTTCAGCCTGACCGAGGGGGCGCTGCTGTCCTGGTGGGCGGAGCAACTGCGGCGGTGGTTCGGCTGGGGAGCGTACCTCGCCGCCGGCATCCCGGGACTGGTCGGGGGCGCCATCTTTCGCAGCCGGAGCAGGCCTGGCGCAGGGCCGGTGCTGCCCTGGGGACGTGTGCTGGCGCTGGAAGCGGCTGCGTTCTGCGGCCTGGCGCTGCTGTCGGTGTTGGGCGGGTCTTCGATCGACCGCGCGGAGCTCGGCATCGACGGCGGGCTGGTAGGCTGGGGGCTGGCGGAGCTGCTGCTGATCCTGGTCCCGCTAGACTGGCTGCTGGCTGTGTTCCTCTCCCTGGCATTCGTGTTCTTCGCGCTGGTCGGGCTTGGGATCTCCGGGCAGCTGGCTGGCATCTCCCGGAGCCGGGAATTGAGCGGCGGGGAGCCCGTGAGCGGGCTGGGGGCCGCGGTGGGTACGGGCCGCGAGGCTGGGGGAGAGGCAGGAACTCTGCTGCAGCCGGGTGCGCGCGGCGTGCCCCGCCTGCCTGCGGAGTACCGCAAGAAATTCAAGATCCGGGTGAACGATGAGAAGCGAACCAAGCCGCCGGAACGGGATGAGCGGCTGCCAGGTCTGGATCTCCTGTTCGAAGAACCTGCTTCCCGGCCAGATGAACGCAATATCAATCTGACAGCCGGGCTGATTGAAAAGACCCTGGCGGAGTTCGGCATCCCGGCTAAGGTGGTTGGATTCCAGGTCGGCCCGACCGTGACGCAGTTTGCAGTCGAGCCCGGGTTCCTCGAAAAAGGGGGGAGCGAGGAAGACCTGGTGCGCCAGAAGGTGCGCGTGGCGCAGATCGCCTCGCTTTCCCGGGACCTGGCGCTGGCTCTTTCTGCTTCCAGCCTGCGCATTGAAGCCCCAGTCCCCGGTCGCCCCTACATTGGCATCGAGGTTCCCAATACCCGCTCGACTGTGGTGAGGCTGCGGCCTATCCTGGAGACGGAAGCGTTTTACAAGTTCGGGTCGCCTCTGACGATCGCTCTGGGACGGGATGTATCCGGGCAGGCCGTGGTGGCTGACCTGGCGAGCATGCCCCACCTCTTGATCTCAGGGACGACCGGTTCAGGGAAATCCGTCTGCATCGCGGCCCTGACGACCTGCCTCGTGATGAACAACACACCTGAGGACCTGCGGCTTGTGATGATCGACCCGAAAATGGTGGAGCTGGTGCGCTTCAACGGGCTGCCACACCTGCTTGGGAAAGTTGAGACCGACCTGGAGCGCATCCTGGGCGTCCTGCGCTGGACGGTCGCCGAGATGGACCGGCGCTACAAGGTTCTCGAAGCCACTCATTCCCGCAATATCGATTCCTACAACCGCAAAGCGCGCCGACGGAAAGGCGAAGAGCCAATGCCGCACATCGTGGTGATGATCGATGAGCTGGCGGACCTGATGATGACTGCCCCGGAACAGACCGAACCGGCGCTCGTCCGCCTGGCTCAGATGGCGCGCGCCACAGGCATCCACCTGGTGGTTGCGACCCAGCGCCCCAGCACGGACGTGGTCACCGGATTGATCAAAGCGAACTTCCCGGCCCGGGTCTCATTCAGCGTCGCCTCCTCGGTCGATTCGCGCGTTATCCTGGATTCGGTTGGCGCGGAGAGCCTGCTTGGGCGCGGCGACATGCTCTTCCTTCCGCCGGAGGCCGGCAGCCCGATCCGGGCGCAGGGCATCCTCGTCTCCGACCAGGAGATCGAGCGCGTGATCAATTTCTGGCAGCGTTCGGTTGCTCAGGAGGAGGTCGAGCCGCCGCCGTGGGAGTCCCTGCTCGAAGAAAAAGCCATGCTGACAGACAAGGATGAACTGATAGAACAGGCGATAGCGATCGTCCGTCAGACCCAACGCGCCAGCGCTTCCCTGTTGCAGCGGCGGCTGCGGATCGGATATCCGCGGGCTGCCCGCCTGATCGACGAATTGGAGGAGCTGGGTGTGATCGGCCCGGCGCTCAGCGGGGGTCGTGAACGGGAAGTCCTGATCGCGCAAGGGGAAGATTGACTTCCTTGACAGCAGCACCCCCATCGGATAGCATACCCGATCGATTTATGATTCTTACTCAAGGGAAACCAAATTGGATCACGTTTCGGAAAAAAGGAACAGCCTGACTTTTACAGAAATGATGCGGTCCCGCTTCGGCAGCATCCTGGACCCGGTGGGCGTTTTCTTCAACCGGCTCGGGCTGACCCCGAACGCTATGACCGTCTTGGGGCTGGTGGGCAACACGGTGGGGGCATATCTACTCTCGCAGGGTCACATGACTTTCGGAGGGATCTTGATCCTGGCAATGGGTCCGGTTGACGCACTGGATGGGACGATGGCGCGCCTGAGGGGCGAGTCGACTGAGTTTGGCGCGTTCGTCGACTCGGTCACCGACCGGTACTCGGAACTGGTCATTTTCGGCGGGCTGCTGTATTATTTCATCCAGCAGGGAGACTGGCTGGGAGGCATGGTAACCTTCGCCGCATCCGGAGGCGCTGTATTGGTCTCCTATGTGCGCGCGCGGGCTTCTTCCCTGGGGTACGATACCAAGGTTGGCCTGCTGACCAGGCTGGAACGCTACCTGGTCCTGGCACCTTCCCTGGTGTTGAACATCCCGATGCTGGGCTTGTGGATCATCGCAATCTTTGCCAACCTGACTGCCCTCCAGCGCATTCTGGACGTCCGGCGGCAGACCAGGGACAGGCGTTAATTTCATCTTGAGGAGTTGAGAATGGGGATCCGGATTGGGCAGGTAACGATTTACTACTACGGGATCGTCGTCATGCTGGGTGCGCTGGTTGCAGCCTGGCTGGCTGCGCGGGAAGCCCGCCGAAAAGGGGCAAACGGCGAAATTGTGTGGGATGGCCTGGTGTGGGTATTAATCGGCGGCATCGTTGGGGCGCGGATCTGGCACATCCTCACGCCCCCTGCATCGATGGTCGCTCTCGGCTATACGACGGGTTACTATCTCACACACCCCTTAGACGCTCTGAACATCCGGGCCGGTGGGCTGGGGATCCCAGGGGCTGTGATCGGGGGCCTGCTGGCGCTTTTCATCTTCACCCGGCGACGGAAACTGGAGTTTGCCTTCTGGCTGGACATCACCGCCCCAGCCCTGGCGCTCGGCCAGGCGATCGGCCGCTGGGGCAACTACTTCAACCAGGAGCTATATGGGCTTCCGACGGATCTGCCCTGGGCGATCCCCATCGACCCCCAGAACCGATTGCCCGGCTTTGAATCCCAGGCGACATACCATCCCTTATTTCTCTACGAGTCCCTCTGGAATTTGTTTACGGTCGGTTTTCTCCTTTGGGTGGACCGCCGCTTTCGGGATCGCTTGATCACGGGAGACCTTTTCCTCATATACTTGATCGCTTACCCGGCTGCCAGGTTCCTGCTCGAGTTCTTGCGCCTTGACCCCGCACGGGTAGGCATTATAAACATCAACCAGACGATATCCCTGATCGTGGCGCTCGCCTCCGGAGCATTCCTCATCTGGCGGCACCGCAGGAAGGCCGGGCTTGCCTCAGATCCGGTGGGAACTGGCGACGCATAAGTCGAATCGGGTATTGAAGGATGATTGAGACGGAGGACCTCTCGAAGGCATTTGGGAGCTTCCAGGCAGTTGACGGGATCTCCATCCGGGTCGAGCCGGGTCAGGTGCTGGCGCTGTTAGGGCCGAACGGCTCTGGTAAGACGACCACGGTCCGCCTGCTATCCTCCGTCCTGCAACCAACGCGCGGCTGGGCGCGGGTCGCAGGGTATGATGTCGTCCAGGAGGCGTCCCAGGTACGCGCTTCGGTGGGAGTGCTTAACGAGCATCACGGCTTTTACTGGCGCATGCGGTCGATGGAATACCTGGAATTCTTCGGTCAGCTCTACGGGTTGGACCTGGCGAGGAGCCGGAAACGCGCTTCGAAATTGATGGAGGATTTCGGCCTGGCAGAATTCCAACATCTGCGCCTGGGACATTTCTCGCGAGGGATGCAGCAAAAGCTGGCCCTGGCCCGGGCGCTGCTCCACGATCCTCCTGTATTGCTGCTGGATGAGCCCACTTCGGCCCTGGATCCAGAAAGCGCCTTCATC
>CAYQDF010000024.1:12008-34114 GCA_964416175.1 uncultured Anaerolineaceae bacterium
TCATCGTCAGGGATACGATCCAGCAGCTGCGCTCTTCCGAGCGTGCGATCGTCATCTGTACGCACAACCTGGCGGAAGCGGAGAAGCTGGCGGACAAGATCGCAATCATCCGGCGCGGGAGGATCGTCGCTCAGGGGTCGCCAGAAGCGCTCAAACGGAAATGGCTCGGCCCGCCCGAATACGAGGTGCAGCTGGCGCACGCCTGCCAGACAGCACGGGTCAGCCTGCCAGGATCTCTGGAGATCACCGCCCGGGGCGACGACTGGCTGCGCTTCAGGCCGGATACCTTTACCCTGGACAATCCCCGGGTTTTGAAGAGCCTCCTCGAACAGGGCCTGCCGGTAACCAGCATCATCGAAGTTCCCAGGAGCCTGGAGCAGATCTACCTGGAGGTCATCAACTTGCAGCCGGCAGCGGAGGAGATCCATGCTGGCTGACTTCACGCCATCGCTGATCGTCACCCGCCGGGAGCTGCGCGATCATTTGCGCGACTGGCGGATCGTTTCACCGCTCGTTCTGCTGGTCGCAGTCTCGCCGATCTTGATGAATTACCTGGCGCGCAGGGTGACCGGTTTCGCAGCCAGTTACGGCCTGCAAATTCAGGCCGACCAGCTCCATCCCTTTCTGTTCATGATCGTCGGGTTCTTCCCGGTCGCGGTCGCGCTGGTCCTGGCGCTGGAGAGCTTCGTCGGAGAGAAAGAACGCCGCAGCCTGGAACCGCTCTTAAGCAGTCCGCTCAGCGCCTTGCAGCTCTACGCGGGTAAACTGCTGGCCTCTTTGATCCCTCCGCTGGCTGCCAGCTACCTGGCAATGGGATTCTATCTGCTCGAGCTGTACCGCCAGGGGGGTTGGCAGCCGGATGCCGAACTTTTCATCCAGGTCTTCGCCCTGGCGACGGTGAACTGCTTGGTCATGGTCAGCGCCGCCGTGGTCATTTCTACCCAGACGACCTCCTTGCGCGGGGCCAACCTGATGTCTTTCGTGATCATCCTACCGATGGCGGTCCTGCTGCAAGGACAGAGCGCAGCGATCGTCTGGGGAAGAGACGAGGTGATGTGGTGGACAGTGTTGGGATTGGTGTTGATCGTCGTCTTGCTGATCCGCACCGGGGTTGCCCACTTCAATCGGGAGGAATTATTCGGCAGGGAGATGGACACCCTCAATCTGCGCTGGGCTTGGAAGACGTTTTGGAATGCCTTCAAAGGCAAGGCGGGGTCACCCAGCGAATGGTACCGGCAGGAACTCAATGAGACACTCCGCCGGCTCAAACTCCCCCTGGCCCTCATGGCGGTCGTGCTGGCAGTAGCGGCGGGCGTCGGGGTCCTCCTCGCCCACCGCTACGTCATCCCCCCGGAATTGATCGACCCGGGCTTCCTGCAGCGGGGCAGCCTGGAGGGGATGCCATCCTTCCGCTTTTTTGAGGCAGAAGGGGTCCCGCTCGTCTGGGCCCACAACCTGCAGACGGTGCTCCTGGCGTCGCTCCTGGGGATATTTTCGTACGGCGTCCTGGCGATCCTGGTGCTGATGCTGCCGCTGGCGTTGATCGGGTATATCACGACGACGAGTGCCGGGGCAGGTCTTTCACCGTTTTGGATCCTCCTTGCCCTGGTCGCCCCGCACGGAGTGCTCGAGATACCTGCCATCGCCCTTTCCGGGGCGGCGATCCTGCGCCTGGGCGCTGTGTTGGCGGCGCCTTCCCCAGGGAGGACGATCGGCGAGGCCTGGCTTCACGGGCTGGCCGATTGGGCAAGGGTCATGGTGGGACTCGTCGTGCCCCTGCTGCTCGGAGCGGCAGCCCTGGAAGTCCTGCTCACCCCTCAGATCGCCCTGCTGGTATTTGGGGATTGAAGCCTCTGATGCTGGCGGGATAATTCCATAGAGCGAGGTTGTAGAATGCCTGAACTGGTCTTTCTCGGGTCGTCTAATTCCATTCCTGACCCGGTCCATGAAAACACGCACATGGCAGTCGTCGGGGAGAGCGGGACCCTGCTGATAGACTGCGTTGGGAATCCGCTCGTCAGGCTACCCCAGGCAGGCCTCGAGCTCGAGGCGGTCACAGACATCGTCTTGACGCATTTTCACCCTGACCATGTAGGCGGGATCCCGCTGTTATTGATGGACCTCTGGCTGCTTGGTCGGACACAAGAGCTCAACCTCTACGGCCTCGCTTACACACTGGACAGGGTGGAGAAGATGATGGACCTTTACGGATGGCAAACTTGGCCCGGTTTTTTCCCGGTGAAGTTTCATCGGCTGCCAGAGGATGAGCTGGCGCCTGTCTTAGAGAACTCGGAATGGCGGATCTTCGCCTCGCCTGTCTGCCACCTGATCCCGAACATCGGGGTGCGCATCGAGTTCCTGCACTCCGGGAAAACTTTCGCGTATTCGTCGGACACCGAGCCCTGCCCAACGGTCTTGCGGCTTGCCAGGGAAGTCGATGTACTTGTCCATGAGGCGACCGGCGTAGGTCAAGGTCACAGCAGCGCCGCCCAGGCCGGAGAGATCGCCAGGCAGGCGGCGGCGAAGAGCCTGTACTTGGTCCACTACCCAACGGGGAAATTCAACGACCATACACTGGCCGACCAGGCCAGGGCTGCCTTCAAGGGACCGGTGGCTCTGGCCCGCGATTTCCTTGTCCTGAAATTCTAACGGATCTGCAAGAGAAGCGCCTTGTTAGAGGTGGTTCCCCAACCTTTGGACGCAGTCTGGCGCTGCTGGCTCAGCCTTATGAAGCCGGCGTCACGCGACAGGCGCGTGGCGCGCACGCGCCAAAGGATTTGGCCCTTTATTTTATCCAGCTACCAGCCCTGAATGAAGGGAGTCCACTCCTCGTTTTGACCCAGGTGGCGGGCGAAGATGTAGTAGGCCGAGGTCGGCGGCTCGCCGGGCAGGCGCAGCAACCTCATCTGGGCCTGTTCCAGCGTCCTTCCCCCCTTGCGGTGGTTGCAGGAGGGGCAGGCGGCGACCAGGTTGTTCCAGTCGTGCAGCCCGCCCAGGTGCCGCGGGACGATGTGATCGATGGTCAGGTGCGGGGTGCGCTGTCCGCAGTACTGGCAGGTGTAATCGTCCCGGCGGAGCACTTCCCGCTTGGTGAGCCTGACGCGCGGCCGCGGCCGCTTCACCATCCGCTCCAGGCGGATCACGGAAGGGCGCGGGAAGGACATCGAGACCGTCTTGATCTCGCCCCGGCCGTTGAGCACCAGGTTGGCCTTTCCGGTCATCATCAGGCCAATGGCGCGCCGGGTATTGCAGACGTTGATCGGCTCGAAATTGGCGTTCAGCACCAAGACGGGTTCTTGCATGTTCGCTCCGCAACTTTGCGAATTATAGCACGGGATTTCCTGTCAGGTAACCTGCCTCTTGCCTCAGCACTCTCGCGACAGCGTTGTGGCACCGGAAGCATGTTCTGTGCTATACTCCTGACAGTGTAAGCACAAAACATCTAAAGAAAGATATGCGCGCCCTGGAATTCTATAAATCCATAACGATGGATCAGACCATCTTCCTGGAAACTTTGAGTGCCCTTCAAGATCAGCACGACATCCATTACAGCATCGTTGGCGGGCAGGCAGTCAACACCTGTGTCTCACCCCCGATCAGTCTTGACCTGGATATCGTCGTGGCGCTCGAAAAAACAGGAAAAACCGATCAAATCCTGTCGGGGGAATTCGATCTCAAGCGTTTTCCGCACAGCCTGAGCAGGCTGTCTTGAAGGATGGAGCACCACCCGGAGCTGATCCCCCGGCGCGGCGAGCTGATCGCCTGGGCATGCGCGCTTCTCGTGATCGGAGCCTGGGTCCTGCTCACCCGGCTGGGACTCCCGGTGAGCCCCTTCCTTGCTCCGGTGGGGATCCTCCTGGGGGCCGCGGCGGCCAGCATCAGCCTGGGCAACTGGATGGACAGGCACACGGCGCTGACGATCGGTCCGGAGGGCGTCTCGTATCGGAACGGCCTGCGCGCCGTGCGCACGACCTGGGATGAAATCCAGGAAGTGCGCGTCTGGCAGGCGCCGTGGGGAGAGCGCGTGGAAGTGATCGGAAAAAGAGCCTATTTCCGGTTCAACACCCTGGGCGAGGTGAAAGCCCATGGTAAAATTATGGGCCGGACAGGATTTGTTGAAGGAAAGCGGATCCTGGAGCGCATTGTGGATAATGCAGGCTTACGAGAATCCGGGCCGATCTATTCAGGAAGCGGGTTTTTGTACTCGCGGCGGTGATCCCTCTGCGGCGAGAATGGCGCGCCCTCCCGTAGAGGGCGCGTTTTTTGTTGGAAGGTGACGGATGAACATCGATGAACAGGTTGCGTACCTGATGCGCGGCACCGAATACGGCGACGAGGCGCTCAAACAGGCCATGGCTGAGGAACTGCGCCAACGCCTGATCGAGGCGGAAGGGGAGGACCGGCCGTTGCGGGTCTACTGCGGCTATGATCCGACCCGCTCCGACCTGCATTTGGGCCATACGATCACCATGCGCAAGCTCCGCCAGTTCCAGGAGTTGGGCCACGAAGTGACCTTCCTGATCGGCACGTACACATCCTTGATCGGGGACCCCTCCGACCAGAACCGCCTTCGCCCGCAACTTGCCCCGGAAGAAGTGGAGCACAACGCCCGAACCTACGCGGAGCAGGCCTACAAGATCCTCGATCCGGAGAAGACCCTCATCCGGTACAACGCCGAGTGGCTTTCGAAGCTGACCTTTGCAGACCTGATTCGCCTGGCCTCCAACTTCACCGTGCAGCAGTTCCTCACCCGGGAGAATTTCCGCCTGCGCTGGGAGAGCGGGGATGCCATTTACTTGCACGAGACCTTCTACGCTCTCATGCAGGGCTACGATGCTTACGCCCTCCGCGCCGATGTGCAGGTGGGCGGCACCGACCAGCTGTTCAATATCGTCACCGCGGCGCGCAAGATCATGACCTTCCTGGGCGCCAAACCGAACATCGCCATCATCATGGGCATCCTGCCCGGCACGGACGGGGAGGTCCGCATGAGCAAGTCGCTGGGCAACCACATCCCGATCCTGGCCGCGCCGGAGGACATGTACGGCAAGGTGATGAGCCTGCCGGACAAGGCGATGGGGACTTACTTCCGCCTGGTGACGCGCTGGACGGAGGAGCAGATCGCAGAGATGGAAGACGGGATGCGGTCAGGCCGGCTCCACCCGCGCGACGTGAAGATGAAGCTCGCCCGGGAGATCGTCGAGATCTTCCACAGCCCGGAGGAAGCCCTCAAGGCAGAGGAAGCCTTCGTGCGCGTGTTCCAGCAGGGCGTCCTGCCGGCGGAAATGCCCGAGTACCATCTGCAGGCCGGGCAGACCGTCCTGGACGTGCTGGAGGCCAGCGGGCTGGTCTCGTCGCGCAGTGAGGGGAGGCGCCTGATCGATCAGAAGGGCGTGCGCCTGGAGGGGGAGCTGCTGGCCGACCCGAACCAGCCCTTCCCAGGCACCGGCGTGCTCCAGGCGGGGAAGAGGAGGTTCGTCAGGGTCAGGTAAGGCCTGGAGTCGTGCAACGTTGGCTGCAGGGGGGACAGCAATTAGCGTATTACGGGGTCAACCGCTGAGCAAGGTGGCTGGCAGAGGGTGAGCCGCTCCGGGGAGGGTCGGCGCACTCGTCTTAATGGGTCAGGATCTGCGACAGGAATAATTTCGTCCGGTCTTCCCTCGGCGATTGGAAGATCTCCTGAGGGGTGCCGCTCTCCACGATCAGCCCCTCGTCGAAAAAGTACATCCGGTCCGCGACTGCCCGGGCAAAGCCCATCTCGTGGGTCACCACCAGCATGGTCATCCCGCTCTTTGCCAGCTCGATCATCACGTCCAGCACCTCTTTAATCATCTCCGGGTCGAGGGCTGAGGTAGGCTCGTCGAAGAGCATAATCTTGGGCTGCATCGCCAGCGCCCGGGCAATTGCCACGCGCTGCTGCTGGCCTCCGGAGAGCTGGCTGGGGAACTTGTCTGCCTGCTCCGGGATGCCGACCCGCACCAGCAGCTGCTGGGCGATCTCCTCGGCCTTTTCCCTCGGCCACTTGCGCACCCGGATCGGCGCCAGGGTGATGTTCTGGAGCACGGTCAGGTGAGGGAAGAGGTTGAATTGCTGGAACACCATCCCGGTCTCCATCCGCACTTTCTCGATGTTGCGCACGTCGTGGGTCAGCTCGATACCATCGACGATGATGTCCCCCTTCTGGTGCTCCTCCAGCCGGTTGAGCGTGCGAATAAAGGTCGACTTGCCAGAGCCGGATGGGCCGAAGATCACGATCACCTCCCCTTTCTTAACCTCCATGGAGATGCCGCGCAGGGCTTCGAAATGCCCGAACCACTTGTGGACATCCCGGCAGATGATGATGGGGGTTTCTCCTGGTCGCGACGCCCGCTGTCGATCCTCATCCAGAACCATGATTTCCTCCGTTAGCGGCTGCCCACGCCCAACGCGATCTCCATCCGCTGGCTGACGTAGGACATGAAATAACTGAACACCCAGTAGATCAAGGATATAAACAAGTATACCTCGCGTTGATACCCAATGAAGGTCGGCTGTGCCAGGATGCTCCTCGAGATGCCCAGCAGTTCCAGCAGACCGATCGTGGCGACCAGCGAAGTGTCTTTGAACAATGCAATGAACAGCCCCATCAAGACCGGGATGACCAGCCGCAAGGCCTGCGGCAGGATGATGTATGCCATGGTCTGGAAGCCCCCCAGACCGAGCGCGTAGGCCGCCTCGTATTGCCCCTGGGGGATCGCCTGCAGCCCCCCGCGCACGTTCTCTGCCATGTACGCCGCGGAGAAGAGAGTGATGCCCACCATAGCCCGGATCACGTTGTGGATGTTCTCTCCCCCGGGGAGGAACAGCGGCACCATGGTGCTCGCCATGTAGAGAATGGTCACCAGGGGAACACCGCGCACGACCTCGATGTACGTGATGCTCACCCAGCGCACGGCCGGCAGCCGGGAGCGCCGCCCCAGCGCGAGGAGCACCCCTAAAGGAAAGGAAAACGAAATCCCCACGACGGTGAGCAAGAACGTGAGCAACAGGCCCCCCCACAGGTTAGCGGGCACCACCGGGAAGAAACCCGAGCGAGGCGTCAGCCCGCGGATGATCAAAATCACAAATGGAAAATACATTATCCAGGCGATGACCGCAGTGCGCCTCAACTTCGGACCACCCAGTCGCCCAAACCAAAACGCGGCCAGGCCGGCGATTGATAACACGACGAGATTCAACCTCGCCCCCGGATTCAGTCCCGGCCAGAACGCGAAACCGACCGGCACAAGCAGCAGGGCAATACCCAGCCTGCGCCTCCCCCGCAGCCAGATGCCCCAGGAAAACCCGACCAGGGTCGCCAGCACCTCCAGGCACAGCCAGATCCGCCATACCTCCGCCAGCGGGTACTGCCCAACCATCAACAAACGGAGGTTTACCTGGATCACCTCCCAACGGGCGGTGAGAAATAGCCAGGTAAAGAATGGTCGTATGATGAGGTAGATCAGACCAATGGATAGGAAGGTCAAAAGACTGTCGTACCAGGTTCGGAACAGGTTCTTTTGCGCCCAGCCCAGGATCGTCAGGCGTTCGACGGGCGGAGGCAGCATGGATTTGACGGCGGAATCTGGCGCAGTCATGGGATCAGCGTTCGACGAAACGCACGCGCGCGTTATACCAGTTCATGAAAGCTGAGGTCAGCAGACTGATAGAAAGATAAATCCCCATCAGGATGGAGATCACTTCGACGGCCCGGCCGCTCTGGTTCAAGACGGTCCTGCCCACGTGGAACAGTTCTGGGAAGCCGATCGCTACTGCCAGGGAGGAGTTTTTCGTCAGGTTCAGATACTGGCTGGTGAGCGGCGGTACGATCACCCGCAGAGCCTGGGGGAAGACCACCAGCCGGAGGATCTGGAAGCTGGTGAAACCCAGAGATTTCGCGGCCTCCACCTGGCCCTTCCCCACCGATTGAATCCCCGCGCGCACCACGTCCGCGATGAAAGCCGACGTGTAGATCGAAAGACCCGAAAGCAACGCCATGAATTCCGGCGACAACTGCTGCCCTCCCACCAACCGCAAACCCTCAACTGCCGGTTTGTCCAGGGTGAGGGGCGGATGGGGTAGAGCCAGCCATCCCAGGAATAAGGATGCGAACACGGTCAGAAAGATCCACAGGAAAGTCCGCGGATAGCGGCCGGTCCGCCGCCCATACCAGCTCAGGGAGATCCCAATCCCGCAGGCAACCAGGGTACCCGCACCAAGGATCCGGGCATAAGCTGAATAAGTCTCCGTGGGGGTCCCCCAGGGGATCGCCACACCGCGGTTGGAGATGAGCACCGGTCCTGGAAGTATGATCGCGTCGCTCACCCGCGGGAACTGGATGAAGACGACGGTATATAATGCGATTAATAAAACCAGCAGCGGGATGTTGCGCAAGAACTCGATGTACACTGTGGCAAGCGACCGGACCAGGAAGTTTGTCGAAAGCCGGGCGACGCCGAAGAGGATGCCTAAGAGCGTGGCGATGAGGATGCCCAGGCCGGACACCAGGACGGTGTTTAACAGCCCAACGATGAAGGCGCGCAGAAATGTCTGGCTTCGATCGTAAGGGATGAGGCGTTCGCCGATGTCAAAACCTGAGGTGAGTTGGAGAAAATCGAAACCCAACGCCAGGCCGAGCTGCCGGAGGCTGGAAAACATGTTGCGCGCCAGGTACCCAAGCAGGACCGCCAGGACGAGCAAAAAGGCCGCCTGGCCGATGAGCCGCAGAAATCGTTCATCACGCCAGATCGCGACGTAACTCCTGGCTTCGATCGCTGTTCTGTTCTCCATCACAACTGTGGGAGCCGGAGGGGCACAGCCATCCCGTCTTCCACTGGATCTGCCGTGCCCCTGCCTTTTACAGTGAAATTATCGGAACGGCGGTGAGTAGAGCAGACCACCATCCAGATACAGGCTGTTCAAGCCTCTTGGGATGAAGGTTATTGTGCCCTCGCCCAGGTTGCGGTCGTAAATTTCTGCGTAGTTGCCGACCTGTTTGATCACGTTGTAGGCAAAATCGTTGGTCAGACCCAGTTTCAAGCCCAGGTCGCCTTCGAGACCCAGCAAGCGTCTGGCTTCCGGATTTTCGGTGCTGCCGCGAACGTCGTCAACGTTCGCGGAAGTGATCCCGTACTCCTCGGCGGCGATGGTGGCGAAGACCATCCACTTGACGATATCGAACCACTGGTCATCGCCGTGGCGAACGACTGGCCCTAAAGGCTCCTTAGAGAGCGTGACATCCATGATGACGTGGTTGTCTGGATCGGGAAGCACGCCTTTCGCGACGGAGCTTAGCTGGGACTTATCCGAAGTCACAGCATCGCAGCGCCCCTCGCCGTACGCGCCATAGGTGGCATTCACGTCGTCGAAGACCACCGGGGTGTAATTGATGCCTTCGGTCGCCATAATGTCAGCCAGGTTGAGCTCGGTTGTGGTGCCCGTCTGGACGCAGATCGTGCCGCCTTCCAGGTCAGCCAGGGAGGTGATCCCGCTGTCTACCGGCACCATGATGCCCTGCCCATCGTAGAAGGTCGTTACCGTGAAGTTAAGTCCCAGCTCGGTATCCCGCTGCAAGGACCATGTCGTGTTGCGGATCAACACATCGATCTCACCGGTCTGCAGGACGGTAAACCTTTCCTGGGTGGTCGTCGAACGGAATTCTACCTGGCTGGAGTCGCCAAAGACCGCTGCCGCAAGGGCGCGACAGAAGTCAGCGTCGAATCCGGAGTAGTTGCCTTCCGGGTCCAAAAAACTGAAGCCGGGCAACTGTCCATTTACACCACAGATAATCGTGCCCCTTGCCTGGACAGCTGCCAGGGTCTGTCCAAAACCCGGTGCCTGCGCGATTTCTGTTTGGGCGGGGGCAGCCGTCGTCGCTTCCGTGGACCCGCAGGCAGAGATGGCAAATGCCAGAACGAACAAGAAAACAAAGAAGGGGGCAGATCTCTTCATTTCGAACCTCCAATCGAACTGAAACTCGAATTTTCCTTGGATTGCACAGATCAAGAATTTCGTAAGGTATCACCTCCTTGTTGGATGAAATTTGCCATGGTTCGCGGAGCTACAAACTCTTCGATTAATTATTACCGGGAGGATAAACGAAGTCAACAGCCGGCCCACCCGGCTGGCGTGGTAGACCAATTATAGGGAATAATCAGCCCCAGGGCAAGCTATTGGATAACCCATCCACCGCGCAGATCAATTCCGAATAGCCCAGAACTCATCGCCTTCAGGTCGTGATGTCAGCCAGAGTGCCCCCGGTGAGCTGGATCAAGGCAGCGCCGGGCAGCTGAATGTTCAGGCTGCGCTGGCCTCCTGAAACGTAAACCTCTGAGTGCATTTCGACCAGGGAATCGATCACCACCTCGAATCCTCGCCCGATCAGCGCCAGCGGTGAAATTCCCCCCACCAAAAGGCCGGTCACCTGTTCGGCCTGGCGCTGCGTGGCCAGGACCAGCTTCTTCTCCCCAACCACCCTGGCCAGCTTCTTGAGGTCCACCTCCAGCGGCCCGGGGATGACTGCCAGGATCGGCTTACCAGCCTTTTCACGCAGGATCACGATCGTTTTGAAAACCAGAGCTGGATCGACTCCTAGGAATTCGGCAGCTTCGAGGGCGCTAAGTTTTTCGGGTGGAAGTTCGTGTGCCGTGAAGGTGATATTTTTAGCTGCTAATAACCGGGTCACATTGTTCTGGATCATCGCTCTGTGGAGGGTGGCAGTCGCTTCAGAAGTGAATGTCACCTGGGGTCGTTTATTCATCTCCAGCAAGCAGGCGCACTTTTTCCCAGGGAGGCAAGTTGGACTCTTCTGCCAGGATGCCGCGCAGTTCGAAGATCTGGTCGCGCAGGACAGCAGCTTTTTCAAATTCCAGGTTTTTCGCCGCCTCTTTCATCTGTCTCTCCAGCTCGGCAACTATCCCCAGGAGCTCGTTCTTCGGCAGCGCTCCGACGCCGCGCGCGCGGTATTCTGCCTTGGTTTCTGCGACCGCGCGCACCGCCACCTGGTCGGTGAGATCGCGCACCGCCTTCATGATGCTGACCGGCTCGATACCGTGCGCCTGGTTGTAGGCGATCTGCTTGGCCCGGCGGCGGTTCGTCTCGTCAATCGCCCGCCGCATGGAGTCGGTCACCTTATCCGCGTACATGATCACCTTTCCATGCACGTGACGCGCTGCCCGTCCGATCGTCTGGATTAGGGCCGTATCCGATCGTAAAAAGCCTTCCTTATCTGCGTCCAGGATAGCCACCAGCGAGACCTCCGGGAGGTCCAACCCCTCACGCAGAAGGTTGATCCCCACCACGACATCGAAGACTCCCAGGCGCAGGTCCCGCAAGATCCCCACCCGTTCGAGGGTCTCTATCTCTGAGTGGAGGTAATGGACTCTGATCCCCATTTCAATCAGATAATCGGAGAGCTTCTCCGCCATGCGTTTGGTCAGCGTGGTCACCAGGGTTCGCTCGCCGAGCTCCACCCGCTGGCGGATCTCTCCGATCAGGTCATCCACCTGACCTTCGATCGGACGCACCTCGACCTGCGGGTCCACCAGTCCGGTCGGTCTGATGATCTGTTCCACAACCTGGTCAGCCCGTTTAAGCTCGTATGGACCTGGAGTCGCCGAAGTGTATATTGTGTACCCCATGTGCTCTTCGAACTCGTCGAAGGTGAGCGGGCGGTTGTCCAGTGCGGAGGGCAGCCGGAATCCGTATTCCACCAGCACCTCTTTGCGCGAACGATCGCCATTGAACATCCCCCGGATCTGCGGGACGGTCATGTGCGATTCGTCGATCACCAGGAGATAGTCGCCGGGGAGATAGTCCATTAAAGTCCAGGGATGGGAGCCGGCTGGCCGCTGGTCGAGGTGCCGGGAGTAATTCTCGATTCCGGAGCTGTAGCCCACTTCGCGCAGCATCTCCAGATCGTAGAGGGTGCGTTGCTCCAGCCGCTGCGCTTCCAGGAGTTTCCCCTGAGATCTCAGGGACGCCAGCCGATCCGCGAGCTCTGCTTCGATGTCAGCGATCGCCTTCTGAAGCTTCTCATCCTCGGTGATGAAGTGCTTCGCCGGATAGATGGCAACCGTGGGCAATTCGCGGCGAAGCTCTCCGGTGACGACGCCGAATTCTACGATCCTTTCGACTTCGTCGCCGAAGAAGGTGATCCGGTAGCCGTAGCGGTCCTGGTAAGCCGGGATGATTTCCAAAGTGTCGCCGCGCACTCGAAAAGTACCCGGGCGCAGGTCCAGGTCGTTCCGCTCATAATGGCTTTCGACCAGCTGGCGCAGGAGAGATGTCCGCCGGTATGCTTTCCCGTTTTCCAGGTTGATCACCACTCGCCCGTATGCTTCCGGGTTTCCCAAACCGTAAATGCAGGATACCGAGGCGACGATTACGACATCGGAGCGGGACATCAGAGCAGTGGTTGCCGCCAGCCGCAGGCGCTCGATCTCTTCGTTGATATCCGTCTCTTTTTCGATATACAGGTCATGCCGGGGGACATACGCCTCCGGTTGATAATAGTCATAGTAGGAAACGAAGTATTCCACAGCATTATCTGGGAAGAAGTCTTTGAATTCAGCGTAGAGCTGCGCCGCCAGAGTCTTGTTGTGAGCCATTACCAGGGTTGGTTTCTGTACTTCTTCGATCACCGAGGCAATCGTGTACGTCTTGCCGGTCCCGGTGGCGCCAAGGAGCACCTGGTGCCTGTATCCTTTCTGTATGCCTTCTACCAGCTGGCGAATGGCTTCCGGCTGGTCGCCGGTGGGTCTAAAAGGAGCTTGCAGTTTGAATTTCATGGCAATCCGGTATCTGCCTGTCCCGTCAGGCTATTGATAAGGTTATGCGGAAATTTATCGGGTCGGATCGGGCGGGAAGGTCCCTGGAGGTGCCTTCCAATCATTAATGTTGGCACCTTCCGAAACCTTACCGGGTTCCACGATCACATCGATAAGGATGTGGTTTCCAGCTGTATGACCGCCTGCGTTCCCAAAACCGTCGTAGGCGACCACATGGTACGTGCCGGGCAGAAGGTCGTTGATCGCATAAAAGTTCTGACCGGCTGATGTATAAACCCAATACCAGTAACCGATATCGATGTTGAAAGCCACGACGCGTAGTTCCGGAATCTCTGGTTCGAAGTAACTCAGGCTGCCGGATATCGTCCCCGTGACCTCGGTTCGATCACGCCCTGGAGGATACGGCACGTTGAAAGGCCCAGCAAACCAGTCACAGACGTCGATCCCGGTTTTGAGCTCAGTCTGGGTGATGGTGAAAGGCAGTACAGTGTGATCATTACACTCGCTGCCCAAACCGCAGGGAACTGCCCGGGAATACATCCCGCCACGCGAGAAATCGAGCAGCCAGGAGTAGGCGATGTAGGTCCCGGGTTCGAGTTTGAACTCATATGCTTCCTGATTTTCAGCGACTGGCATCTCAACCAGGACAGACGAGCTGGTTTCTTCAAAGAAAACCGTCATTGGGGGGATATTTCCTGAAGGATAGCAGATCTTCCCCTGCAGGTTAAATGGCAACGGAGTCGGCGTGCTGGTCTGCGTTGGAGTCGGTTCAATTGTGGCTGTGGTTGTGGGAGTCGAAGAGGGCAAGGCGGTCGACGTAGCGGTCGTGGGCGGTGCGACGACCGTAGCAGCAGCGCTCGCGGTTGCCGTGAGTGCGAACGCGGAGGGGGCAGCAGAATTTTCGGGAGCGCTGGGCGAGCGCTCCCCGCACGCTGCCAGGCAGATCCCTCCAAGGAGCATCATAACCAGGGAGCTGGCCCTGAATCGGTTGACCATTTATCCTCCTGCACCAGGACAGCGGATCACCCATTCGCCTTCATGTGAGATAGATCGGATTGCTGAAAATCCATCCCCGCTTCCTCCCGAGGAAATCGGTAAATACCTCGACACGATACACCCCGGGCTCTGAGGCGATGTGCGTGCAAACCTCACGCTTGCTCCAGGTCTTGATCACAGCGCCATCTTTCAATAAACGACATTCGGTGCGGCGCGGCAGATGAATTTGAAGAGTGGCGCCGCTCTCCACGGGGATTGTATCACCCATCCAGGCGGTCCCTGCGGCGCTCTGGACCGTGAACCGGAAACCGCGCGTGGACTCCGGCAAATCATACCCAACGAAGGCGTGCCCTTGCCGGAGGGCTTCGAGGATCGAGCGGACATCCGAAGCCACCTCGCCAACCAGGGGTTTCGGCACGAAAAGATGGGTGTTTACCGTGCGAAAGTGAAACTCGTAAGGGAATAATTTCCGCCGGATGGGTCCGAGGGACGCCGGGAAGGCGTGCGCGTCGGATCCACCGATCGCCACGACCTTTCGCCCAGACTTGAGCAGGTCGTCCCATCTGCGCAAGACCTCCGAGAAAGGTCCACTGGCGATCTGTCGGGGATTGAAGGCGTAGTACAGGCCGTGGATTTTGCTTTTGAGCCGGGATTTGAATTCTGACATGGCATTCCACAATTCAATCCCGTTGAATCCATGCACCTCCCAGTTCTCCCAGCTGATATCTGTCTCGCCAAAGGCAGGCGCGGCCGGATCGACAGGGTGAGCCAGGAAAGCCAGGCCTCCCGCGCCCTGCACCGTATCGATCAGGCGTTGGCTGTCGAACGCCTGAGTCGCAACTTCCCGCAGCGCGCCGAATACCAGGAGATGGTTCTTCGGGGGACGCAGTGTCTGGTCGTGGACTTCCTCGCCCACGATCACAAGCACCCGCTGGCGCCCATTCTGGTAATAGCCGGTCAGTCCGTTGACCAGGACATTGTGATCGGTCACGATGACGGCGTCAATTCCAGCTTTCATGGCAGCCTCTGCAATCTCCGCGTGCGTCCCGGACCCGTCTGAGTAGGTGGTGTGCATGTGCAGGTTAACGACGAGTTCGTGCATGTGCTGATTGACTAAAAGTTTAACGGAAGGTATAATCCGCCTGCCTGACTAAAGAATGGAAGTGAAACCGTTGGGAGGCATGTGTGGAAAGATATCTGGATATCGCGTTGATTATAACGTCAATTGCCTTGGTACTCAGCGTGATTCTGCAGAGCAAGGGGGCGGGTTTGGGAGGCCTGACTGGCGCGGACACCGGCAGCATCTTCACCGCGCGGCGCGGCATCGAAAAAACGCTATTCCGCATCACGATCGGATTGAGCGTCCTCTTCTTCGGATTGGCGATAACCACCGTATTTTTCACCGGGTAGTTTGCCTGATAAAATTGTGATCCAGGCCGGAAATTTCGCCTATCCGAGGGCGGCTCACGGCCCCGCCGGGGAGCGCCCTTAATTTTTCATTTTCGCAGCTTATGAGAAAATTGATCTGGCAGATCGTGATCGTCATCCTGGCCCTGGTTGCGATCGCCATTTTGCTCATCAGCCAGCAACCGACCCTGCTACCTATCATCCCTGAAGTCCATCCAGCCACTGGAGGCGTCTTCACCGAGGGACTGGTGGGATCTTTTGGACGACTGAATCCGGTCCTGGCGTTTGTCAACCCTGCCGATCAGGATGTCAACCGCCTGATCTTTAGCAGCCTGGTGCGCTTTGATGACCGCGGCCTGCCAGTGTACGACCTGGTTGAATCGATGGGCATCTCCCGAGATGGGAACAATTACAATCTTTCTCTTCAGGAAAACGCAGAATGGCACGACGGTGAACCGGTGACGAGCACCGACGTCCTTTTCACGATTGATCTTCTGCGGTCAGAGGAACTCCCCATCCCCGATGGTATCCGGGATCTTTGGCAGGCCGTTGAAGCCGAAGAGCTGGATGAACACACCCTGCAGATCCGCCTCCCTGAACCGTACGCGCCTTTCATCGATTTTTTGACTTTCGGGATCCTGCCAGAACACCTACTGGGGGAGCTCTCGCCACAGGAACTGATTGATTCCGAGTTTAATCTGCAGCCAGTCGGAAGCGGGCCGTACCGGTTCGAGCGTTTGCTCGTGGAAAATGACCAGATCATGGGGGTGGTGCTCGAGAAATTCGACGGGTACTACCGCAGCGCACCGTTCATCGAACAATTCGTCTTCCGTTATTATCCGGATGTGAAAGCAGCCCTGACTGCCCACGAACAAGGCGAAGCGCTCGGGATCAGCCAGATCACGGGTGCAGAACTGCACACAGCCTTGCAATCGCCAGAATTGAATCTCTACACCTCACAGCTGCCCATGCTGCGGATCATCTTCTTTAACCTCGATAACCCGGAAGTCTCCTTCTTTCAAGACTCCAGCATCCGGCGCGCCCTGATGATGGGTATAGACAGGCAGCGAATGATCGATTCCCTGCTGGAAGGTCAGGCGATCCTGGCCCACGGGCCCATATTCCCCGGCAGCTGGGCGTACCTCGAGGGGATCGAGCAGATCCAGTACGACCCCGAGAACGCTATCAGCCTGCTCAGGCAGGCTGGCTTCGCCATCCCCGCCGAGGCAGGGACCACGCGCGTCAACGAAGAAGGCGCAGCGCTGGCTTTCGAACTGCTTTATCCGGAAGACCCGGAGTATGCTCCTTTCGCCGAGGCGATCGCCAGCGATTGGGCTCGCCTGGGAGTCTCTGTCGAGCTGAACCCTGTGCCCTACCCCGAACTCGTCAGCGATTACCTGGAGCCGCGCACCTACCAGGCTGCCCTGGTGGACATCGACCTGGCAAATTCCCCGGATCCGGACCCATACCCGTTCTGGCACCAGGCACAGATCACTGGCGGGCAGAACTATGGAAAATGGGACGATCGCCAGGCGAGCGAATACCTGGAACAGGCCCGCATCGAACTGGACCTGGCCGAACGGATCCGCCTTTACCATAATTTCCAAGTGCGGTTCGCCTCCGAACTTCCAGCTCTGCCGCTCCTGTATCCCGTCTACAACTACGGCGTCGACAGCAGCGTCCAGGGAGTCACAGTCGGCCCTCTCTACTCGCCCAGTGACCGCTTCACGAATGTTTCCGAGTGGTTCCTGATCGCTGAACGCGCCCTCGAAGCGGAATCTACACCGGACGAGATTACCCCGTAAGTCCCAGCTTCCAGGACAGGGAAGAGGCTGTCCTGAAGGAATGACTTCTCTTGAACTGGAAAGATAACAGCAGCGCTCGAGTTTTTGACCCAGGCAATCAACCTCCCAGGAGGAAGCCATGGCAGCGTATGTGATCGTGGATATTGACGTGATTGCTCCCACCACTTACCAGGAATATATCCGGCAAGCACCGGCGACAGTCGAAGCTTACGGAGGCCGATATCTGGCTCGCGGAGGCAAAACAGAGGTCCTCGAAGGCAGCTGGATTCCCAAGCGGCTTGTGATCTTGGAATTCGATGATACCGACAGGGCCAAGGCATGGCTGAGTTCACCCGAATACAGCCAGGTCAAGAGCCTGCGGCATCAGGCCGCGGTCTCGAACATGGTGGTCATCGAGGGTGTTGATTAATAATAGAATTTCCTGGCTGTCTGCAAATCGTCTCCCCTCAGGCTGACAAGAAAATACTTTATGCCCCTGATGGGCGTAACGTCTCTCTAGGAGTCCGGCGGAGGCTGGAGATCGAGCGGAAACGGTTCAGCTTCCACCGCCGGATCATCCTTCGACCATGCGGCGATGACGTATTCGACATCTTCTGACAGCTCGCGGGATACTCCTTCTTCGGTGAGCTCGACTACCAGCAGCCAGCCCCCATTCCGGACCTCAGCGCAGGTCTGGTCAGGCCACCAGGCAACCGGCTCATCCTCAGTTAAGAGGCGGGTCAGGATGCAGCTGCCGTCCGGGAGGGTGCTCCCCCCTTTGATGACGATTGCATCCCGATAGCGGACCGAAACACCAGATATCACGATCCGATCCGGCCTCCCGGTGGAAACGACCGTCGGCGTGGGAGTGGGCGCAGGCGCGGTTTCAGACATTGGAGTAGCCGACGCCCGTAAGGTGGGGGTGTTCAGCGCCGCTGGCGAGACCGTCGGCGTTGCAGACTCCGGGATTAACCGGCTGCATCCTGACAGGAAAAATCCTGACAGGAAAGCCAATATCACAAAAGGACGCCTTTTCATTTGCCTGCCTCCTCCAGCGGATCTCAGTCCGTGAAGCTATGGAGTGCGGTCGTAAATCGAACGGTAGAGGTTGAAAATCTCGTATATGCTCTTAATGTATTGGCGTGTCTCATCCAGGCGGATCGCTTCTAGAAACAGGTCTGGATCATCCGGTACCATCTCCTTCCAGATAGAGGCATTGCCTGCGCCACCATTGTAGGCCGCCAGCATTCCGTAGTAATCGCCATCCATAAATTCCCGCTGGCGATCCAGATATTCCACCCCGAGGCGGATGCTCACCATCGGTCGGTAGAGGTCATCCGGAGTGAAATCCGGAGGCCAGTTGGCGCGCGCGGCGATCTCTTCACCCGTGGAGGGGAGGATCTGCATCAGCCCCCGCGCCCCCGCGGGGGAGCGGACAAACCCCTCAAACAGGCTCTCCTGCCGCATAACGCTGAACAGGAACAAGGGGTGGAAGTCGAATTCCTGGCTGGCAGCAATGATCAGGTCTCGATAGTAAAGCCCAAAGCGGACATGGTTGAAGAAAACCGGCGCGCTCAACGTAGCCGCGTCGTCCATCCCGGCCAAGGTCAACACCTGGCGGGCGGCGAAGATCGCCGGGCGGTAGAGACCCAGAGCGAGGAGATGGTTCGCGAGGCGGAACGAATTAATCGGGTCCGATTCCATCGTGAGGCGCAAGTCTTCGAATTCAGCGCGCGCGGCTTCAAACAAGCCAAGCCGCCAGAACTCGTCCCCCCGTTTAAGGCGTTCATCCTCTGCGAGTGGACCGAGTCCCTCCAGATCGACCTCCTCAGGCAGGCCAAAGACGGTGCGCATCCAGGCCTCGGCTTCTCTCCGTTCCGCTTCCAGATCGAAACCAAAATCGTATTCGAGGGGCGGGGTGAACGGCGCCTGACCGGCGAGGATATCCAGAGCGCGCTCGCTGTAATACCCGGTGGAGTCGAGTTCGGCGGCCTGTCCCCAGGCCGCCCGCGCCAGTTCTTCGCTTCCCAGGGTGTGTTCCGTCTTCCCGATCCAGAACAGAGCTGCCGATCGCTGCTCCGGGTCGGATGCGAAACCCAGCTGGCGCTGGAACATAGAATGGGCACCTTCGTACTCACCCAGTCGATAGCGGGTGATGCCTGAGAGGAACAGAGCGCGGACAGCCAGGTCCGAGGACGGATATTCATCGGCAACGCGCAGCCAGGTCCGGGCCGCTTCGTCGAGCTGGTCACCCCGTTCGTAAATGCGAGCCGCCTGGAAAAGCAGCTCCGGCGCCCTGGGGTGAGTGGGCGTCTGTGCGACAAAATCCAGCAGGATGCGGCTCGCCTGCCTGAACCTGTTCTGGCGAAACCACAGCGTCTCTGCGATTTCCTCCCAAGCCTCATCCCAGCGGTCGGAGTCAGGATATTCCTGGATCAACCGGTTCCAGGTATCCATGGCACCCTGGTGTTCGCCAAGGGCGCTTTGAGACAATCCCTTGTAATACAGGGCAGTACCCGGATCTTCTGGCTCACCGAGAAGGTAACGGTCAAAAGCAGCGATCGCCACCCCATATTGCCCGGCGAAGTAATCGACCAGGCCGCGGTCCAGCTCGCTTACCGGCACGCCAGCATCGACGAGTTCGACGAGAGCCAGATAGGAATCATAAGAGACGGGGTAATTTGCCACCGCATCCTGGTAAGCAGCATAAGCCTCCTCCGGCTGGCCCAGCTCCATATAGGCCTGCCCCAGCCACCAATCCAGCTGCGCTTTCGTGAAGTCGTTCGTCGAGCGGTCGTAAATGTCCTGGTAGGCGACGATGGCGGTCGCCAGGTCCCCGGAAAGATGATAAGCTCGCGCCAGCTTGATTTCGATCTCCAGCGCATCTCCCAGGCGCGGCGCGGCGATGGCGGACTGGTAAGCTGCGATGGCGCCGGGGTGGTCCCCAGCGGATGAAAACACATCACCGCGCAGTTCCTGCACGTACCCCTCGATCAACCCCGGGCGCAGCGCCAGGTAGCGCGCGTAAGCCTCCGCTGCCTCGTGATAGAGATCCTGCGCCCGATAAACCTCCCCAAGGAAGAAGTATGCATCTGCGAGGGATGACGAGCCGGCCGCCCCGGCAATAAGATCCTCAAGGATTTCCTGCGCGGTGGGGTCATCTCCCATCAGGTGGTACGTTCGACCGATACCCAACCGCGCCGCGAACTGCACATCGGCATCCGGCGCAGATCCAAGGGCAGCCTGGAACTCGCGCAAAGCAGCCTCCCAATCACCGTAAAAGAGGGCCTGGTCCCCCAAAACGACCCGCGCGGCGGGGATGGGGGTTGGCGTGGGCGTTGGGGCAGGCGTTTCGGTGGGCGTGGGCAGCAGCGTGACCTGGAGCGGCAGGACGGCGTCCCCTGGTTGCGTCCCCTCATTCAAACGCGGGGCCGGCAGGTTGCAGGCCAGGACGACCGCCATCAGCAGCGTAACGGGCAGCAGCTTTTTCAATCCGTCCATGGTGAAGAACTATAACGCAGGGAATAGGGGGTGTCAATCCTGGCGCGGCGCGACTCTGTTCGTGCTGGCCGGAAATGTGTATAATATAGAACAAATTTTCTATTTCGGCTGTCAGGACTGGGGAGGGTTATGTCAAAGGAACATACCGGCTGGCTGCTCGACCTGTTCCCCGATCCATCTGGGAAGGACTCGCAGGGCGGGATCGTGCTGTGGCTGCTGGGCGAAGACGGGGAACGCCACCGCTTCCACCAGCCTTTCCCGGTGGTTTTTTACGCCGCCGGGCCTCCTGAGCGCCTGCGCGCCCTGTGGCGCTTCTTGAAAGCGCAGCCCATCCCGGTAGTGCTCTCCCGAGCAGAGCGCCGCGACCTGTTTCAACCCGAGCCGGTTACTGTGCTCGCGATCGAAGTGCCCCGTCCCGCTGTCCAGCCGCGCCTCTTCCAGCAGGTCGCCCGGGCTTTCCCCGACCTGACGTATTACGACGCCGACCTGCAGGTCACCCTGCGCTACGCGGCTGCGCACGGCGTCTTCCCCCTGGCTCGCTGCCGGGTCCTGGTCGATGAGGAGGGAGGGGTGCAGGAGATCACTGCCCTCGATACCCCCTGGGACCTGGATCCCGAACCGCCCCCGCTGCGCATCCTGTCTCTCGAGCCGGACTGCGACCCGGCCCACGCCCCGCCAACGCGGCTCCGCGCCCGCTGCGGGCGGTATGAATATCACCTGCGGCTCGAACCGGTGCGGCCCTTGCTGCTCGGTCTGCGCGCCATCCTCGCCCGCCACGACCCCGACTTGCTGCTCACTTCCTGGGGGGATACCTGGCTGCTGCCCCACCTGCTGCGCCTGGCGCGCCACGCCGACTTCCCCCTGCCCCTCAACCGCGAACCCGGCGTGGAACCCCTCCACCGCCCTGACCGCACTTACTTCTCTTACGGGCAGGTTGTTTACCAGGGGCGGCAGGTGCACCTGTTTGGGCGCTGGCACATCGACCGCTACAACGCCATGCTGTTCCACGATTACGGCATGGAGGGCATCCTCGAGCTGGCCCGCGTCACCTCCCTGCCCGTCCAGACCGCCGCCCGCGTCTCCCCCGGCAGCGGCATCTCGGCCATGCAGATGCTCACCGCGCTGCGCCTGGGCGTGCTGGTGCCGTGGCACAAGCAGCAGTCCGAACGGCTGAAGAGCCTGGGAGACCTGCTGCTCGCCGATCAGGGCGGTCTGGTCTACCAGCCCACGGTCGGCCTGCACTATAACGTAGCCGAGATCGACTTCATCTCCATGTACCCCGGCATCATGGTGCGCTTCAACATCTCCCCGGAGACGGTCGGTTCCAGCGCGGCCATCGCCGAGGGCGCCCGCCGTCTTTCTATGCGCTGGAGGCAGCATGCGGGGGGCCCTGCCAGCGCCGCCCCTGGGAGGCTGCCCTCCGGCGCCGGCGGGCTGGTGCCGCAGACCCTGGCCCCGCTGCTGGAAAAGCGCCTGGCCCTCAAGACCCGCCTGGCAGGGATGCCGGCCTGGCACCCGCAGCGCAGGGCCGACCAGGCGCGCGCTTCGGCCCACAAATGGCTGCTGGTGACCTGCTTCGGCTACCTGGGCTACAAGAACGCCCGCTTCGGGC
>CAYQDF010000025.1:0-33873 GCA_964416175.1 uncultured Anaerolineaceae bacterium
CTGCGGAGAGGGTGGGATTCGAACCCACGGTGGCCACGAGGACCACAACGGTTTTCGAGACCGTCCCATTCAACCACTCTGGCACCTCTCCGATCCCACCTGTGTCACTTGCGATTATAGCAAATCTTGGTAGCGCTGGCTACGCTCTTTGAGGTCGCTCACCTCCACGGTGTGAAGAAGGCGATCGAGCTCACCGCCATCTCCCAGACCCGCTCCAGGTGCGGGATCCCCGCAGCAAACCGCCCCGGCTCCTCCGGCTGAGCCACGATCGTGTAGACCAGCCCGCCCACGTCGATGAACGCCTGCCGGTGAGTCCACGGCTCGGTGGGGCCGCGGAAGGTCAGCGCCGGGTAGCCCGCGATGGTCGTCTCCTCCACCGAGCCGGGGACCACAGTGTCCATGCGCGGCTGGAGGATCTCCATCAACGTCTCCTCCGCCAGCATGCTGAAAGTCCCGACCGCCAGCGAGGTGCGGATGTTATCGAAACCCTGCTCGCTGCCCAGCACCGGCCCGCCGATCACCCTGCCAGGGATATCGGGGTCGGGCTCGAAGTCTGCCGGGTAAAGCAGACAGTAGCCGGTCGTCTGGTCGATGAGCAGATTCGCTTCTCCGGATGCCGCCGGGCAAACCTCCTCCGCCCGCCTGTAGGCAGACTCAGCCTGGGGTTCGAAGAAGACGATCGACCCCGTGACGGTCTCCCAGGCCAGGGAAGCGTGCTCTGAGAGTTCGGGGATGTCGCCGGGTTGCGGGGTGAGAAAGATAGAATATCGCCCCAGCGGCGTGACGACGAACGCTCCCTGCTGGGCTGTGAACCCCGGCAGGTCGCTCACGATGGTCGCCGCCTGCCCCCCGATCAGCGCCTCCTGCTCATCGAGCGGCATCCCCGGGGCGTAGAGCTCCAGCCACCGCGCCGCATATTGTCGGCTGTCCAGGCCTTCAGGAGGCCCGTTCAGGCTGATGAACATAACAACGCCGGCCGTCTCCTGCATCTTGGGTCCTGCTTCCTGGCGTGGGCCGGTCAGCTGCAGGATTCCTCCCGGACGGGTCGTATCAATCTGGGCAGTGAAGTAAGAAGGATACAGCAGGCAGTACCCCTGCTCCCGGTTGACGTAGAGCGCCTTATCTCCTGCGGGTAGTGGGCAGGCTGCGGTCGGGTCTGGCGCTTCCGTCGGGCTTTCAGTCGAAGCAGGCGGCGCTGTGGGGGTCTCGGCGGAGGCCGTCGACTCAGATGCTTCCGGGTGGGTGGGCGCCCCCGTGGGGCCGGCTGGCTCTGGCCCAGCGCAGGCTGCCAGCATAATGCTGGCAGCCTGGAATAAACAGATCACTATCGATTTTGACTGTATTCTCAAGGTTCACCTTCTAAATGATTTGAGCTGGAATCCGCGCTGAGATCAGCCCGGATTCCAGGCATTTGCCCGGCTGGAGCAGCGACTCCAGCCGGGGGATTGTCAACACGTCAACTGGCCGATATTCTACTACGGGCAGCCCCGCCCGAGCTTATGAAACATTTGGCGGCCTGCTATATTCGCCAAGGCAGATCCCCATCGGCCTCTATCGGGTCGCCCCGGCGATCAATCAATTTCCACGCTCTCGTGGAGTTCAGGATACCTGACCTGCCTCAGCCCCGCCTCCTCCAGCTTCAGAGTGAGCGCCAGCGCCGGCCCGGCCTCTCCGTGGACCAGAAAGATCCCCTTCAACGTCTCCCGCGTCGCCTGGGCGTATTCCACCAGGAACGGCTGCCCGCCGTGCGCCGAATAACCGCCGATGGTGACCACTTCCGCCCGGCGGGTGTACTCCTCCCCGAAGATCCGGACCTTTTCCGCCCGGTCGGCCAGGCGGCGGCCGAGGGTGTGCGGCGCCTGCCAGGAGACGATCAGCACCGTGTTCTTCGGATTCTCGATGTTGTTCCGCAGGTGGTGCAGAATTCGCCCGGTCTCCGCCATGCCCGAGGCTGAGATGATCACCATCGGCCGGGGGTCGTCGTTGATCGCCTTCGATTGTTCCACCGAGCGCACGTAAGTGATCAGCCCTTCGCCCAATACCGAGCGGTGGCCGTCTTTCTGCATGAACTCCAGCGTCTCCTTGTCGAAGCACTCCGGGTGGGCGCGGAACACCTGCGAGATGTTCACTGCCAGGGGGCTGTCGATGAAGACCGGGATCGGGGCGATCTCCCCGCTGTCGATCATGCGGTGCAGGGAGTAGACGATCTCCTGGGTGCGCCCGACGGCGAAGGCGGGAATGATCACCTTCCCGCCGCGTTCGACCGTCCGGCGCACTACCTGGCGCAGCTCTTCGTAAGAGGATTCGGGAGTCTGGTGCGCCTTGTCGCCGTAAGTGCTCTCCATGATCAGATAATCAGCGTCCCTGGGCAGCACCGGGTCCCGAATCAAGAGCAGGTCCCGCCGGCCAATATCCCCGGAGAACCACAGGCGGACCTGGCGCCCATTTTCCTCGAGATCGAGCACGTCTGCCGCTGAGCCCAGGATATGCCCGGCATCCACCAGCCTGGCCTGGATGCCAGGGGCGACCTGGAATCCCTGGTCGTATACCACGGGCTGGAAATATTGAGCGACCTGGGCGGCGTCCTCGGTGGTGTAGAGCGGTTCAACCGGCGGCTCGCCGCGCCTTGCGCGTTTCTTGTTAATGTATTCGGCATCGGATTCGTGGATGTGCCCCGAGTCCATCAGCATCAGATTGGCCAGGTGGGCGGTCGCGTCGATCGTATAGATCGGTCCGCGGTAGCCCTTCTTGACCAGGTGAGGCAGGTTCCCGCTGTGGTCGATGTGGGCGTGGGACAGGATCACCGCATCGATCTTCGCCGGATCGAAGGGGAAGCTACGGTTGCGCTGGTGGGACTCCGCCCGACTTCCCTGATAAAGGCCGCACTCGAGGAGCACGCGGCGGCCATTGACGTGAAGCAGGTGTTGCGAGCCGGTGACCGTACGCGCTGCACCGTGGAAAGTAATCTTCATGCGGGCAGCTCCGGTTAACCTGAAAGGGCTGCGAGGATCTGGCTGCCGAAATGCGCGAGGCGGTAAGGGACCTGCACAAGCAGTGCAGCCAGTTCCTTTTCGTCCGCCGGGTTGCGGGCGGCGATGGAATGGAGCAGATCGCGCGGCAGCACGACGTCCGACTTGACCTGCAGTTTTTGCGCGGTCCGTTTCCGCCAGGCGCGCAGAGCCTCCAGCCGGGCAAGGTACTCCTCGTCCGGGCGGACCTGTCTCGGTGGGTAGAGGGGCGGGGCGTTCAGGCCGCGCTGCACGGCGCGCACCAGATCGTCGCCGAAGTGCTGGAGCTGGTTGTCGCCCAACACGGACAGGCGGCGCAGGGCGCCTAAATCCCTCGGGCTGGCTGCCGCGATCGCCAGCAAAGCCCGGTCGCTGATGATCTTGAATACCGGGCGGTCGCTTGCCTGCGCAACCTGTTCACGGTACGCACTCAGCTCCTTCAACACGGCTGCCTGCGCCGGGTTAAGATCGAAAGCACCCCGTATCCGCCAGGGGGCGTCCGGCAGATCGTCTGGATCGCGCCCGTTGACGTACCGCAGGCGGTTGAAGTCCTCCTCGGCGAGCTGCCAGCGATTCCGCGCCTTGAGCTCGGCTTTCAGACGCATGCTGAGCGGGATCAGGTAATGGGTGTCCAGCCGGGCGTAAGCCAGCATGTCCGGCGGGAGCGGGCGCTTCCCCCAGTTTGCCCGTTGATAACGCTTGTTGAGGTTCACCCCAAATTCGGCTTTGAGGATCGATCCCAGGCCGACCTCTTCCCACCCAAGGATGCGGGCAGCCATCATGGTGTCGAACAAATTGGCGAAAGTGAAATCGAAATCCCGCTTCATCGAGATCAGGTCGTATTCTGCAGCGTGGAAGACCTTCTCGATTCTTGGACTGGCGAAGAGCGGCGCGAGCGGCGAGAGATCGTCCAGGGCAAGCGGGTCCACGAGAATGTCCTCCTGGGGGGTGGAGAACTGGATCAGGCAGACCCGTTCCCGGTAGGCATACAGGCTGTTCGACTCGGTATCAACCGCCAGGACTCGCTCGTTAGACAGGCGATCCGCCAGCTGGCGGAGGGCAGCAGTGCGGGAGATCAGGACCGGGCTGTGGAGCTGGCGGAAGTCGTTCATAATAGATTTTATTATACGTCCTTTCCTCTGGCCAGGATTTTCTCCAGCACCAGGGCGTCCTCTCCATCGCTGTAGTAGCGGGGCCAGATGGCATGATGCTGGTAGCCGGCGCGGGCGTAGAGGCGCAGGGCAGGCTGATTGGAGGTTCGCACGCTCAGCCGGACGACCGGCACAACCAGCCGAGCCTCGCAGGCGCGGAGCAGCTCCAGCCCGATGCCGCGCCGGCGGTACTCCGGCAGTACACCCAGCGTCGCGATCCAGGCCACGCCCTCACGCCGGCGGACGTCCGCGGCGATGAACCCCACCATCCTCCCCTCCTGCGTTGCCTTCAACCGCACCACGCTGGAGAAGGTCAGAACACCGACCAGGTCCCAAAGCGGCCAGGCATCCTGGGGGAAGCAGACCTGTTCCAGGTGACGGAGGGCGTTTAAATCACGCCAGGTAGCGGGCTCGATGATCGCCGCGCTACCTGGTGCGGCTGCGAGGACCTGTTTCATCCCTTGAATCAGCGAACCCTGTCGGTTACCCTTCCTTCCCCTTGACGAAGTTCTCCAGCAGGCTGGTAAATTCCATCGGGAAGATGTATTTCGTGGATGCGCCAGCGCCGAGCGCCTTGAGCGTCTCGAAGTACTGCAGCGTCATCGTCTTCGGGTCCACGTTCTGAGCGACCGAGAAGATCTGGTTCAGGGCTGCGGAGAAGCCTTCGGCGCGCAGGAGCTGGGCCTGCTTCTCGCCTTCCGCTTTTAAGATCGCGCTCTGCTTCTCGCCTTCCGCCCGGAGGATGCTGGCCTGTTTTTCACCCTCGGCCACGTTGATGGCGGCTTCGCGGGTGCCGGTCGATTCCGTGACCACGGCGCGGCGGATGCGTTCCGCGGACATCTGCCGGTTCATCGCGTCCTGGACCTCGCGCGGCGGGACGATCTCCCGGATCTCGACGTTGGTCACTTTGACCCCCCACCGCTCGGTGACCTCATCCAGGCGGGTGCGCAGCATGTTGTTGATGTGTTCCCGCTCGGAGAGCACGTCGTCCAGCATGATCCCGCCGATCACCGCGCGCAGCGTGGTCGTCGCCATGCCCTGGGCGGCTGCCTCGAAGTTCCCGACTTGCAGCACACTCTCAGTGGGATCGAGCACCTTGTAGTACCACAGAAAATCGATCGCGATCGGGGCGTTGTCTTTCGTGATCGAGGTCTGGTGCGGGATCTCGCGCACCTGCTCCCGCAGGTCCACCTTGATCCCCCGGTCAATGAAGGGGATCAGGAAAACCACGCCAGGTCCCCGCGCCCCGATGCAGCGCCCTAAACGGAAAACCACCAGCCGCTGGTATTCCGGCACGATCCGGATGGCGGAGGCGAGCAGGACCAGGGCGACCAGGACTACGGCGCCGACTAAACAGAGCAAGATGGTTGGTTCGGTCATGCGATTACTCCTTGAACGCTAGATATCGGGCGAGAGGCTTAGAGGGGCTCCACCTTCAGGATGAAACCTTCCCTGGCGATCACGCGCACCCGGGCGCCCAGGGGGATGGCCTGGTCGCTCCGGGCGCTCCACAGCTCTCCGCCCACCTGCACCGATCCCTCATCGTTGATCTCAGTCTTGGCTTCACCGATGGAGCCGATCAAAGCATCCAGGTCATGCGATGGGCGCCGGCGGTCGGCTTCGAGCGCCTTCTGAGCGATCAACCAGACGAAGCCGCCAACGCTCAGGGAGACGAGCGCGGCGAGAAAGGGGTTAACCGCCGGCTGCCAGCCGTTGACGCTGAACAGTAAGATCGATCCGAGCACGAGTGCGCCAATGGAGAGGACCAGGAAGACCACATTCTGCGACCGGCGCAATGCCAGCAAAAAGGGTACCACGCCAACGACCAACAACCCAAGCGCCCAGTAATTGACCGGCAGGTTGAAGATCGTGTATCCAGACAGGATGAGGAGAAACAAGGCTGCCACTTCCAGCACCCCTGTCCCTGGGTTCAGCACCGCCAGGATCGCGGCCAGCGCGGACGCTACCAGGATCAAATACGCCACGTTCGGGTTGAGCAGGATCTCTTCGATCATCGCGCACGCTCCGGGGCAGTTTCACCACTTCCCGGGTGATTAACTGGATTATACATCAACACACCTGCAGGAGCATTCAAAGTTGTTGGATATCCTCCCACCGGTCCCTCTAAACGACATAAAATCTGCATGGGACAACCCTCGGGAGGATTATACGACCCGCAGCAGCACCAGCATTCGAATGGCTGCGTGGTATCATTACCTCTTGCTGCCGAACACCTCGGGAATGACCGCCAGGAAACTCTTCAAGGACCAAGCGATCCTCTATGAAACTGACCCTCGCCCTCGCTCAAATCAACACTCGCCTCGGCGACGTGAAAGCCAACCTGGAGAAGCACCTCGCCTTGATCAAAGATGCCCGCGATAATCAGGTCGATCTGCTGATCTTCCCGGAGCTTTCCCTGACCGGGTACGTATTGCAGGACCTGGCTTCAACGGTCGCCCACCATCCCTCGGCGGACGACCCGGTTTTCCGCCACCTGCTGGAAGCGAGCCGCCATCTCGACATGGTAGTCGGTTTCGTCGACGAAGACCGGCGCCACCGCTTTTTCATCGCAGCCGCGTATCTCTCGCAGGGAGAAGTTCGCCATATCCACCACAAGGTCTATTTGCCCACCTACGGCCTTTTCGACGAGGGACGTTTCTTCGCCTGGGGCGATGCCGTGCGCGCGTTCGAAACCCGCTTTGGGCGGGCCGGCATCCTGATCTGCGAGGACTTCTGGCACGCCTCGCCGCCCTATCTGCTCTGGCTGGATGGAGCTGACCTGTTCCTGTTCGCCTCTGCCTCGCCAGGCCGCGGCCTCAACACCGAGGCGCAGCTCGAGTCAGCCCGCTGGGTCGAGCACATCAACCAGGCCTATGCGAGTTTGTTCACCACCTTCGTCTCCCACGCCAACCGGGTCGGATACGAAGACGGGCTGAACTTCTGGGGCGGTTCGACCGTCTTCGACCCCAACGGAGACCTGGTCGTCAAGGGACCTTACCACGAAGAGGCGCTGACCCTGGCGGAGATCGACCTCGAGCAGCTCCACCGCACGCGCGCCCGCCTCCCCCTGCTGCGCGACGAGCGCACCGCGCTGGTGCAGCGGGAATTGAAGAGGATTCTGGAGGAGCGCGGGGAGGGGAGGAGGTGACGTGGCAGCGGATCCTGCTTGAATGGACTCATTGTAGTTCATTTTTTCCTTCTTCTCTTGCCCCCTGACCGCCGATGCCGCCCCAGATCCATCCAGCACCGTCCCAAGAAGCCAGTCCATCAACCGTCCGCCGCTGGACATTATTACCTTCTTTCGTGGCTCTGTTCTCTGGCCAGGGCGCGCGGCAGGGATACCTGGCGGCGGTCGACCAGGGGGTGATCAGCGCGTCGAACTTCCTGGCCACCATCCTCCTCGCCCGCGCCGCCACCCCGACGGAACTGGGCGTTTACGGGGTCGGTTTCGTCGCTTTGCGCCTGATGCGCTCCATTCAAGAGGGGGTCACGATCCAGCCAATGAATGTCTTCGGGGCGAGCATGGGGGAGGCAGACTTCAGGCGCTACGCCACCAGCACCAGCCTGATCCAGCTCGGGCTGGCGCTGCTCTCCGCGCTGATCGTTGCGGCCTGCGGCTGGGTCCTGACCGCGGCCGGGAACGATGTCGCCGGGCCGACCCTGTTCTACCTGTGGTTCGCCTTCCTGTGGTGGCAGCTGCAGGAATACCTGCGGCGCATGCTCTACACCCGCCGGGCGGTCTTCGGCGCGGTGGTCAACAGCCTGCTGGCGAATGCGGTGCGCCTGGCGCTCATGGTCTTGTGGGCCTCACAGGGCAGGCTGACCGGAGTCGCAGGGCTGGATGCCATCGCCTGGGGCTCACTGGCGGCCCTTCTCCCGGGGATCTGGTCCACCCGAGGATATTGGGCGCGCAATGCCCTGAGTCTAAAAGAAACCTGGAAGCTGAACTGGAACTTCGGGCGGTGGTTGATCGGCGGGACGATCGCCAATTGGGTGGCGGTGGAATTCTACCCCGTGCTCACCGCCGGGTTGATCAGCTTCGCCGCGGCTGGCGCGTACCGCGCCCTGCAGAACCTGGTGGCGCCCATCCACCTGCTCCTGCGGGCGACGGATACCTTCCTGACCCCGCGCGCCGCCGACCTCTACGAAAAGAATGGGCAGCGCGCGCTGGCCCGGACCCTGCGCCAGGTATATTTCGCCGTCGGGGTACCGGTGCTGGGGGTCCTGGGGCTGGCGATGCTCTTCCCGGAGCCGATCCTGCGCCTGTTCTACAGCGATGCCTACCTGGCGTACAGCGACGGCGTGGTATTAATGGCCGTCTTCTACGCCCTGTGGTTCGTTTACTGGCCCCTGCAGACCGCCTTCAAAGCTGCACGCCTCTCCCGCCCGATCTTCACCGCCAACCTGCTGGCGATCGTCTCGATGTTCACGCTCGGCATCCTGGCGATCCTGCGCTGGGGAGTCTACGGCACCCTCGCCGGGCAGGCGCTGAACGCGCTGATCGTCGGAGCCTTCTTGTGGGGGGCGTGGCTGCGATTGAGACGGGATGTATAATAGAGGTTATCTTATGAATGGGTTGTTGTGGTGCTTTTCAGCGGTGAAACCGCTAAAAAACACCACCTTCCCCTAATTTCTTATTAACATTAATTCGGGATAAATCAAATTAGCGCGCTGAGCGGCGTGGCGGGCTTCTGCGACAACTCCCGCGCAAACTCGGGACTTTGACCCTGTTCCGCTCAGTCATGTCCCGCGGATAATGAGAGGATGCCCGCCACGCAGTCGAAGCGGCGGTAATTCCGAACCGACGGTAGTTATCTTCTAAATAAAAAACTCTCTTCAGATTCTCGGCTGTGGCTGCTGGCAATGCAAACCGTGATGAAATACCTCCTGCGCCTGTGGTTGGCCGCGACTGTCCTGTCCATCCTCTCACTGTTTTCAACCGGGTCAGCTTTCGCCTACCAGGTTGACCAATTGCCCCCCGATAACCTGGTCTACAACCCCTGGTTCCGCGACCCGGCTGACCCGACCAGGTCCTCCCTGGCCGGCTGGACGGACGCGGCCGGCGAAAATCAATACTGGTCCACAAGCCAGAAGCTCTCCAACCCCTCCCCAGACGAGTTCGTCGCCGGACCTTGCGGAGGTGAGCCAGGTTACTGCGGCACCTCGGCCCGGTTGAATACGACGCCCGGCAAGAGCGGTGGGACCGGCGGGGTCGGCGCCGACGCCTACCTGTACCAGGTCATACCGGCAGATCCTGAGAACACCCGCCTAAAGTATTTCGCTCACTGGGTGGCGCACGCCATCGATCCGGCGGAGGTTACGATTAACGGAGGCGAGACCCCCGAAGGCCCGTGGGTCCAGGTGTGGAGACCTTTCCACGCCGTCCTGAAATACGAGGCAAAACCACCCCCGGGTGAAGGCCAGGACTGGCTTTGGAAAGCAAATACGGCTTCGACGCCGCCCGTGGAAACCACGCTGTCCAGAGGCTACCCTTACTACAAGCTGGAGATCCACGCCCGCCTGGTGAGCCAGGACACATCGGCGTTTAAGATCACGGGGATATATTTCACGGCGCTGCCTGCTGCGGCGCACGCGACGTTACCCCCGGTCCTCGAAACCGTCCCGGCTCCTGCCTCCACCTCAATACCGACCGCAACCCGGGTCGCATCCGGAGGGACCCCGGCCCCGACGGCTGCGGAACAAAAACCCCCGCTGGATTTGATCGAGATCCTCCTGGCGCTGATCCGGCAGCTGCTCCGATTACTGTATTGATGCCAGGCCTCCGCTTCGAAAGATCCGGCGAATTTTAAGGACAGACCGGGATCTCAGGCGGATTCCGGCTTGCATTCACCAGCAAGCCCGGGCAGGACGGGGGTCCAGCTTGTTCTCGAGCTCGTTGCGGAACTCTCATCGAACCCATCGATCGAGAGAATGAAGGGCGCGACCCCGCAGCGCGGACCTCCATGGACCGCCCAATCCGGGTGCGTCGCGGGGTCGCGGAGCCAGGCCATCACCCGCGGCGACCGGCTCCCCTGGCCGGCAAACCAGCGGTACGATTGATATCCGGCAACGAGCAGGATCCCGACCAGGACGGGCAGCCGGACTCCAACGGGCGCGCCGGAGCGGGACGCACCTCACAGCTCCAGCAGCTCGGCCTGCGTGACGGTCAGGAGGACCTGAGGGGAAATGCGCAGGAGCGCGTCGTCCGCTCCACCGCCGGCGTAGACCACCGGTCGGTCCAGGACGCGCCGGTCGAGAAACGTCGGGAAGCGGGTCTGGTGCCCGAAAGGGGGCATCGCCCCGACGGCGTAGCCGCTCTCCCGGAGCACGGTCGCCGCGTCGGCGAGCTTCACCTTCTTGCGTCCCACGCCGAAACGAGCGGCGAGGGCGCGCCCATCGACGTGGCCCACGCCGCAGGTGATCACGAGCACCGGCGCTCCATCCACCAGGAACAGAAGCGACTTGACGATGTCATCCGCCTCGCAGCCCACGGCGGCCGCGGCCGCCTCGACGGTGGGTGTGGGGACCCCCGGGAAAACGATCTCCCCAGGGATCTGACTGGCGCGCAGGAAACGTTCCAGATGCCCCGGGCCTAAAGGTTCTTCAGTAGCCATAGAGACTCATCCTACTCGGTTGAGGCCTGGTGCTTACGGATGTTCTCCAGGTCATCCTCCTGGTGATCGGCGATCAGGAGGGTGAGGCGCCCGCCGGACATGCGCTGGAGGACCTCGCCAGCTGCCCTGCCCTCCGGGGAGCTCATCGCCTGGTGGACTGCTTCCATAGAATCGAAGAACAGCTCGTGCATCAGGGCCGGCTGGTAGTCGCCATACAGGACGTACTCGACGTGGCTGGTCGCCTCCCGCAGCAGGCCGGGCATCCGCTCGGAGAGGTGCAGGAACTGCGGCCAGGCCTCCTCGAAAGCGGCCGCTTCCAGAGGCAGATCGACGAGGATGACCAGTTTGTGCATTCGATACCCTTTCGGGAGCGATTATACCTTTCCCGGTCCAGCTTTCCAAATATTCGAATCGTGGTATGATTGCCCCCGACAGGCTCAGCCCGACAGTTATCGGTGTCATTGGAAAAATGCCATGATGGAAGAGAAGATCACAATCATCGAAGGCCCCCCGCCCACCTTCGAAGCCGTACAGGAGGGGTGGGTCTATGGGTTGAATGAGGGCCCTAACCTGAGCGAAATCGTCCTCACCCGCCTACGGACTTTCAACGGGCCGGCGCTCGTCGAGCGCTGCCATCGCGCCTGGCGCCACCGGCAGCCCATTCACCTGGAATTCCGGGATGCGGGCGGCGTTGAGCAACAGGCGCCCATCGTCGCCGCACGTTACATCGAGACCGATGAAGGCCACATGCTGTTACTTTGGATCCGCCTGGCAGACGAGGGGGTCGAACTGGAGCTGGGGTACGACGACGATTTCAGCGAGGGCGAAGAGGGCGACGGGGATCGCCCTCAATGGCCGTGACGGAAGCAGCAACAGATCCGGGATATATTCCGGGATTCTCTTCTCCTCTCCGGGCCAGGTGCGGGAGGCGCGCCTGGCCCTTTCTTTTCACAGCACCCGATTTTTGCTAAACTGGCCTGCGACCAACCCGCCGGCGCGAAGCGTCAGCTCATCCTTTTGGAGGACCCATGCCTGATTCGGAATTCGTACACATCGACCTGCGAGATGGAGTTTTTGCCGTTACCCTGGACCGCCCAAAGGCTAACGCTTTCAACGATGAGATGATCGCCGCCCTGCAGGCGGCCTTCAGACAGGCCGGGCGCGACCCCCAGGTGCGAGTCGTCCTGCTCTCCGGGAGCGGCAGGTTCTTCAGCACCGGAAGGGACCTGAACGATGTCCTTCAGGCAGAAGGCGAATCCTTCCGTCGGCACCTGCTCAAGACCTTCAACCCCCTGATCCTGCAGATCCGCGCCCTGGAAAAGCCGGTGATCGCCGCGGTCAACGGGGCGGTCGCCGGGGCGGGGCTGGGGATCGCCCTGGCCTGCGACCTGCGCATCGCCTCCACGGACGCTCGCTTCGTGGTGGGCTTTCTGGGGATCGGGTTGAGCCTGGATTCGGGGGTCTCCCTCTTGCTGCCGGCGCTGATCGGCCTGGGGAGGGCCGCGGAATTTGCCTTCTCCAACGAACCGATCACCGCCGAACGGGCGCTGGAATGGGGCCTTGTCAACCGCCTGGCGCCGTCTGAAGAGCTGGCTGCCCAATCCCTCGCCTGGGCTGAAGAGCTGGCGCGCGGCCCGGTCCGGGCCATGGGTCTGGCCAAGCGGGACTTCAACCGCGCCGTGCTCGCGAATCTGGAAAGGGTGCTGGACTACGAAGCCCACAACCAGGACATCGCCGGACGCGGCAGCGAATACCGAGAAGGGGTGACGGCATTCCTCGAAAAGCGCCCCCCAGTTTTCACGCCCCTGGAGCCTGAGATTTAGAACTAGGAAAACGAAGCGCGGTCCCTCAGCCGCTGCGTATGTAGATCGTCGCGATGACCAGGATTCCGAACAGGCCGCCATCCACCAGCGCGGCCCACACGGCGTCCCGCCATTCCCGTTCGTCCACCACGCCTACCACCGGGTAAAAGCCCTCCAACTTCAAAATCGGTCCCCCGAGCCAGGCGAAAAGCGTGCCGCCGACCAGCCCCCCCAGGTGGCCCCAGTTATCGATCCCGGGCGAAAGGCCGATCGCCAGGTTGATGATGGCGATCAGGATGATGTTGCTCAATGCCCGGCGCGCAACCCCGCCGAACACCTGCTGGTTCCGGTACAGGAAAACGCCCTCCGCCCCCAGCAGGCCAAAAATCGCCGTCGAAGACCCCAGGGACGGCGACGCCGAAAACATGAACGAGACCACGTTTCCCGCGAAACCACCCAGCAGGTAGAGCAGCAGAAACCGGCCGTGGCCGTAATAGCGCTCCAGGCCGGGGCCGAAGATCAGCAGGGCGTACATGTTGAAGCCCAGGTGGAGGAGAGAGCCGTGCAGAAATGTCGGCGTGATCAGGCGCCAGAATTCCCCCGCCAGGATCAGTTCGTTGACCTTCAAGCCCAGGTTGGCGACCAGGTCAAGCCCGCCAGTCATGTAAATGCTGACCTGCTGCAGGAGGAAAACCAGGATCGATATGACGAGCAGGGTGGAGGTCACGATCGGGCGGGTCTGGGGCGTGTTGAGGAGGATGCGCTGCCCTGGATAGGGACTCTGGGGCGCGGCTCCCTGACGGTACTCGGGAAAGGTGGATTCGGGCTGGAATCGGGATGGAGGGGTGTCTTGGGTCAAAGGGTTACCTTTCTGTGCCGGACACGCTGGTGCTCGGCCTGGATGATCGCCAGGATTGAATCGACGGCCTCGTCCAGCCGGCACTCCCGGTTCACGACCACATAATCGAACTCATGGAGACGCTTCATTTCCTGACGGGCGGTGGCAATGCGCAAGTTAATCCCCTCGGGGGTCTCTGACTTGCGCGTCTTGAGGCGCCGGATCATTTCGTCTTCGTCCTCGGTGGTCAGAAAGATCAGCAGCGCCTCCGGAGAAAGCTCGCGGATTCTGGCGGCCCCCTGGACATCGACGCGCATCACCACGTCTACCCCGCTCGCCAGCGCCTGACGCACCTGCTCCTTTGGGATGCCCTTATAGTCGTTGTACACGATGGCATATTCCAGCAGCTCGCCCTTCTCGATCATCTCCGCGAATTCGTCCGAGGACACGAAGAAGTAGTCCTGCCCGTTCACCTCGTCCTGGCGCGGCGGGCGCGTGGTCGCCGTGACCACGAAGTGGAAGGGCAGTTTGCGCTCCTTCATCCGCTGGATGACGGAATCTTTCCCGACGCCGGAAGGGCCGGAGATCACGATCAGCAGCGGTTCGGTCTGGCGCGGGTTGAAGGGATCTGATTCAGAGCACATGGCTCATCCACCTCATCTGAGGGTATAATCGGGTGCGCTGGTAATCTAAACGGGAGGTATCCGAGATGCCCAATTATGACTACCGGTGTTTGAATTGCAACCGCCGCTTCGTAGTATACCTGTCTTATCAAGATTATGGCAAGCAGCCGGTCAGCTGTCCCCATTGTAACAGCGAACGGGTCCAGCGACGCATCGGTCGGGTGCGCGTGGCGCGCTCCGAAGACAGCCGTTTGGAAGACCTGGCTGACCCGTCAAAACTGGCCGGGCTGGAAGACGACCCGCAGGCGATGGCGCGCATGATGCGGCAGATGAGCTCGGAGATGGGCGAAGACATGGGGCCGGAATTCGACGAGGTCATCGACCGCCTGGAAGCCGGCCAAAGCCCTGATGAAATCGAGGAATCGATGCCCGACCTGGGCGCCGGGGAGATGGGGGAAAGGGAGTTTGGCGAGTGATCAGCGACGCGTAACGAGCCTGGGTGGGAAGAGAGGCGGGGCTGCGCCTTAAGCCTTCTCTTTTGCTTTCAGCCTCTGGAGGACGACGCGCCGGAGGGCTGCCTGAACAGTCTCCGGCGGCTGGGCCGCGTCGATCACGACCCAGCGCTCCGGCTCCGCCCGGGCGAGCTGGTGGTAACCGGCGCGCACTCTGCGGTGGAACTCGAGCGGATACGCATCCAGCCGGTTCCACTCGCCGACTTTCAATTTACGGCGCAGGCCAGCTTCCGCATCTACATCCAGCAGCAGGGTCAGATCCGGCTTGAGATCGCCGGTGGCAAAGGCGATCAGCGACCTGACCGCATCCAGATCCAGACCATGCCCGTAACCCTGGTAGGCCAGGGTGGAATCGGCGTAACGGTCGCTGATGACGATCCCGCCGCTGGCCAGGTGGGGGCGGATCACCTGCTCGACGAGCTGGGCGCGGGCTGCCTGGTAGAGCAGGACTTCCGCCCGGGGGTGCATTGCGACGTTGTCGAGGCGGTGCAGGACCTCACGGATCTGGTCACCGATCGGCGTCCCGCCAGGTTCGTGCGTGGTGAGGACGGCGTAGCCCTGCTGGCGGAGATATTCCGCCAGGGAGGGGAGGTGCAGGGTCTTACCGCTGCCGTCGGGGCCTTCGAGGGTGATGAACATCATCTATCAGGAATTGCAAATCAGGGCTGCTGATTCATAAATCCTAACCCCTGATCCCCAACTCCTGCCCTTCAATACTCATTCCCGAAATATCCTCACTCTCCGGTAGGGCTCTTTTCCGTAGGAATGCGAGGTCAGGTTGTACTGGCGGGCCATCTCGTGCTGCAAACGGCGGATGTAGGCGGAGGCGGGGGGTAGTTCCACCCAGCGCTCGCCGTTCAGCACGGCATTGATGGCGCCCTCTGTCTCGCTCAGCGCGCTCTCCACGCTCTGCTCGTCCGGGCCTTCACGGGACAGGTTAAACAGGTCGCTCAGGAACTGCTGCATCTGGTTGACGGTGTTGGACCGCAGAACGTGGATCGGCATGCCGCGATTTTCAGCGTCGAGGAGGGTGCGCTGGCGGTTGCGGTAATAAGACCGCAGGGTGACCAGGACATCTGCTTCGCCGACGTCTTTCACGACCAGGATGGGGACGCCGATCCGCTTGGCAGCCTGGACCAGGCGGTTGCGCGCCACGCCGTAAGCGTAAATGCGGACCGTCCGCAGCTGACCATCGCCACGCTGGTTGTTGGATGCGCTGGCGGCGGGCACCTCTTCCTGGACCGGACCCCCAAATCGCCGCGGACCTCCATTGGCCGTCCGGCGAAAGCCCGCCTGGGACGGGATGGCCTGGCGCGGGAACACCGCCGCGCTTGGTCTTTCGATCTTGATTTCTCCACCCGGGCCTCGTGTGCGGATCTCAGGCGGCAGCGGGTAGCCGCGCAGCAGCGCATCCACTGCCTCGGCCACGTCGTTGTGCACCGCCAGCCGGTCCCGAGTCTGGATTTCGATCAGCACGTCGAAAGTGGGCGGGGAGCGGCGCTCGAGGACCGTCTTCTGCGTGCCGCGGCGGCGGGCTTCCTCGTCCGAAAGCGTGACCGATTCGATCCCCCCCACCAGGTCTGAGAGGGTCGGGTTGAGGAGCAGGTTTTCCAGGGTGTTGCCGTGCGCGGTGCCGATCAGCTGTACGCCGCGCTCGGCGATAGTGCGCGCTGCAGCAGCCTCCAGCTCGCGGCCGATCTCGTCGATGACGATCACTTCCGGGTTGTGGTTCTCGACCGCTTCGATCATTACTTCGTGCTGCAGGGCAGGTGTGGCGACCTGCATGCGTCGCGCCCGGCCGACAGCGGGATGCGGCACGTCGCCATCCCCGCCGATCTCGTTGGAGGTGTCCACAACCACCACCCGGCGCGTCTCTGCCAGGATGCGCGCCGCCTCGCGCAGCTGGGTCGTCTTGCCGATGCCAGGCCGGCCCAGGAGCAGCAGGTTCTTGCCGCTCTCGATCAGGTCCTTGATGATGTCGGTGGTGCCGTACACGGCCCGGCCAACCCGACAGGTCAGGCCGACGATATGCCCGCGCCGGTTCCGGATGGCTGAGATGCGGTGCAGCGTGCGCTCCAGCCCGGCGCGGTTATCGCTGTCGAATTCCCCAATTCGTTCGACCACGTAATCGATGTCTGAGTGCGTGACTTCCGACCGGCTGAGGACGACTTCCCGGTCGACGAAGCGCGCCGTCGGCACCCGCCCGAGATCCAGGATCACCTCTAATAGGTCTTCACTGTCGCCCGCCTCCGTGACTGCCCGGGCGATCTGAGGGGGCAAAACATCCAGTAAAGCCTGTAAATCGTCTGTGATTCGACGCTGTGTCATTTAATCGTTTCGTTCATCTCCGTTCGAGCAAAAGGTGCGCTGGTCTCCCCTTCAATCGCCGGCAGAGCAAAAGAGGGGATCACGCGCTTGGCGATCGCCAGGTGCTTGACCATCACAGCCTGGACCGGGCCAGGTTCGGCCCCCAGTTCTTCGAGGGCGTGCTCCAGCCAGGATTGGTAAGACCGGACGCACAGGTAGACCGGCTTCCCCCGACTGTTGGTGAGCCTGTCGAGCAGGTCCAGGAGGCGGTCGTTTCCCAGCTCGAGGTCCGGGTGGATGAAGGGCTGCACCCAGGTCCCCCGGGAACCGCTCTTGACCTCCACGTAAGCCAACACCTCCCCGTCCTGTTCAGAGACCAGGCCATGCAGGTGGCTGGTCGGCATCGGTTCGACCTGCTGCACCAGACCGGGGACCAGCGTGTTGTAGAGCGAGCGGACGGCGATCATGTCCCGATCGCTCCCGGTCCGCCAGAACCGTCCTCCGGAACCGCCTTCAAAATCTTCTGCAATCCGCCAGACTCGCTGGCGGATGTAGACGGCAAATCCAGCGCTTCGCAAGGTTTCGAAGGCCGGCGTCCGCTCGTCCACCTCGGCAACCAGGTGCAGCGCCCCCCGCGCCCCGATGTACTGGATCATATGATCGAGCATGGCCTGGAGCCCCCCGGACTCGAGGGCCGATTCGGGCGCCAGGAATGAGAGTCGGGCGATCTGCTCTCCCTGGGTGTGGGTGATCTGGCCCAGCAGCGGCACCGCGCAGTGTTGTTTATCGGCGCAGAGGAGCGTAAATATCCCGGTGGCGGGAGCAAAGTAAGAGAGCATCGCACCGGCAGGGACGATCATCTCCCCACGCGTCAGGATCGCTGCGTTGTCGAAAAACAGGCCCTGGTTGCGGTAGCGGAGCAGGATGGGCAGGTCGCGCCAATCGAACGGTCGGATGTGCATGAGAGACCTGGCTTACCCTGCCAGCCGTAAGAAATACCGGTGAAAGCGGTCATCCCCAGTCAGCTCCGGGTGGAAGGCAGTCGCCAGCAGCCGGCCCTGCTCCGCAGCGACGATCGCTCCGTCGGGCAGGGTCGCCAACACGCGCGCCGGGGGCTCGACTTTCTCGATCAACGGCGCGCGAATGAAGACCGCATGGAAAAGATGCTGGTTCGATCCTACCTTCTCCAGGGCCGGGACCTCCAGGTCGATCTCGAAGCTGGCCACCTGGCGGCCGAAGGCATTGCGCTCCACCGTGATGTCCATCAGTTCTAGCAGAGGCTGCTGGCGCCTGGCATCCTTCGATAGGAAAATTGCCCCGGCGCAGGTGCCCCAGATGGCTTTTTCTCGCCCAAACTCTCGCAACGGTTCGATCAAGCCATAATCACCAGCCAGCTTGCCGATTGTGGTCGATTCCCCGCCGGGGATGATCAGGCCATCCAGTTCCGCCAGGTGCCCGGGGAGCCGGACTTCGACTGCTTCGACCCCGAGACGCTTGAGGATGCTGAGATGCTCCGCGAAATCTCCTTGAAGTGCAAGTACACCGATCCGCATAAACGACAATCGAGCGGCTACCAGCCTCGCCCGGCGATCAGTTCCGTCTCAGGGATGGCGGAGACCTGCCGGCCGACCATGGGTTCGCCCAGGTTCCGGCTGACCTCGGCCAGGATGTAGGGGTCGTTGTAGTGGGTCACAGCCTTGACGATGGCCGCGCCGCGCCTTGCCGGGTCGCCGGATTTGAAGATTCCCGACCCGACAAAGACACCGTCCATGCCCAGTTGCATCATCATCGCCGCATCGGCGGGGGTTGCGATGCCGCCGGCGGCAAAGTTCACCACGGGCAGGCGGCCCAGGGCGCGGGTCTCGAGCACCAGCTCGTAAGGCGCTCCGATCTCCTTAGAGTAGCTCATCAGCTCCTCTTCGGGCATGTGCTGCAGACGGCGGATCTCGCCCAGGACGGCTCGCGCATGGCGCACCGCCTCGACCACATCCCCCGTGCCGGCTTCGCCCTTGGTGCGGATCATGGCTGCCCCTTCGCCGATCCGGCGCAGCGCTTCGCCCAGGTTCCGGCAGCCGCAGACGAAGGGCACTTTGAATTCGTGTTTGTTGATATGGTGCGCTTCATCCGCCGGAGTCAGCACTTCCGATTCATCGATGTAGTCTACGCCAATGGCTTCCAGGATCTGGGCTTCGACGAAGTGGCCTATCCTGACCTTCGCCATCACCGGGATAGTGACCGTGTCCATGATCTGCAGGATCAGCTCCGGGTCGCTCATGCGCGCCACGCCGCCGTGTGCACGGATGTCTGCTGGGACGCGCTCGAGCGCCATTACCGCCACCGCGCCGGCGTCTTCAGCGATACGGGCGTGCTCCGGGGTGACCACGTCCATGATCACGCCGCCCTTGAGCATCTGAGCCAGGCCCTTCTTGACAGCAAACGTAGCTACTTGCTTCTCCATACTGTCAAAACCTCCAGATATTTAGCCACATTACGAATTAATAACATTCTACCACGCCGGGAAATGGCTGGCAATTGGGGGATGAATCTGCCAGGCTTATCGGACGGGATGTTACTGATGCTGCCAGATCAAGCCGCCGCAACGCCTGTCTTTTGGTGAGATAATATAAACATCCGCCGGGGCTGGTTGTCCCCCCCAACCAGCTCCGGCGGTGTTCACCTCCGGAACATCTCCGACTCACATTTTGCGCCGCTTATTCTCGTACAGGGCTTTATCTGCCTGAATAATCATCTCCTCCAGGGTGAGCCCCTGGTGGGGATCGAACTGCGCGACGCCGATGCTCAGAGAGAGCTGGTAGTAGCGGTTGTGCGCATTATGATTCCCAATGTTTTGCTGCAGGCGATTCATCATTTTCTGCACCCCGGTCGCCGGCGCATTGAGCGCCATCACGATGAACTCATCTCCCCCCAGGCGTGCGATCAGGTCCGAAGTCCGGAAGGTCTCTTTCAAGATCATCGCCACCGATTTGAGGGCACGATCGCCCTCCGTGTGGCCGAAGCTATCGTTGATGTTCTTCAAGCCATCCAGGTCGGCGAACAGGATGACGAGCTCCCAATTCTCTCTTTGCGCGATCTTCAGCTGGGGGTGCGCCATCGAAATAAATCCCCGGCGGTTGAGCAGCCCGGTCAGCTCATCGTAGAATGAGAGTTGCTGGAGGATCAGCCGGGAATGGTTTCGTTCGATGGCGAAGATCAATGCTCGCCGCAGCTGCGTGGTATTCATCTCCCCTTTAATGAGATAATCCTGAGCGCCTTCTCGCAGGACTTCGACCGCCTCAGATTTGTCTTCGAAAGCCGAAGTCACCACGATCGGCAGCTCCGGAGCCCGGCCGAAAACCTCGCTAAATGTTCCCAAACCCCGGGAATCCGGCAGGCTCAAGTCGAGCATGATCACATCGAATGGCTCCTGTTCGAGGACAGAAAGGGCGTTCGTCAGGCTCTGGACGCGCCGCGCCGCAAACTGCCCCGAATTAATTCCAATCGAGACAACCTGAAACCAGGGATTATCCACTGGCGGCGTTTCCTCAACCACCAACACTTTGATCGGCTCTTTTTTCGTAGATGGAGGCAATCTGGGCTCCTGCAAAGAGAGCTTCTTCCCGGCTTCGTGAAGGATTTCTCTACTTCATAAGTTTAGATTGGTGTGCGGAAATTGTCAACCTGGTTTTTCTTAAATCTATGCGGATTTCTTCCTGCATGAGCGAACCATCTGGCAGTTTTACGGCACTCGATGTATACTCATTAGAACCCACGCGACATAATCAGAACGCAGTTGGAGGTCAGCGATTATGAATGTATCCGTCCTTCAGGAGAATCTGGCTCATGGACTGAACATCGTCTCCAGGGCTGTATCGCCGCGCAGCACGCTTCCCGTGCTGTCGAATGTCCTGATCGCCACCGATGAAGGCCGCCTGCGCCTTTCAGCCACTAACCTGGAGCTGGGGATCACCTGTTGGATCGGCGCCAAGATCAATGAGGAAGGGTCAACGACGGTACCCGCGCGCACCTTCACCGAACTGGTAAACACACTCTCGGAGCAGCAGGTCGATTTGACGTTGAGCGTCCGCACCCAGACCTTGAACGTGCGCTGCGGCTCCTCGAACACCGATCTCAAGTGCATCGATTCCCAGGAATTCCCGCCGGTCACATCCCCCGACTCGGCAGACGCGATCGAGATCAACCTGGCAGAGTTCAAAGAGATGATCCAGCAGGTCGCCTTCAGTGCCTCGACCGACGAAGCCCGTCCCATCCTGACCGGCGTCTTGCTGAAAGTCAGCTCACCCGCTGGTGCAGATGGCAGCAACCTGACGATGGCTGCAGCAGATGGTTTCCGCCTCTCTGTGCGCAAAACGCTGCTCCCTTCGACCGTCTCGCGTTCCATCAGTGCCGTCGTCCCGGCGCGCGCGCTGGTCGAGCTCGCCCGCATCGCCAGCGACGCCCTGCAGAAACGGGGCGAGGCTGACCAGACCGTCACCATGCTCCTGCCGCCGGGCCGTGGCCAGATCATCTTTCGCATGAAGGATGTCGAGCTGGTCTCGCAACTGATCGAGGGCAGCTTCCCAGATTATGAACAGATCATCCCGCGCAGCTACCAGACACGCAGCGTGGTATCAACCTCTCAGTTTCACAAAGCCTGCAAACAGGCCGAAATCTTTGCCCGCGAAGGCTCGCACATCACGCGCATCAATATCACCCCCGGAGGTGAACTGAAGCCTGGCAATCTGCTGATCACCGGTCAATCCGAGGAGACAGGCTCCAGCCAGACGGAAATCATCGCGACTGTCGATGGAAAAGAGCTGCTGATCGCCTTTAACGTTCGATTTCTCCTGGAAGTCCTGGATGTGATCCGCACTCCGGAGGTGGCGCTGGAGACCAGCCTGGACACTGCGCCAGGTGTCATTCGCCCGGTCGGCGAAGACAACTTCCTGCACGTGATCATGCCGATGCACCTGGGCAGCTGAGCTGCCTCCTCACCACCGTCTCTCCGTTCGCTTTGGCACGTTGGCATCCGCCTCACGCGCCAATTTTCTAAGTTCGCCCATCTGAGCAGTCCATGACCCTTCCCTCAGCTTCGACGGACCGCGTTCAACGGATATATACAGCGTTAGCCCAGTACCCGATCCTCCAGGTGCGGATCCGGGCGCGCATGCGGCGAGAGCTGTTCGAGCGCGGCGTCATTACTCCCCAGCAGTTTGAAGCCGAGGTGCGCGACCGCGCCATCGAATCCCAGGCGCGGGAGGGGTTGCACAACCCCTTCCAGGAAGAGCCAGTGGAAGTGTGGGAAACCAGGCTGGAAAGCATCCGCAGCCACCTGACCGACTTTTACTTCGCATACAACCTGCCGCATGAGCTCTTTGAACAAATCGTGCGCGACGTCCTCGCCGAGCGCGGCGCCCAGGCCGACGACCTGCTGGTCTCGTTCAACCCCGAGCTCGCTCCGCAGAACATGCTTTTCGAGCAGGCGCTCGCCATCGAGAAGCTGCCTCTCAGCGAGCGGCAGCGAGCCGAAGCCCGCCTGCGCGAGATCAAGGTCGTCCTGATCCGCCGCATGATCAGTGATCAGCTGGCTTACATCAACATCGCCAGGGACTGGTTCACCGTCGCTGACCTGGCTGAGATCAAAAAGCGCAAGATTGGCCAGGGGAAGATCGGCGGGAAGGCTGCCGGGATGCTGCTCGCCCTCCGCATCCTCAGCGAGGTGGCTGGCGAGGAAGTCCTTGCCTATCTGCGCATCCCGGAATCCTACTTCATCGGGGCCGACGTGATGTACTCCTTCATGGCGGTGAACAACCTGATGCACTGGAACGACCAAAAATACAAATCCGAAGAGCAGATCCGCGCTGAGTATCCCCAGCTTCGGGAGGAATACCTGCGGGGGGAGTTCCCGCTCGATATCCAGGAAGAGTTGGATAAGCTGCTGGATTCCATCGGCGACCAGCCGTTAATCGTCCGCTCCTCCAGCCTGCTCGAAGATAACTTTGGGACCTCCTTCGCCGGCAAATACGACAGCGTCTTCTGCCCGAACCAGGGCGCGCCTGAAGAGAATCGCCGGCAGTTGATCCGGGCCATCACCCAGGTTTATGCCAGCACCCTTAATCCAGATGCCCTGCTTTACCGCCGCAGTAAGGGGCTGCAGGACTACGACGAGCGCATGGCAATCCTGATCCAGGTTGTGCAGGGAGAACGCTTTGGGCGTTACTTCCTCCCACATGCGGCCGGCGTCGCCTTCAGCCGTAACCTTTACCGTTGGTCTCCGATCATCCGCCGGGAGGATGGCTTCGTCCGGCTGGTGTGGGGGTTGGGCACCCGGGCGGTGGAACGCGTTGGTAACGATTATCCGCGTCTGGTCGCTTTGAGCCATCCCCTCCTCCACCCTGAAGCTTCCTCAAAAGCCATTCGCCTGTACTCCCAGAAATTCGTCGATCTGATCGACCTCAACGACAACGTCCTCAAGACCCTGCCCATCACGGAAGTGCTGGACCCCCATTACCCTGTCCTGCGCTACCTGGCCCAGGTCGACCAGGGCGGGTACCTGGCACCGATCCACAGCCTGTTGATGGGCGAAAAGACGAGTCAGCTGGTCCTGACCTTCGATGAGCTGCTGCGCCGGACCCAGCTCGGCGAGCGGCTGCGCAAAGTGCTGAAGACGCTCGAGACTCATTATCACGCCCCCGTTGACACGGAGTTCACCGTCAAGATCACGGATCCGCAGAACACGCAGCCCAACGTGGAGATCTACCTCCTGCAATGCCGCCCGTTAAGCCACCTGCGCGAGAGCGACGTATATCTTCCCAAGGACATCCCTCAGGAGGACATCGTGTTTTCCACTCAGCGCATGGTCCCCCGCGGGCGGGTGGATGGGATCGAGTACGTAGTTTTTGTTTCACCCGAGGCTTACTTTGCCTTGCCCACTGAGACGGCCCGAGCCGGAGTCGGGCGCACCATCAGCAAGCTTAACGCCGCCCTGGTCGGCAGATCCTTCATTTGCATCGGTCCGGGACGGTGGGGCACCCGTAACCCCGATCTGGGGGTCTTTATCGGCTATTCAGATATCTACAACACCAGGGCGCTGGTCGAGATCACGGGCAGAGAGATCGGCCTGGAGCCAGAGCCTTCCTTTGGCACGCACTTTTTCCAGGACCTGATCGAAGCGAACATCTACCCGCTCGCCATTTACCTGGATGACCCGGACGTGGTCTTCAACCGAGATTTCTTCTACCGCACCCCTAACGTCCTCGAGGAATACCTCCCCTCTATCAATTCTTCCTGCCTGCGGCTGATCCCGGTCAGCGCGTACCGCCCAGCGCACACATTGAGCCTGGTCATGGACGATGAGCAGGGTCAGGCAGCTGCATTCCTGGTGCCCACAGTAGAGGATTGATCAGATGAAAAAGTTCGTCGCCGTCGCCGGGAACATCGGGGTTGGAAAATCGACCCTGGTCGCCCTGCTCTGCCACCACCTCGGCTGGCAGCCTTTCTATGAGCCGGTCGCTGAAAACCCTTACCTGGCGGATTTTTATGCGGATATGCGCGCCTGGGCTTTCCACTCACAGATCTTCTTCCTCACCCACCGCCTGCGGACTCACCGCCAGCTGCTGGACCACCCCACTTCAGTCATCCAGGACCGGACCGTCTATGAAGACGCTGAGATCTTTGCTCTCAACCTCTACCGGCAGGGACATATCCAGGAGCGGGATTACCGCGCCTACCGCGAACTCTACGAAGTGCTGACGGATTTCCTGCCCCCTCCCGACCTGGTCGTTTACCTGCGCGCCTCCGTTCCGACCCTGGTAAGCCGGATTGCCCGCCGCGGGCGCGACTATGAGCGGACCATTACCCCCGAATATCTGGCGCAGCTCAACGAGCTCTACGAAGCTTGGATTGCGGGATTCAGCGCCTGCCCGGTACTCACCGTCCCTGCCGACGACCTGGACTATGTTGCGAACTCGGGCCACCTGGAGCTGATCGCAGCCAAGATTGAAGAGAAGCTGACCGGCAAAGAGGTCGTCGTCTTCGACCCCAACGAAATGTAGGCAGCTCATTTTTTAACAAAATACATACACTCCGCCGATGGGATTCTTACAGAATCCGGCTAGGATTGTGAACGTAATTAAGAAATCCTTTGCCAATTGGAGGTGTAACCATGCTTACTCGATACGATCCTTTCCGCGAACTGTTATCCATCCGCAACACGATGGACCGGCTGTTCGAGAGCGCATTAAGCGGCACTTCGATCTGGCAGCCTGTCTCCTGGGACCTGGCCCTGGATGTCGTCGAAACCGAGGACGAATATACGGTCAAGGCCTCCCTGCCCGGCATCAACCCCGACGACCTGGAGATCACCTACACGAACAACACCCTGACCATCAAGGGCGAGGTGCGTGAGGAAAAGGAGTCAGAAGGAGCTCGATACCATCTGCGGGAACGCCGGTACGGTTCGTTCGCTCGCAGCATCACTCTACCCGCCGGAGTCGAGGCTGACAAGATCGAAGCCAGCTACGAAGCTGGCGTGCTCAAGCTGCGCCTGCCCAAGGCTGAGGAAGTCAAGCCGAAGCGGATCGCCATCAAAGCTGGCGACGGACGCAAGGTCATCGAAGCTGAAGTCTCAAAACCATCGAAGAATTAAACCAGAGGTTATCTCAAGAATGGGTAGTTGGGGTGTTTGAGCGGGAGCCACCCGCCCAAACACCCCAATTTTTTATTTAAATGTAGAAAAGTCAGTGTTTAGCCTCCTGTGCTCTTCTCCCTGCGCACTTCCGCCAGGGTGTCCTCCAGGCGGTTCAACACAGCGTCGATCTGTTCGTATTCGATGCAGACTGGCGGTTCGATCCGCACAGTCTTGGCGTTGGTCAGCGTGCCGGCGACCAGCACGCCGCGTTTGAACAGCCCCGCCGCCACCCGGTAGCCTGTTGCCGCGTCGTGGAAGTGTTGGCCGAGGAGCAGTCCGCGGCCGGTGATCTTCTCGTAGATGTCTGGATATACCCCCGCCATGCGCTCCAGCCCGGCTTTAAAATAATTCCCCTTTTCGGCGGCTTGGCGAGGCAGGTCTTCCGCCAGGGTGACCTCGATCGCAGCAATGGCGGCCGCGCACGCCAGCGGATTGCCGCCCGTTGTGCTGGTGTGGATGAAAGGGTTCGGCTCGACCATCACACGCCAGATCGCCTCCCGGGCGCCGAAAGCAGAGACAGGCATGACCCCACCGCCGAGCGATTTGCCCATCGTGAGGATATCGGGTACGACCCCCCAGTGGTCCACCGCCCAAAGCTCCCCGGTACGCCCCAGCCCGGTCTGCACTTCGTCGGCGATCAGCAGGACGTCGTGATCCGTGCACAATTGCCGCAGGCGCGGCCAAAAGGCGTCTGGGGGGACGATGGCGCCGGCTTCTCCCTGGATCGGTTCCATGATCACCGCCGCGATGTCCAGGCCGACCGTAGCGGCGATCTCCAGCTGCTGGGCGACAGCATCCGCGTCGCCAAAGGGTACCCAGGACACATAGGGATAAAGCGGGGCAGCCGGACGGCGGAAATCCGATTTACCCATCAGACTCAGCGAACCCAGGCTCTTGCCGTGGAAGGCGCGCAACGCGGCAATGAACCCGCTACGCCCTGTGAACAGCTTGGCGAGCTTCATGGCGCCTTCCACCGCCTCGGTGCCGCCGGCGGCAAAGAAAAAGCACTCGATGTCACCGGGGGTGATCCGCGCCAGCAGGCGGGCCAGGACGCCGCGCAGTGGGTCGAGCAGCTCCTGGCTGGGCATCGGCGTGCGGGAGAGCTGGGCCTGCACGGTCTCGACGACCCTGGGATGCGACCACCCTAAATCAAGCAGGCCGTACCCGCCCAGGCAGTCGATCCACTGCCGCCCGAATACGTCCTCGACGATTGCGCCGTGGCCCGTCCACTCCGTGGCGGCGAACCCGTCTTGCTCTGTGACCGATTTTCGGTATTCCAGGAAGCCCTGGTTGTAGTGCGCCGCGAAGTTCTCCAGGGTCTCTTCTACGATCTCCTCGGCCTCGCGCGGGGTCAGACCTTTCTTGTGGATAATATCAATCCAGCGCCGGGCGTAGGAGAGGGCTTCAACGTGGTCACGCATGGAGGCGACCTGTGGTCAGCCGCCGCTGCCGGCCGCAGCCTTGAACTCGGTCCACATGCGGTCATAGATCTCCAGCGCATCGCCGACGTCTTCGATCCACTGCAGCCGGGCAGCGACCTCATCCGATGGGTAGATGCCCTCGTTGGCGAGGATCTCCGGATCCATGAACTCTTTCGCAGATTCGTTCGGCGTGCCGTACCCCACGAACTCAGTGTTCTGGGCGGCGATCTCCGGATCGGAGAGATAGTTAATGAATACCATGGCGGTGTAGGCGTTCGGAGCGCCGACCGGGACGGCCAGGTTGTCCTGCCAGATGGTGCAGCCCTCCTCGGGGATGACATAGACGATCCCCTCCCGGCCACCGAATTCAGGATCTCCTGCCAGGATGGCGTCACCCGTCCAGATGTGGGAGATGACCGTCTCCCCGGAGACGATCAGGTCGTCGTTAGTCTGGCTGTCGTATGCCTTAACGCATCTGGACTGCGCGATGAGCAGGTTCTTGGCCTCCTCCAGGTGGGTGGGGTCAGTGTCATTGATGCTGTAGCCCAGGTACATCAGAGCTACCCCCAGGGTCTCGCGTTCGTCGTCCAGCATGCTGATCTGCCCGCAGACCTCCGGCTCCGGCTCAAAGACCATCGCCCAGCTGTCCTGGGGTTCGGAGATCACGGTGGTATCCACGGCAAGGCCGGACGTACCCCAGAAGTAAGGCACGGTGTACTTCTGCTCAGGGTCGAAATACTGGTTGACATTCACCGGATTCATGTGCAGGATGTTTGTGATGACGTTGAAATCGAGCTCCTGGAGCATGCCTTCTTCGATCATGATCTGCACCATGTAATCGGACGGCACGATCACGTCGTAGCCCGTGCCGCCGGCCTGCAGTGTAGCGAGCAGGGTCTCGTTCGAGTCGAAGTTCGTCTCGTTGATCCGCACGCCGCACTCCTCCTCGAACTGTTCCTTGATAGCCGGATCAATGTATTCGACCCAGGTATACAGGTTGAGCTCGGCGGACAGCTGCGAAGCGTCCCCGCAGCGACCAGAGACTTCGCCGGTTTCCGCAGGCGCCTCAGTCTCAGCGGGCGCTTCCGGAGTCGCCTGACTGCAGGCAGAAAGCAGAAGGAATACGATTCCCAGGGCGTAAAAACCTTTTCTATTCACTTTTCACCTCCAGGTTTTTGATTTTTTCGTGAGAACGAACCGACGACCTGTTTATCCCAGCAGGAGCTGCAACGACACAACAGTTGCCACGATCACAACTAACAGGATCAAGCAGGCCAGGATTTTCCCGGACGGGTTTGTGGGGATGAATTCGGTGTACCAGTTCCGGGCCGGGGTGCGCGCCCAGAGGACCGCCCCCAGTAGCAGGGCAGCGCGGAGCAGGCTTGTCGCTGAATATGTCCCCGGCCCGATCTGGCCTGCCAGGCTATACAGAAGGAAGGCTACTGCGCCAGCCGCGACGCCAAGGGCCATGCTGCGCGTGTAGAGCGCCACGCCGCTCTGGGCGGTCTGCGATAATGCGACCAGGCCGATCGAGCCAACAAGCAGCACAGTGGAGAGGGCATTGATCTCCGGGGTCACCCCGCGGCGCACCAGGCTGTAGATGTAGATCGGCATCGTCTGCGAGGTCACCCCCTTGGTGAAGACGGTGATCAGGTAATCATCGAGGGAGAGGGTGAAAGCGAGCAGCGCACCGCCGATGATGCCCGGCATGAGCAGCGGCAGGGTGATGCGGCTGAACGTGCGCCACTCGTCTGCGCCCAGGTCCTGGGCGGCTTCCTCCAGCGTGCGGTCGAAATCCGCCAGCCGGGCGCGCACGATGACGTACACGAAGGGGATGTTGAAGGCGATGTGCGAGATGGTGATGGTGTGCAGGCCGGTGGACGGGCGGTAACCGGTCAGGGTCTGGATAAAGGGGAAGAGCGCCTGATTGAAAAACAGCAGCAGGGATATCCCCATCACGATCTCGGGGATAACGATCGGCAGGTAGAGGTTGGCGTCGAACGCGGTGCGCAGGCGGAACCGGTAGCGGTCCATCGCCAGGGCGGTCAAAGTGCCGATGGCTGTCGACAGGGCAGTGCTGACCAGGGCGACCATCAGGCTGTTGCGGGCGGCGTCGAGCAGCTCCGTGTTGTCCGCCAGGCGGAGATACCACTCGAAGGAGAAGCCGGTCAGGATAGCCACTGAGCGCGTGTTGTTAAAGGAAAAGACGATTAAGATGAAGACCGGCAGATAAAGGAAGGCGAAAGCCAGCGCAGCGTTGCTCCCCAGCAGGACGTTTCCCAGACGCACCGCAAGGCGCGGCTTCGGGGGAGCGTGTTCGAGGCGGGAAGCGAGGGGGATGTTCATAAAGCGCGCTGTGACTCGTTGCCTGACCGAAAATAAGCAATCACGCCGATCAGAACGAGCACCATCAAGATGAACGAGATCGCAGAACCAAAAGGCCAGTTGCGCGCCACGCCGAACTGCCGGTTGATCAGAGTGCCGATCATCTCGACTTTGCCGCCTCCCAGGAGGTCGGGCGTGATGTAAGCGCCCACCACAGGGACGAACACGAGCACGAAGGCCGCGACGACGCCGGGCATCGTCATGGGCAGCATGACGCGCAGAAAAGCCCGGCGCGTGCTCGCGCCCAGGTCGGCAGCCGCCTCCATCAAGGTGAAATCGAATTTTTCTATCGAAGCGTACAGGGGCAGCACCGCGAAAGGCAGGTACCCATAGATCAGCCCAAGCACCACCGCGAACTCGTTGAACAGGAGGTTCAACGGCTGGTCGATCACACTGCCGCCGACCAGCAGGGTGTTGATCAGCCCGTCCGTGGCTAAAGCCGACTTGAGGGCGTAAGTGCGCACCAGGAAATTCGTCCAGAATGGGATGATCACCACCAGGAGCAGAGCGTTTCGCCAACGGCGGTCGCGCCGCGTGATGAAGTACGCCAGAGGATAGCCGATGAGGACGCAGCCAAGGGTCACGATAAGGGCAATGCGCACCGAGTGCCAGAAGATGCCCAGGTAGAGTGGGTCGAAGAAGCCCAGATAATTCCCGAGGGTGAAAGTGACCGGTATCCTGATCCCCCCGGCCCGCCCGCGCTCGACCAGGCTGATGAAGAGTACGATCAGGAGCGGCAGGTTGAAGAAGAGCAGCAACCACAGCATCCCGGGGGCGAGCAAGCCGGAGAGCTGGAGACCTTTCCTGCGGCGGAAAAAGTCTAGCACGGCCTAATCCACCAGCACCCGGGCGGCGTTCACCGGGAAGCTGACCTCCACCTGCTCCCCAACGCGTACCTGGACCTGCGCTTCGGGCGCATTATTTTGCTGGCGGACGCGCACCAGCCGGCCTCCCGGCAGGCAAACCCTGAAGCTGGTGTCCGTGCCGAGGTAGACGATCTCATCGACGCGGGCAGCAAACCGGTTGTCGCCCGGGGAGGCATCCTTCAGGCTCATCTTTTCGGGGCGCACCGAGACCGAGACCCTCTGGTCGCGGTCGAGCTTCGATTGAGAGGTCGCATGTACAACCAGTCCGTCTCCCAGGTCGACCTCCACGGAGCTGCCATTCTGGCTCAAAACGATTCCATCCAGCAGATTCGATTCACCGATGAAGTCCGCGACGTACCGGTTCGCCGGCTGCTCGTAGATCGCCGCCGGAGTGCCGACCTGCTGGACCATCCCGTTGTTCATCACGGCGATGCGGTCGCTCATCGTCAGGGCTTCTTCCTGATCGTGGGTGACGTAGATGAAAGTGATGCCCACCTCGCGCTGCAAGGTCTTCAGTTCGAGCTGCATCTCTTTTCGCAGTTTGAGGTCGAGGGCGCCGAGCGGCTCATCGAGCAAGAGCACTTCGGGGCGGTTGATCAGGGCGCGGGCCACAGCGACTCGCTGTTGCTGCCCACCGGAGAGCTGGTTCGGTCGGCGGTCTTCCAGACCGGAGAGCCGCACCATCCGCAGGGCCTCCGCAACGCGCGCTTTGATCTCGGACCTGGGGATGCTCTTCATTTCCAGGCCAAAGCCGACGTTCTCACCCACGCTCATGTGGGGAAACAAGGCGTAATGCTGGAAAACAGTGTTGACTGGTCGGTTGAACGGGGGGATTGACCCCATCGATTCCCCGTGGATGAAGATCTCTCCGGAGGACGGCAGTTCAAACCCGGCGATCATGCGCAGGGTGGTGGTCTTCCCACAGCCGGAGGGGCCAAGCAGGGAGAAGAACTCGCCATCGAGGATTTCGAGCGAGACGTCATTAACCGCGATCACCTCCCCGCCGCCCGGGTTGGGGAAGCGTTTGGAGACGCGGCGCAGTTCAATCGCGTGTGAAGTCATGGAGGAGAGAAAATCTTGTCGAAAGGGAGAGACACATCCCGGGAATCCCGCTCCAGCCAATCTCGATAAATCGGATGCGATTAGTATACGACCAATTTCCGGAATGTCAATAGAAAATCTGGAATTATGCCGAAACGGAAATTTCCAGAGGAGCGCAATCAGCAGGGGCGGGACGAGTAACTAATCTGACCCCAGCTCACAGCACTACCAGCCCCTTGCGCACGCCCAACCGCACTGCCTCGGTGCGGTTCGTCGCCCCCAGCTTGGAATACACTCCCGAGATGTGAAACTTCACCGTGTGCTCGCTGATGCCGAGGGTCAGGGCGATCTGCTTGTTCGCCAGGCCCTGCGCCAGCAGCTGGAGCACCTCCGTCTCGCGTTCCGTGAGCGGCTCGATCAGCCGCTCCTCGTCTGGCCGAGACCTTTCGGGCGGGCTGAGCAGCGCTGGTTTGACCAGCTGCGGGACGCCGACCAGCAGCCCTTCTGACAGGGCGTGCAGCGCTGCGGCGAGCTCTTCGGAGGAAGCCTCGAGGGGCAGAACACCCCAAACGCCGGGGAAATCCCCCAGGACCCCGACCTGATCCAGATCTTCGACCAGCAGGAGGAGAGCAACCGCCGGTCGGTCGTCGAGCATCCCAACCAGGTCTTCGGAGCCGGCCGGGTCGGGAGCGGCGACCAGCACCCGCGCCTGGCCTGTCATGCCTTCCACCTCGCCCAGGTCAGTGAGATCCGCGACCACTTCTACCCCTTCGATCTCGCCAAGGAGCGTGCGCAGGCCGGCGCGCAGAACCGGCGAGGAGGCGACCACCGCCACGGCGACCGCCTCCCGCTCCTCTTTCCGCTCGCGTCGATCGGCCAGCATTACACGCTTGTCATTTCGCCCAGAGTTTCTTCTACGAAGCGTTCCACGACGTGGCTGGGGATGGCGATCCCCAGGTCGCCGCCGACGATCAGGGTGTTGATCCCGATCACACTGCCAGAAGCGTTCATGAGCGGGCCACCCGAGTTGCCGGGGGCCAGGCGCACGTCGCTGCGGATCACGTCGACGCTCCCGCGCGGCCCCCGCACCGGAGCACTGCCCAGGCCGCTGATCACACCGACGGAGACCGCCCCGTGCTGCCCCCATGGATGCCCGATCGCCAGGGCGATCTGCCCAACGCGCAGGCCGCGTGAATCGGCGACCGGCGCCGGGGGGAAATCCAGGGCGTCATCAGCTGTGTGCTCTGCCTGAAGGAGGGCCAGGTCGATCTCCGGCGCTTCGGCGATGACCCGCGCCGGGAATTCACGCCTGCCGTCTTCCAGCAGGGTGAGGCGCGGCCGGCCGCGGTGGATCACATGGTAGTTCGTCACGATCATCCCGCCAGCCCGCCACACCACCCCCGCCCCTGCGCCAAAGCGCCCATTGTGGACGACGACCAGGCTCTGCCTGGAACGCTGGAAGACCGCGGCCAGGGACTCGGCGATCGCGTCCGAAAGATCCAGTGCAGGGTACATTATTTCCGTTCTCCAATTGTAACCGTTACGGTCGCCAGCTGCCCGCCGCGCAGCACCTCCACGGCCGTCGGTTTACCGACCAACTCTCCCACCAGACGCGCCAGCAGCTCGTCCGGATCGCTGACCGGCGCGCCGGCGATGCCGGTCAGGATGTCGCCGACCATCAGGCCGCCGGCTTCCGCCGGGCTCCCTGGCTCGACGCCCACCAGGAGCAGGCCGGTTTCCTGCTGGCGCCCGAGCGCCTGCTTCTGGGCCGATGGAAGCTCCACCGGCTGGCTGCGCACGCCCAGATAGCCGCGGCGCACCGAGCCGTGTTTTGCCAGCGACTCGGCGATCTGCCAGGCAAGCCCGGCAGGGATGGCGAGCGAAGCGCCGCGCACCAGGCCGGAGGTGTTCATGCCGAGCACCCGCCCGGCGCTGTCGACCAGCGGCCCGCCGGAGAAGCCTGGGTAGGGGATGGCGTCGGTGCGGATGTACTGCTCCAGCAGGCCCCCGCGCCCGGTGCGGAGCGGACCGCCGATGGCGCTCACCACGCCCAGGCTCGCCTGGATGCCCTCCGGGGAAGGGCGGCCCAGCGCCAGCGCCAGCTGCCCGATCCGCGCCTCACCCGAAACCCGCTCCGCCACGGCTGCGGAAGGTTTCTCCAGGCGCAAGACCGCCAGGTCGCTCCCCGGATCGCGCCCCGCCAGCCGGGCAACGAGCCGGGCGCCATCGGGGAGGATCACCGGGATGTCCTCCTCACGCTCCAGGGCATGGTTTGCAGTCAAGATCGAATCACTGGTGAACGCGATACCGCTCGAAGGCAGGCGCCGCCGCCCATCGACCAAAACCGTGGCTGCGCCCGCTTTTTCCACTGCCGCCGCCATGGAGTCCGAGAGGGCGGTTAGGATGTTATTGCCGTTTGATTGGGACATGAGCATCTACTCCTTAAGCAAGTGTTACCTAAACTGTCAGAATTATAAATAACGTCAGGTCGGAATAACGCCGCTTCGACTGCATGGCAGGCATCCCTTCAGTACCCACGGGACATGTCTGAGCGGAACAGGGTCAAAGTCCCGAGTTTGCAAGGGAGCAGTCGCAGAAGCCCGCCACTCCGCTCAGCGC
>CAYQDF010000026.1:0-9007 GCA_964416175.1 uncultured Anaerolineaceae bacterium
TCATCCCACAGTTTCTCCAATGAGTCAGGCTTTTCTTCCATCACCGAAATTATAAAGGCCTCCATTGTATAATTGAAAACTGACCTGCGACAGCTGTTGAGCTGTCGATCATGTCGAACTGAGGGTCAAACGATACTTATGCAGATCATCCTCACCCACGAACAGGCGGACTTCGACGCGCTGGCTTCCCTGCTCGGTGCACACCTGGTGGACGAGAGCTCCCAGCCAGTCTTGCCGCGCCGGATGAACCGCAACGTGCGCGCCTTCCTCACATTGTACGGGATGGAGCTGCCGTTCGTCGACCCTCGCGACCTGAATGGAACACCCGTTACCAGGGTCACACTGGTTGACACGCAGTCCATGATCAGCGTCAAGGGGATGAGCGAAGCGACTGTGGTACAGGTCATCGACCACCACCCTTTACGGGAAGACATCCCAGACGCCTGGAAGGTCACAACCGAAGAGACTGGCGCGACCACGACCCTGTTCGTGGAGATTCTGCGGGAACGGGATACGCATTTGAACACCATCCCCGCGACCTTGCTGCTGCTGGGGATATACGAAGATACTGGTTCCCTGACCTTCACACGGACGACATCGCGGGATCTTAACGCAGCTGCTTTCTTGCTGGAGCGCGGGGCCAGCCTGGAGATCGCCTCGGACTTCTTGAATCATCCCCTGTCGCTGAGCCAGCAGGAGCTCTATGACCGTCTCCAGGCATCTTTGGAGACGCTGCGCATTCACGGGCACACCATCCTCCTGGCGTGCGGCGAGGCGCATGGATTGGACGAGGAGCTCTCCAGCGTGGCCCACAAATTGCAGGATGTGCTCGACCCGGATGCCCTCTTCCTGCTCGCCACCACTCGCGGCGGGGTGCAGCTCATCGCCCGCTCGACCAGCCAGGACATCGACGTGGCCCAAATCGCCAGCCGCTTTGGAGGCGGAGGCCACTCCCGGGCAGCTGCCGGGATGATCCCGGAGGGCACTCTGGAAGCCATCCGCCGGGAGCTGGTCGCCATCCTGCCGGACTACGTTCGCCCGGCGATCACTGTCTCCCAGATCATGTCGCGCGGCCCACAGCTTCTCTCCCCGCACACCCCGGTTGAAGAAGCTGCCCGGCGCATGCAGCGGTATGGATACGAAGGATATCCGGTGGTGGAAGAGACTGCGGATAGACGCCACCGGATCCTGGGTCTGCTCACCCGCCGCGCTGTGGACCGTGCACTGTCGCACAACCTGCGAACCACAGCCGGCAGCCTCATGGATGCCGGCCAGGTGAGCGTCACCCCGGAGGATTCCATCGAACACCTGCAGCACGTGATGACCGAATCGGGTTGGGGCCAGGTGCCGGTCGTTGCCGAGAACGGCCTGGTGGTCGGGATCGTCACCCGGACGGATCTGTTGAAGACTCTCACCCGACAGGTCCAGCCCCCGGGCTGGCAGAATTTGAGCAGCCGGCTCGAAACCGCCCTCCCGCCGGCGCGCCTGGCGCTGCTCAAGGCCGTCGCCCGCCTGGCCCACCAACAGCAAGCCGCCCTCTACATCGTCGGTGGATTCGTGCGCGATCTCCTCCTGGAACGCCCAAGCCTGGATTTCGACCTGGTCGTCGAAGGCGACGCGATCCGGTTGGCACGCGCCCTCGCGAGGAAATTTGGCGGGCGGGTCACCAGCCATGCCCGCTTCGGCACTGCAAAATGGCACATCGCCGAGATCCGCGACCAGCTGGCAGAAGCACTGGGGTTTCCTATGGGTCCAGATGCGCAGGATGCGCCGCTCCGGTCAGCCGCGCTGGACCTGCCAAATTCTCTGGACCTGATTTCAGCCCGCACCGAATTCTATACCTATCCCACCGCCCTGCCTACGGTGGAGCGCGGCAGCATCAAGCTGGACCTTCACCGCCGGGACTTCACGATCAACACCCTCGCTTTACGCCTCGACGGGCACCATTACGGCGAGCTGCACGATTATTGGGGCGGGTTGAGCGATCTGCGCGGCGGGCTGGTGCGGGTATTGCACTCGCTTTCGTTCGTCGACGATCCCACCCGCATGCTGCGCGCCGTCCGGTTCGAACAGCGCTTCCGATTCCGCATCGAAGAGCGCACTCTGGAATTAATCCGGGAAGCCAAAGCACTGCTGGCAAAGGTCTCCGGCGACCGCATTCGCCACGAGCTTGACCACATCCTGGAAGAACCGCAGGCAGCGAGCATGCTCGCCCGCCTGTCAGAATTAGAACTGCTCGCCGCCATCCATCCAGACCTGGTGTGGGACGCCTGGTCAGCAGAGAAAGTTGGATTGCTGCACAGCCACGAGCCTGGATCCGAATGGGGAATCCAACCCACCGTAAAAGGGATGTCCATAGCGACGCGCCTGGCGTATGCTCTGTGGTTGATTCGCCTTCCTGGTCAGGCTGCCCGCCGCATCGTCCACCGGCTTAAAGTGCCCCGCGCCGTTTCCGAGGAGATCCTGGCAGCCCGGCGGCTGTGGCGGGAATTCCCGCAGCTCGCCAGCTCCGCGCCCAGCGAAGTGGTCGCCCGGTTTTCGGGAGTGCCCCCGCTCGCGTTCTATGCGGTGTACCTGGCTGTTGACGATGTGAACGCCCGGGCAGTCCTGGAAAATTACATTTTCCGCTGGCGCCATGTGGCGCCGCATACGACCGGACACGACCTGCGCAAACTGAACCTGCCTCCCGGGCCGGTCTACAAGCAGATCCTGGACACCTTGCGCGCTGCCTGGCTTGACGGTAAAATCGACTCGCCTGAGCAGGAGGCCGAGTTGTTAGAAAAGGTTCTTTCCGAAAAGCAGGTGAAAACAAGCGGCTAGGGGATGTTCAAGCGGCACGCACCTGTCTGTCTCAGAAATGGTCACACTTCCCCTCACCTCGTATGTCCTTATCCGGCGCGCCACCGCCCATGACCTGCCCGCCCTGGAATGGGAGGGTGAGCTGGTCCACTTTCGCCGGATCTTCGCAGACGCTTACCGCCTCATGCAGGCTGGGGAAGTCAGGATATGGGTCGCCGATCTGCCTGGGGTCGGCGTTATCGGCCAGCTGTTCGTCCATCTTTACGTGCGGTCCGGTGTGGAAAAAAACGATCAGTCCTACGCCTACATCTATGGTTTTCGAGTGCAGACAGCCTACCGCAGCATGGGGATCGGCAGCCGCCTCCTCCAGACTGCGGAAGCAGATCTGGCCCGGAACGGCTTCCGACGCGTGACCCTGAACGTCGCCCGCGATAACCCGGGCGCGCTCCGCCTCTATCAGCGCTTCGGTTACCGCATCGTGGCTCCGGATCCAGGGGTCTGGTCGTACCTCGATCAGAACGGCGTGCGCGTCCAGGTCAACGAACCAGCCTGGCGAATGGAAAAAGAAATCTGATCTTGCAACCCGTCCGGTTCCGTGTTAAAATTTGAACTCGAACGGGGTGGTGGCTAAAGAGGCTACACTGAAAAGTGGGATGCAACCCACTTTTCTTTGTATTAGTTGTCTGCAGCCCGAACCGTCAACCAGTGTGCAACGAGTTGGAGAAAGAGTACGGATGAAGAACGAGTTTACCTTAGCGTTCAACGAAGTGATCGAAGAAAAACAGCTGCCGAGGGAAGTGATCCTGGAGGCCCTGGAAGCCGCCATGGTATCCGCATACCGCCGGGCGGTGAACGCGTCGAACGCGCAGCACGTCGAAGCCAAGATCGATCCAGAGACCGGGAAGGTCTCAGTGTTCGCTGAAAAGGAAGTCGTCGAGGCAGTCGAGGACGAGCGTACAGAAGTATCCCTGGAAGATGCCTTGAAAGTGGATCCCAACGCGGAGCTCGGCGGCATGGTGATCGTTGAGACCACCCCAAAAGACTTCGGTCGAGTCGCCGCGCAGACAGCCCGCCAGGTGATCCAGCAGCGGATCCGGGAAGCCGAACGCGAGGCCCAGCTCGAGTACTTCAACAACCAGCTGGGTGAAATCGTGAGCGGCGTCGTTCAAGCGATCAGCGCGCAGGCGGTGACGCTTGGCCTGGACATGAAAGCCGAGGGCATCATGCCCCGCAACCAGCAGATCCCCGGCGAGCGCTTCCGGCTGCACGACCGCGTCCGCGCCCTCCTGGCTGAGGTCAAGTCCACCCCGCGCGGGCCGCAATTGATCCTCTCCCGAGCGCACCGCAACTTCCTGCGCCGTCTGCTGGAAAACGAAGTCCCGGAAATCTATCACGGATTGGTCGAAATCCGGTCGATCGCCCGGGAGCCAGGCCAGCGCTCAAAAGTGGCAGTCGCTGCCCTCCAGCCCGGCGTCGATCCGGTCGGCGCATGTGTTGGCATGCGCGGCGTGCGCATCCAGGCGATCGTGCGCGAACTGAACGATGAAAAGATCGACGTTATCGAATGGAATCCGGACCCTGCGGCGTACATCGCCAAAGCGCTCAGCCCCGCCCGGGTGACAGGGGTATACCTCAACGAACACGCGAAGGGAAACAAGACGGCGACCGTGGTCGTCCCCGAAGACCAGCTCAGCCTGGCGATCGGGCGCGACGGCCAGAACGCCCGTCTGGCTGCGAAGTTGACTGCCTGGAGGATCGACATCAAGAGTCTGCCGGAGGCGGCAGCGGATGCGATGCACAAGCTGCAGACCGACCCGGAGTACGCGAACCTGGCCGAGAAAGAGGCAGAACTCTTCTCCCAAATTGAAGCCATCCTGACTAAGAAGAACGAAGGACGCCCGGTTACTCCCGAAGAATATGCTATCCTGAGCCAGTTCGTTGACCGGGTGGAACGAGGCATCATCAGCATGCGCCAGGCCGAGTACAATGTCGAGAAAGCCCGCGAACAGGAAGCGCGGGCAAAGATCCCGGCAGCTGCGTTCGAAACCCCCCTACAAGAACTGGGAATTTCAGATCGCATCCAGGTTATCCTCGTCGAAGCCGGTTACCCGAATGTCGGGAATTTGATGGTCCAGCTGGAGCTCGATCCGGACGCCATCCTCAGCCTGGACGGGATCGGCCCGAAGACCATGGAGACGATCCAGAAAAACCTGTCTGCGATCGTATTCCCGGGACCCGAGACTGGCGAATTGGAAGAAGAAATGCCTGCCGCGGTGGTGGAAGCACCGGCTGTCGAACTGCCCGGGGAAGAAGTCGAAGCTGCTGCTGAAACCCGCGAACCCGAGGTGCCGGAGGCCGAGCCGGCTGAGATCGAACCGACCATGGAAACCCCGTTCGAGGCGGCTGGAGGGATTGAAACCCAGGTAGAAGCTGAAGGTGAAATCCAACCTGCGCCGGTTACCGAAATTGAAGCCCTGATAGAGACCCAGGCTGGCGAAGAGGCGCACGAAGCCGCCGAGGAGCCGCCGGCTTCCTTCGATGAGATCTTCGCTCTGAAACCGGAAGCTTTCGACCTTGATCTGGTTGATGTTGCGGCGGACGAAGAAGAAGAAGAAGAGGATGTCAGCACCCGCAAGAAAAAGAAGAAGAAAAAGAAGAAGAAATTTGTTGAGATGGAGTACGATCCCGATAAAGACGTCATGATTGTGAAACGTGTCCGCAAACGCGGCGACGCCGATTGGGATGATAATTGGGAATTTTAAGATTCGCAAACGCGAGAGAAGTTTGTGTGCCGAAGAAGTCGAGGAGACCAAAACATGTTCCCCAACGAACCTGCGTTGGCTGCCGTGAGGTGCTCCCGAAACGCTCCCTGGTGCGCATCGTGCGCACTCCGGGCGGGGTCTGGATAGACCCCACGGGTAAAATGGCGGGGCGGGGAGCGTACCTGCACGACCAGCGGAACTGCTGGGAGCGCGGCATGAAAGGCGCCCTGGCGCACGCCCTGCGCACGGAGCTTTCAGCCGCAGACAGGGAACGGTTGATCGAGTTTATGGAAAAATTGCCCGAAGAATCATCTGCTCCTGAATTTATTCCAGATGAGCAAATGTAGGGGAGTTCTTCGCAAGACTATTTTTCCTGGCGAATGGAGCGTGCTGAGATGAACAATTAACTCAGCCCGCATGGTTCGCCTCATGAGGCCGCGAACGACTTATCGCAGGAGGTGCCAAATGGGCGAAAACGGGCGAAATAAATCAATAGAACTACCCGCAACGATCACGGTGCGGGAGCTGGCTCAGACAATTGAGGCCAGCCCCATTGAAGTCATCAAAACCCTGATGGCCAATGGGGTCATGGCGAATATAAACCAGCAAATCGACTTCGATACCGCCGCGATCGTGGCCTCAGAAATGGGTTACGAGGCAACCCTGGAAACCCCCGCTGACAAGACAGAAGAAGAAACCGGTGAAATCCCACTCTGGCGGCAGCTGATCGCCGGCGAAGACTCGGACAAGCTGGTCGACCGCCCGCCGGTCGTGACTATTCTCGGGCACGTCGATCATGGGAAGACGACCTTGCTTGACGCGATCCGGCACACAAACGTGGCTGGTGGAGAAGTCGGTGGAATCACCCAGCATATCGGTGCCTACCAGGTCGAACACAATGGACGCACAATCACGTTCCTGGACACACCCGGGCACGCCGCCTTCACCGCCATGCGCGCACGCGGCGCCCAGGGTGCAGACATCGTCGTGCTGGTCGTCGCAGCTGATGACGGTGTCATGCCGCAGACAAAAGAAGCCGTGGCCCACGCGAAAGCCGCCAAAGTCCCCATCATCGTGGCCCTTAATAAGATCGATAAACCCAACGCTGACCCCGAGCGCGTACACCGGCAGCTGGCTGAAATCGGGCTGGTCCCGGACAGCTGGGACGGTGACACGATTGTTGTCCCGATCTCGGCCAAACGCCAGGAAGGGCTGGACGACCTGCTGGAAGCGGTGCTGCTCGTGGCTGACAACACTTCCATCCGGGCCAACCCCAAAGGCCGAACCATTGGAACGGTGATCGAAGCCGAGATTGACCGGGCGAAAGGCGTCCTGGCAACCCTGCTCGTGCAAAACGGCACATTGCAGGTGGGCGATGTGGTCGTCGCCGGCACTGCTTACGGCAAGCTGCGCGCCATGTTCGACCACCTCGGTCGGCGGGTGCGCCAGGCGGGACCTTCCACCCCGGTCGCTGTCATGGGGCTCAACGATGTCCCCCAGGCAGGGGACCTGTTCCAGGTGGTCGAGTCGGACCGCGAGGCGCGCGCCGTGGTGTTTGAGCGGAAAGCCACCCTTGACGTCGCTGCCTCCAGCCAAAAGAGCACCGTGACTCTGGAGGAGCTATTCAACCGCTATCAGGCCGGAGAAGTCAAAGAACTGCGGTTGATCGTAAAAGCGGATGTTCAGGGTTCCCTGGAGCCGATCGTATCTTCGCTCAAGGAATTAGGCAGCGGTGAAATCTCCATCAATATTCTGCATGCTGAAACCGGAAATATTGGCGAGAGTGATGTCATGCTGGCCGCCGCCTCCCGGGCGATCGTGGTCGGCTTCAACGTCGAAGCCGATTCGGCCGCCCAGCGCCTGGCTGAAGCGGAAGGCGTATCCATTCGACTGTACAACATTATCTACCGCCTGACCGAAGATGTCGAAAAAGCTCTCAAGGGAATGCTCGAACCGGAAATCAAGGAAACAGTCATCGGGCATGCTGAAGTGCGCGCCATCTTCCACATCTCGAAGATCGGTAACGTTGCCGGATGTTATGTGCAAGATGGCGAACTACGCCGCAATGCTCGTATGCGGGTTCTGCGCCGCGGCAAGGAAACCTTCCACGGCGAGATTGCCTCCCTTAAACACCTGCAGGACGATGTCCGGGAGGTGCGCAGCGGGTTCGAATGCGGTGTGACGCTGAAAGGTTTCGACAGCTTCGAAACTGGCGATATCCTGGAGTGTTTCATCCTGGAAAAAGCTCCCGCGTCCTGAGCTCAGAGGTCCACTGTGGTTTCCAAACTGCGTTCCGAACGGATCGCTGACCGCATCCGAGAAGAACTCTCCGAAATGCTTATCTTCGATGTCCACGACCCGCGCCTGACAGGCGTTTCGGTCACCGACGTGATCGTGGACAGGGAACTGGCGTTCGCGGACGTTTTCGTCTCGGCGCTGACGGGTATCGAGAGTGCGCCGGAGATCCTCGCAGGCTTCCAGCACGCCGCCGGGTTCCTGCGGAGGGAACTTGCCCGCCGGGTGGAATTGCGCACCTTCCCCCTGCTCCGGTTTCACTGGGATCCAACCCCGGAGCGCGCGGAACGGATCGAGAAGCTCTTGGCGCAGATCCGAGACGAGCATCAAGAAGGGGCGAGGACCCGTATAACAAAGGATGATGACTCAACTGGATGAGATCTGCCGGCTGCTAAGTCAGGCGAAGCGTATCCTGGTCCTCTCCCACGTCCGTCCAGACGGAGACGCCGTCGGATCGCTCCTCGGATTGGGGCTCTCTCTCCAGACAGCCGGCAAGGAGGTCGAGATGATCTTGCCGGAAGGAGTGCCGGCGATCTTCCATCACCTGGAGGGCAGCGATCAGGTCTGCGCGCTGCCAGGAAAGGGAGGAGTTTACGATTTGATCGTGGCTGTGGACTGTTCGGACGACGAACGCTACGCCAACGCCGTGGCTGCAGTTCAACCCGATCTCAATATCGATCACCACCCCACAAACACGAACTTCGCCCGTTATAATTGGGTCGATCCCGGATACGTCGCCACTGCTGAAATGCTGGCAGAATGTCTGGTATACTGCCAGATGCCAATCACTCCGCCGGTCGCAAACGCCTTGCTCTTTGGGCTGCTCACCGATACACTCGGGTTCCGCACACACAACATGACCCCGAGGGCGTTGCGCACCGCGGCTGATCTGATGGAGGCCGGCGGCGACCTTCCGATCCTTTACTATCATGGCCTGCTGCGGCGCACGTTTGAGGCTGCCCGTTATTGGGGCTGGGGATTGACTGGTCTGCAACGCCACGGCAGGATGATCTGGACCAGCCTGACACTCAAAGCCCGGCTGGAAGTTGGCTATCCAGGACGAGACGATGCGGATCTGATCGGTTTGCTTTCGACGGTTGAAGGCGCTGATGTGGCTGTCCTCTTCAACGAACAGGGGAATGGCAACGTCA
>CAYQDF010000026.1:9017-33432 GCA_964416175.1 uncultured Anaerolineaceae bacterium
CAGCTGGCGCTCTCAGCCGGGGTATGATGTATCAAAAGTCGCCCTGCAATTTGGCGGCGGAGGGCATGCAGCTGCCGCAGGCGCGGATATCGAAGGTAATCTGGAAGACGTCCAGACCAGGGTGATCGAGATCACTCGCCGGATCCTTGGTCTGGATCGGTTGAATTAAGGAGTTTACATAGTAGATTTATCCCCTGGATTGCTGCCGGAGCTGCTAAATTCGTGCAGGATACGGGAGAACAGACCAGGGGATGGTAAATTTTCAAAATGAGAGGATTTGAGAATTGTGATGATTGGGGATCAGGACATAGATGCAAACCAAATGAAGAATGTGGTCTCCGGGGTTCTTGTGGTTGATAAACCCATCGGGTTGACATCCCACGATGTCGTGCAGATCATCCGCCGCGGGACCGGGATCCGCCGGGCGGGGCATACGGGGACGCTCGATCCGCGCGCTTCCGGTGTGCTGGTGGTGTTGATCGGCCCAGCCGTGCGGTTGAGCGAATACGTCTCCGCTTCAGACAAACGCTATCAGGCCACCATCCGCCTGGGGAGTTCGACAGACACATACGATTCCGAAGGCACGGTCATCAGCCGAGCGCCGGTCGACAACATCACAGAAGACAGGTTTTACGAAATCCTGCAGACCTTCGTCGGAGAGATCGAACAGGTCCCACCACCATACTCAGCAGTCAAAATTAAAGGAAAAAAAGCGTACGAACTCAGCCGGGAAGGAGAGATGCCCGACCTTGAGCCACGCAAGATCCAGGTCTACAGCCTGGACATCCTCGAATGGGCGCCTCCGGAGGTGGTGATCGACGTCTACTGCTCCTCAGGCACCTACGTGCGCTCTCTGGCAAACGACCTCGGAAAAGCGCTTGGGACCGGAGCCTATCTGATCGGCCTGCGGCGGACCAAGAGCGGCCGGTTTACACTGCGCGATGCTGTCCCACTGCGCCGTTTGAAGGAATCTTTCGATGCCGGGGACTGGTACCGTTATTTAATCCCGGCAGCTGATGCCCTGGGCGACTGGCCGGGCGTCGAACTGGACGCGGACATGGTTGAACTCGTCCGGCATGGGCACCGGATCCCGGCGGAACCGGACATGAATGATGACATCCTCAAGGAAGGGAAGGGATGGGCGCGCGGCATCAGCCAGCAGGGAGACCTGGTCGCCCTGCTCGAGTTCGATCCGGCGGCGCGCGAATGGCAGCCCAGGAAAGTGTTCTTCCAGACGTAGCCCAGCTGCGGAATCTCCGGACCCGAAGATTCAGTCCGACCCATGCGACACCTATGGACTCTTGAGGACCTACATCTCCAGGATACCTGGCTGACGATCGGGACTTTTGACGGCGTCCACCTCGGGCACCAGGAGATCGTGCGCAGCCTGGCGGGACGCGCTCACGCCGAAGGGTCCCTCGCCGTCGTGTTAACTTTTTACCCTCACCCGGCAGTTGTCCTGGGGAAGCGGATGGCGCCTTTCTACCTGACCACACCTGAGGAGCGGGCGGAGATCCTGGGGGCTCACGGCGCCGACGTGATCGTGACCCTCAATTTCACCCGGCGGCTCTCCCAGACCTCAGCCCGAGATTTCGTTTCCCTCCTGAAATCTCACCTCGGGATGCGCTTCATGCTGGTCGGACCAGACTTTGCCCTGGGCCGGAATCGTGAAGGGAATGTTCAGATGCTCGCCGAGCTCGGCCGGGAATTCGGCTACCAGCTGGAAACTGTTCCGCCGGTTGAAATCGGGGGACAGCCGGTCTCCTCAAGCCGTATCCGCGCCGCCCTGGCTGCTGGCGACCTCGAAGTCGTAGCGCAGCTCCTCGGACGGCCTTACGACCTGGTTGGCCAGGTTGTCCCCGGGGATGGGCGTGGACGTTCGATCGGCGTACCGACCGCAAACCTGAGCCTGTGGCCAGAGCGCGCCATTCCAAAATCCGGCGTTTATGTGTCCCGGGCCCTGGTCAACGGCAGGGAATGGGGGTCGGTCACCAACATCGGCGTTCACCCAACTTTCACCTCCACTACGGATCACCCACACGTGGAGACTCATCTGTTGAATTTTAATGAGGACATTTACGGTCAGGACCTGCGGCTGGTTTTCCTCGCCCGGCTGCGTGACGAGCAGCGGTTCCCGAACGCGGATTCCCTCGTGGCGCAGATCCGGCAGGATATCGCGCGCGCCAGGGAAGTATTGGAAGTTGGCAGTGACCCGTAAGCAGCGAGCAGTGGTCGGTTGTCAGCAGCCAGTGTCAGGCGTGCAGGTTTCAGAAACCAACACCCAGCTTTCGTATTTCGTCTTGGGCCCTCCATCATCTGTCTACTGTCCTCCGTCCTTCCTCTTTCGTCAGCGAGGGTTATCATGAGGCAATACCTCGACCTCCTCCAGCATATCCTCGTTCACGGCGTCCGTAAGGATGATCGCACTGGCACCGGCACCTATGCGATATTTGGCTACCAGTGCCGCTATGACCTGGCAGAAGGCTTCCCCCTCCTGACCACCAAGAAACTGCACTTGAAGTCGATCATCTACGAGCTGCTATGGATGTTGCGCGGCGAATCCAACGTGCGCTATCTCCAGGAGCACGGGGTGCGGATCTGGAACGAGTGGGCCGACGCTGAAGGCGAGCTCGGGCCGGTCTACGGAGTGCAGTGGCGCTCCTGGAAGGCGGCGGACGGACGGACGATTGACCAGATCTCCACGGCGATTGAACAGATCAAGAACCACCCGTATTCGCGGCGGATCCTCGTCAGCGCCTGGAACGTGGGTGAGATCGAGCAGATGGCACTGCCCCCCTGCCACCTGTTGTTCCAGTTCTTTGTCGCCGAGGGGCGTCTTTCCTGTCTGCTCTACCAGCGTTCCGCAGACGTCTTCCTGGGCGTGCCGTTCAACATCGCCTCCTATGCCTTGCTGACCATGATGGTCGCCCAGGTGACAGGCCTCCTGCCGGGGGAATTCGTCCACACTTTCGGCGATGTGCACCTGTACCTGAACCACGTCGAGCAGGCCCGTCTGCAGCTGACCCGTCAGCCCTTTCCCCTGCCGCGCATGCGGCTCAACCCCGCCGTAAAATCGATCTTCGATTTCCAATACGAGGATTTCGATCTGCTCAACTATCAGGCTCACCCGCACATCAAAGCCGAGGTGTCAGTGTAAATAGCTCATGCGGCTATCCCTGATCGTCGCCATGGACGAGCGGCGCGGCATCGGATACCGGGGCCATCTGCCCTGGCGGCTGCCCGCCGATCTCCGGCGGTTCAAATCCCTCACGATGGGGCATCACCTGATCATGGGGCGGAAGACATTCGAGACCATCGGCCGGCCCCTGCCGGGGAGGACGATGATCGTGCTGACCCGCAGTCAGGATTACAGCCCCTCAGGTTGCCTGGTGGCTCATTCCCTCCCGGAAGCCCTGGAGATTGCCTGCCAGAACGGAGATGAAGAGGTGTTCGTGATCGGCGGAGGGGAAGTGTTCGACCAGGCGCTCCCCCACGCCGATCGGATCTACCTGACCCGCGTGCACGCAACCCGCGAGGCGGACGTCTTTTTTCCGGAGTTCGATCCCGCGGATTGGCACCTCATCAGCTCGGAGGATATCCCGGCAGACGAGGTCAACAAATTCCCCTTTACCTTTCAGTTACTGGAAAAAAGACTATCTTGACAAATCCTCAGAAACCCATATAATCCACCCAAATCTATCATAATAAAGACTTTGAAGAGGACGAGTAAGCGCCGAAACAGCGGCCAGAGAGCGGGTACCCGGTGAGAACCCCGTCCGTATGCCAGCGCTGAATGGACCTCGGAGTCGCAGGGTGAAACCTGCCACAAAAACGCGAAAATCACAAAAGGTCGCGGGAGTGGCTGAAAAGTACAGGGAGTAGCCCGAGCCGGAATTGCTCCCGTTAGCCAGGCAGGTGGTTCGGCAGCGCAAGTAGAGTCTGCCCGACCAGACAGAGTGAGGCTGGCCCCTTTACCCCGTCGCATCACCGGCGGGGTTTTCAATTAACCGGCAGGTCAGCTTAAGCGGGGTGGCACCGCGGACCCAAATGCGTTCGTCCCCAGTGGGATGGGCGCATTTTTGTTTATCCGTTCACCAATCACAAACCCAGAAAGGAGATCTCCATGTCAACCAATAATTCTTCCCAGACCCGTTTCATGCTCGGCGAGGCCGACCTGCCCCGGTACTATTACAACATCAACGCCGACATGCCGGTACCCCCCACCCCAGTCCTCCACCCGGGGACTAAAGAACCGGTGACTCCGGATTTCCTGTCGGTGCTCTTCCCCATGGAATTGATCCTCCAGGAGATCAGCACCGAGCGGTACATCGAAATCCCGGAGGAGGTGCGCCAGATCTACAGGCTCTACCGTCCCACGCCCCTGATCCGCGCCCGCCGCCTGGAGAAAGCTCTCGACACGCCCGCGCAAATCTATTACAAGTACGAGGGCGTCTCGCCGGCAGGCAGCCACAAGCCCAACACCGCCATCGCCCAGGCCTTCTACAATAAAGCCGCCGGGACGAAAGCCCTCACCACCGAGACCGGCGCCGGGCAGTGGGGCTCTGCCCTCGCCATGGCCTGCAGCTTCTTCGACCTGGACCTGGAAGTCTACATGGTCAAAGTCTCTTACCAGCAAAAACCTTACCGGCGCATCCTGATGGAGACTTATGGGGCGGAGGTCTACGCCAGCCCAACGGACCGCACGAACTTCGGTCGCAGCGTGCTGGAGCAGGAGCCGGACAGTCCCGGGTCGCTCGGAATCGCTATCTCCGAAGCGGTGGAAGCGGCCGCGACTTCTGGTGGAACCAAGAAATACAGCCTGGGTTCGGTGCTCAACCACGTGATCCTGCACCAGACCGTGATCGGCGAAGAAGCCCTCAAGCAAATGGACATGGCAGGCGCGTACCCGGACGTGGTCATCGGCTGCGTGGGTGGCGGGTCCAATTTCTCCGGCCTGGCGTACCCGTTCCTGCGCCAGAACCTTCGCGAAGGCCAGCGGACGCGCCTGCTGGCGGTCGAGCCGACCGCTTCTCCTTCCCTCACACAAGGAGTGTACACCTTCGATTACGGCGACTCGGCGTGCACGGCGCCCATCGTCAAGATGTTCACCCTGGGGCACGATTTCGTCCCCCCACCGATCCACGCGGGCGGGCTACGCTACCACGGCATGGCTCCCAGCCTGTGTGCATTGTACGATGCTGGTTACATCGAGGCCCGTGCGGTACCTCAGCTGGCGACGTTCGAAGCTGCCGTGACCTTCGCCCGTGCCGAGGGAGTGCTGCCTGCCCCTGAATCGGCACACGCCATCCGCGCCGCCATCGACGAAGCTATCGACGCCCGCCACAAAGGCGAGAAGCGCGTGATCCTATTCAACCTTTCTGGTCACGGGCACTTCGACCTGTCAGCGTACCAGGACTACCTGGCGGGGCAGCTCAAGGACTACGCCTACCCGCGGGAAGCGGTCGAAGAAGCGATCAAATCCCTTCCCGAGATCGCCCTGCCCGCCTGATCCACTCAGGCTGGTCGACAAGAGAGCAGGACCTCCCGTGGGGGTTTAGTTCCCACGGGAGGTCTTGTTCCTGAGTAAGATCCTCAGGCGTCGAACCGTCTGTGGAGTACACCGATAAAGCCGCACAAATTAAGATAAAATAGATTATAATTATCGTAGTTGTCGCAGCAACTACGGACGTGAGAATCAATACAATTCCAGTGCCGGCCGCGCCCGTCCCATTCGACGGCGGTCCGAAAGTCTGGTTCCAACAATATGCCGAATCTGACCGCTTCCCTCCATCCCCTCCAAGAACTCGGTTTCAGCCAGTATGAAGCCCAGGCTTATGTGGCGCTGCTTCAGCAGAATCCACTTAATGGGTATGAGCTGGCCAGGCTTTCCGGCGTGCCGCGTGCGAACATTTACCACGTACTCACCCGGCTCGAAGACCGCGGCGCAGTTCTGCGCCTAGATGTTGAGGAAGGGTCACGCTTTGCACCAGTACCTCCAGAAGAGCTGTTCCGTGGGATGCGCGCCCGCCTCCAGTCCAGGATCGATCTGGCCGAGCAGACTCTGTGCAGCTTGAAGCCAGCGGAAGGCTCCCAGCTGGTTTGGAATCTGACCGGCTACACAACCCTGCTGGACCAGGCCGCGCTCCTGGCCGGCGCCGCCCGGCAGAGGCTGCTCTTGGCGCTCTCCCCTGAGGAAGCCGATACCCTGGCGTGCAGCCTGAGAGAGACAGAAACGCGGAACGTCGAGATCACCACCCTCTGCCTGGCAGGCTGCCCACATGAATGCGGCTCCTGCCGCGGCCGGATTTATCGCTACCACGTCACGCCCGAGTCAGAAAAGCGCAGCCTGCTGCTCGTCAGAGATGCTGACGAAGTCCTGGCCGGCGAAATCGGACCCGGACTTTCTGCACAAGGCGTGCGCACCCACCGGCGCCTGCTGGTTGACCTGGCAGCCAGGCACATCCGGGACAGCATTGCCCTGAGCGCCATTTTGCTCGACTTGGGAGAAAAACTGGAAGAGCAGCTCGCTCCGGAAACCCTTGAAGTGTTGGATAGAGTCGGCCCGACTGGAGGGCACATTGGCTGGCTCGACAACATCCGTACATTGCTCGCCGGATCCGGCGGGACGAAATACTAACACAACCGGAAAGGTCACACAGAACATGGATACCAACACCACGAAAATCGAGATTGATGCCATCCGCTTCGCCGATCTGCTGGAAGCCGATGAGGAGTACAAGAATCCTTACAACGCGCAGATCGCCTCTCTGATTCGCGACCTGCTGCTCGCCCTCGGCGAGGATCCCGACCGGGACGGCCTCCGCCGGACCCCCGAACGCGTGGCGCGCATGTACGGGGAGCTCCTGGCTGGCTACAACACCGATCTGGCTGCCCTGATCAATGGAGCTATCTTTGAAAGCGATTACCAGAACCTGGTCCTGGTCCGCGACATAGAGTACCACAGCCTCTGTGAACACCACATGCTCCCCTTTTCCGGGAAAGCTCACGTGGCGTACATCCCAAACGGCAGGATCATCGGTCTGTCGAAGATCCCCCGCCTGGTGGAGATGTTCGCCCGCCGTCTTCAAGTGCAGGAGAGGATGACTCAGGAGATCGCCAGCACGCTGCAAGAGGTGTTGGATCCCAAAGGCGTCGCAGTGCTCGCCGAGGGCAGTCACCTGTGCGCAGTGATGCGCGGCGTCAGACAGCCCAACCCGACGCTGGTGACCAGGGCCATGACGGGGGTTTTCGAGCGTGACGATCTTCGCAGGGAATTTTTCGAACACCTGAACCGGAGCTCCGCGCCGAAATGATCGCGGTTTACCGGGGATAACAAGTATAATCTCGCCTCACTGCTGCGACGCGGATGAGGAACCACACCCGAAGGAGGTAATAATGCCTGCCTACAAATACCTGATTATTGGCGGTGGGATGACTGCCGATGCAGCTGTTTCCGGCATCAAGGAGATCGATCCCGCGGGCTCGATCGGCCTGCTCAGCGCCGAACGTCACCCGCCCTACAATCGCCCACCCTTGAGCAAAGGCCTGTGGAAGGGCAAACCGTTGGAGAAGATCTTCCGTAAAGCCACCGAGGAGGGCGTGGAGATACACCTCTCGACGAACGTGCAGTCCATACAACCGCAGTCGAAGACTGTCATCGACGAGAACGGCGTGGCGTACACTTACGAAAAATTACTCATCGCGACCGGCGGGTCGCCGATCCGCTTGCCCTTTGGTGTTGAGGATGTCCTCTATTATCGCACCCTGGATGACTACCAGAATCTGCGAGCCCTGGCGGAGAAAGGCGGGAGGTTTGCGGTGATCGGCGGCGGCTTTATTGGCTCGGAGATCGCGGCTGCGCTGCGGAATGCCGGTCAGGAGGTGGTGATGGTGTTTCCCGATGAAGGGATCAGCGCCCGTCTCTTCCCCGCCGATCTCTCCCGGTCCATCAACGAGTACTACCGCCAGAAGGGCGTCGAGGTGCTCGCGGGAGAACTGGTAAGCGGCCTCGAGAGCCGCGGGGGGCAGCTGGTTCTCAAAATGAAAAGCGGCAACGAGCTCGAGGCAGATTACGCCGTCGGCGGGATCGGGATCCGTCCCAATATCGCACTCGCCGAGGCCGCCGGCATCCAGGTGGACAGAGCCGGCATCCTGGTCGACAATTACCTCCAGACGAGCATTCCCGATGTTTATGCGGCCGGAGACGTGGCGTATTTTTACAACCCCGCGCTGGACCAGCGGCTGCGGGTCGAACACGAGGACAATGCATTGACAGGCGGCAAAGTCGCCGGGCGCAACATGGCTGGTGAGCACACTGCCTACGAGCATCTCTCCTACTTCTACTCTGACCTGTTCGAACTGGGCTACGAGGCGGTCGGTGAGCTCAACCCCGAGCTCGAAACGTTTGCCGACTGGGAAGAACCGTACCGCAAAGGCGTCGTATATTACCTGCACGGCGGGAGGGTGCGCGGGGTCCTGTTGTGGGATATCTGGGGGCAGGTTGATTCCGCTCGCCGCCTGATCGCCGAACCAGGTCCGTTCACCCCGGCCGATCTCAGAGGCCGATTGCCCGAGTAGATTTACATTTTTCCACATCTTGCGCGATAATTGAGTTCAGAAGATTCACACGCTGCGCTCTTACGAATAATCTGCCTTGATTCCCCTTAAAGATACCATTCGTTCGCGCTCCTTTCCGTTCGTCAACTGGCTGCTGATCGCTGCCAACCTGGTTGTGTTCCTATTCGAGAGCTCGCTCAGCCAGGGGCAGCTGAATCGGCTGTTTCTCAATTACGGCCTGGTGCCGGTCAGCTTCAACGCCACCAACCTGTCCTCAATCCTTACCATCTTCACCAGCATGTTCCTGCACGGCGGCTGGCTGCACCTGATCAATAACCTGTGGGCTCTATACATATTCGGAGACAACGTCGAAGACCGCATGGGCTCCGTCCGCTACCTGATCTTCTACCTGCTGTGCGGTATCATCGCAGGTGTGGCCCAGCTGCTGATCAATGCGGATCAGAGCGTCCCGGGGATTGGTGCCAGCGGGGCAATTGCCGGCGTTCTGGCAGCTTACCTGGCGCTTTTCCCGAGAGCGCGCGTGATCACGCTTGTCCTGCTTTTTTTCTTCCTCACATTTACCGAAATCCCGGCTTTGATCTACCTCGGTGTATGGTTCCTCATCCAGTTATTCTCCGGGTTGATGACCCTGGGTGCCCCCAGTAATATTGGGGGGATCGCATATTGGGCCCATATCGGCGGCTTCCTCGCCGGACTGCTCCTGGTGTTCCCCTTCGCCAGGCGACAGCGCGCCTACTACCGCTGGTATCCTGACGAATACCGCCCGTGGTGATCTAAGGAGAGTATCGTGTCCATCTTCGATTTCTTTTGGATATTCTTCATCATCGCAACGCTGCAACCGGTCGTCCGCCAGAAGATGATCGAAGCAGCCCGTTTGAGATTGCTGAGAAAGATCGAGCAAAACCGAAACAGTCGCGTGATCGCTCTGATCCACCGCCAGGAGACGCTCAGCCTGCTCGGTTTCCCGATCGCGAGATATATCGACATAAACGATTCGGAAGAGGTCCTGCGCGCCATCAAACTGACCGATCCCCAGGTTCCGATCGACATTGTGCTGCACACGCCAGGCGGTCTCGTGCTGGCTGCCGAGCAGATCGCCATGGCCCTCTGTCGGCACCCGGCGAAGGTAACCGTATTCGTGCCGCACTACGCCCTCTCGGGGGGCACGCTCATCGCGCTCGCAGCGGATGAGATCGTGATGGACGAGAACGCTGTGCTGGGCCCGGTCGATCCCCAAATCGGTCAGTGGCCGGCAGTTTCCATCCTCAGCGTGATCGATCAAAAAGACAAGAACGAGATCGATGACCAGACGCTGATCCTGGCAGACGTCGCCCGCAAGGCCATGGCTCAGGTCAAGGCATCGGTGACCGAAATCCTGACCAGCAACCGGATGGGTGAGCGGGCTGCCGAGATCGCCGGGATCCTTACGAGCGGCAACTGGACTCACGATTATCCGATCAGCGCCGCAGAGCTGCAGTCATTGGGCCTGCCCGTGAGCACAACCATGCCCACTGAAATCTACCAGCTGATGAACCTGTTCCCCCAGGCGGGGCCGCGCCGCCCGTCGGTCGAGTACATCCCTCTGCCTTATACTCCGCCAGCGAGAGAACCCCAGGGCGGCCGTCGCGGAGCGCGAGATTAAGACAGCTCAATCTGAGAACCTAGGCACAATTCCTTCGGCAGGTATGGAAACCTGCCCAATGCAGGGCAGCTTTTGATAAGCGTCAGGCATACCAGATAAATACCAAGGAAACACAGCCAATTGAAGAACACCTATCAACAACTCCTCGAAATTTTCCGGGAAGCCAAAAACACCCACGCACAAGCCTTCGCAGCCGCCAACGGTCAGGATCCTGAATGGCTGCTGTGATACGCAGATTTCCTGATGAAGCCCCTCGGAGAGGTGCTGTCCGCCAGCTTCACAAAGAGCGAACTGGTCTATCTGTTCGTCCTGGCTGATAAAGAGCAAATGCTGCGCGCCCCAGGCGCCGATTGGGCCGGTTATTATGCCCGCTTCTTCGCCGAGCGTTTCACCTGATAAAATATCTTCCGGGCGGAGGTTCGCTCCCGCTCACCGGTCTAAACTTTAGGAGTTACGCAGTTCAGGAGAAATTGCTCCAACTGCGTAAGTCCTGAGCTTATTGGTTTTCAGTGCAGTAACAGGAGAGAGTTTCATGGCGTACATGGACGAATACGTCATTCGACAGCTGCTGGAGGCGGTCAACCAGAGGGATATGGATCCTGCCTTAAAACTCGTCGCTGAAGATTGCGTCCTGCATGTTCCCGGGAAAAACCGCATCTCCGGCGAATACCGCGGCAAAGAGGGAATGAGGGATTTTTGGAATACCCAGATCGACCTCACCCACGGGAGCTTCGCGGCCCAGATGGTCAGCGTGCTTCGGGGAGAAGGGCACCTTGGACTGATCCTGGAGCTCAGTGCTGAACGCGACGGCAAGACTTCTTCCTGGCGGCGGGTCAACCATTACCAGATCATCGAAGGGAGGATCGTCGAGGGCTGGATTTACGAAAGCAACCAGTACATCGTCGACGAAATATTCGCATAATCGAGAACGGTGTGGGAGACCATGGAAGAAAAGGCATTTCAAGATTACTACCCCGACCAGCTCAGCTACTGCTACGGATGCGGCCGGCTGAACGAACACGGCCACCAGATCAAAAGCTATTGGGACGGCGATGAAACGGTCTGCGTTTTCCAACCCAAACCCTACCACACCGCCATCCCGGGCTATGTTTACGGCGGTCTCATCGCTTCGCTGATCGACTGCCACTCCACGGGGACTGCAGCCGCAGCTGCCTACCGGGAGCAGGGGCGCTCGATGGACAGCGACCCTCCGCTGCGCTTCCTGACCGCCTCGCTGCACGTCGACTACCTGCGCCCAACACCGATCACGGGGCCTCTCGAAGTGCGCGGCCGGGTGAAAGAGATCAAAGGCCGGAAGGTCGTCGTCACGACCACGCTCTACGCGGGAGGCGCGGCGTGTGCCCGAGGCGAGGTCGTCGCCGTGCAGATGCCGGACGACCTGCTCCCCGGATAGACAAAAATCTGCTTTGATAACAGCCGGGGAAGACTGGCAGGAAAGCCATCTTCCTTATCCCTTGCCCCACTGGGAAGCTACTCAGAATCCGCCACAGGGATGGTGAAATGGAATGTCGTCCCCTTGCCGGGGGTGCTTTCGAACCAGATCGCCCCACCCTGCATCTCGACCAGGCGCCGGGTGATGTTCAATCCCAGCCCGGTGCCGGTAACTTCGCGAACTTTCGGGTCCTCAGAGCGGAAGAACTGCTGGAAGACCTTTCTCTGGTCCTCCGGGCTGATGCCGATGCCGTTATCAGCCACGGAAACGTGGACCACCTGGGGCGCGCCATCCGAATCCCACTGGTTGTCGACGACCCTGGCCTGAATCACGAGACGCCCGCCTCGGGGGGTGTATTTGTGCGCGTTGCTGAGCAGGTTAGTCAGGATCTGGACCAGCCGGGTGTTATCCCCCCAGACCAGCGGCATAGGTTCCCCTTCCGGCAGCAGTATCGCAAGACTCTGCCCCTTCTCTTCGATCTGTTTACGCAGCGTGCGCGCCACCTCATTAACTATATCAACGAATGAGACTGCGGAGAACTGCAGGCGCAGCTGCCCTGCTTCAATGCGAGAGATGTCCTGCAAATCGGAAACCAGCGTGCTCATCCGGTTGGCATTGGAGCGGATGGTAGCCAGGAAGCGCCCCTGCCCTTCGCTCACCGGCCCCACGGCTCCACTGATCAGCAGATCGCTGTACCCCTTAATAGAAGTCAGCGGGTTCTTCAATTCATGCGCCACCGAGGAGACAAACTGGCTCTTCGCCAGGTTCGCAGCCTGTACGGCCGCATACAGTTGGGCATTGGAGAAAGCGATCGCAGCATGATCGCTCAACCGGGAAAGGAAGGCCGTAACTTCCTCCGGGAACGCCTCGGTAGAAGCCGATTCCAGGAGGATCACCCCAATCACCCGCTGATCCCTCCGCACCGGTACGACCAGCTGGTGCCTCGCCCCAGGAGAGAAGCAGCCGGGCGCTTTGCCAGGGATGATCTGTTGATCATCGCCAGCCCCTCTCCGGCTGACACTCTGGAATTCGCTCGCCGGGTGCGGGTCGAACGCAGCACACTGTATCGTCCCGCTCTCGATTGCCGCGTTCACCGTGGGGATATCCTCCGGTAAAAAGCTGATGGCGGAATCGGCAGATTCTCCCGCGATCCCCTCGGCAGCCATCACCCTGACACCATCAGCCTCGATAAGCCCCACCAGTCCGGCCTGCGCTTTGGACTGGTTGAGCGACCACTCGAGGGTGATCCGCATCGCCCGTTCGAGGTCCAGACCGGCATTCAGCTCCCGATCGATGCGCTGCATCACAGAGAGCTCTCCAACCCGGGCTGCCAGGGCCTGGTCAGTCTGCGTGTACAGCCGGGCGTTCTCGATCGCCACAGCCGCCTGACCTGCGAACGCAGTCAGCAATTCAAGGTCGTCCCAGTTGAACGGCGAGTGATCTTTCTTGTTTAATACTTCCAGCACACCGATCACCCGGTCCTTGATCTCCAACGGGACGACCAGCAAATCCTTTGTCGAGTATCCGGTCTGACGGTCGGTGTTGTACCAGTCCGCACTCCGGCGCGCATCGTTTTGAATGATCGGCTGGCGAGTCTTAACCGCTTTTCCAACCAGCCCGGCGCCGGATGGAAGACGCTGCCCCACCAGATCAGCCCCCACCGGCCCAAGCGCAACCGTGAAGACCAGTTCACCGGTGTGTTCATCCACCAGGAGCAGGCTGCCAGATTCGCAGTCCAGGATCTCCACGGCGCTCTGCAGGATGCGCTCCAGCAAAGGGTCCAGGTCAAGGGTCGAGGTCAGGCTGCGGGTCAAATCATTCAGCGTAGACATCTGTCTGGCGCGCAGTTCGGATTCCTCGAGGAAGCGCGCTTTCAGGATTGCTCCCGCCAGCAGGTCCGCCAGCGCCTGGAGCAGGTTCACCTGGTCCGGGGTATAAGATACCAGCGGATCCCGGCACCCCAGGCTGACTGCGCCGATGGTATCCGTCCCAGAATTGAGCGGGAGGCTCATCCAGGCGTGAATTTCCGCCGTCGCAGGAGTGATGCCTCGAGCGGCGCACTCCCTGGCGTATTCGTCGGTGACGATTGGCCGGCGCGTGCGAATCGCCTCCGCGTCGAGGCATTCCCCGATCCCGAGCACGGTGTTTTCCTGCTCCGACAGGCGCTCGTCGTTTTCCAGATAAAACACATGCGTGAACCGCTGTCCGTGTTCGTCGCCGAATGTGATGTGAAAATCGGTGATCGGGAGCAACCGGCTGATTTGCGCATAATACATCTCCAGCAGGTCATCGAAGGCGACGGTGATATTGATTCCCTGCGCCATGCGGGCGATGGTATCCATCTCCTGGACGCGTCGCTCGAGCACTCCGACGACCCGGGCGCGCTCCAAAGCCAGCCCGGCCAGATCGCACAGCGCTTCAAGATATTCGATGGCCTCCGGGGTGTAGGGTTCACCGGAAATCCGCCTGCCGAGCGCCAGCCACCCTGCCAGACCCGATGGACCACTTATCGGTAAGAATAGTTCCGCCCCTAACAATGCCAGGCGCGCTGGTTCTGAGTGGAAGAACTGGGAAAGCGCGCCGCCTTCCCTCAAATATACCGGCTCCCTCCGCTGGGAGAGTGTTTGGACCAGCGAGCTGTTTGAAGAGAACCGGAGATCGCTCGTCGGGCGGCCACTCTGGTCTGGAGCTGCCGAGTAATACCCACCGAAATCTGTGTAGGTGTAGATGTGTAAAATCGAAGGAGCCAGGACATCATCGACGTAATCCCGGAAAAGGCTCAGGCTGGCTTCGGCAACCCCTGTCTTCACCAGCTTGCGGCTGAACTCCAGCAGGAGTTCACGGTAGGCGCTTCGCCCCCTGAAGAAGACCGCATCGATCCTCTTTTGGAGCGGCAGGCGGAACGGCTGGACCGCCATTGCCAGGAGGAATACCGTCGCACCGATCACCAGCGGGTTGTCCACCGCCGGCGATTCCCCGAAAACCAGGCTGAGTCCCCCAATGATTAATGCATACCCGAACGCCGCCATCCCCGTCAATATCACCAGCAAGGTCCCCCGACTTAAAATATGAGCTGGGACAATGGGACGATATTTCAGTATCATGGTCAGATTTTATGCCAGCCCAAAGGTAGGGGCAAGGAGCTCAGGCTTTTTCTAACCAGATTGAAAGGTCACACCCCCGCCGCCTCCTTCTGACTCCCGCTTCAAGTAGTCTTCCACTGCAGCCTGGTGACCGACATCCCGTCCGGCTCTTTCAGAAAGGTACCACTTGTGCTCCAGCACTTCGCAATAGACTTCCGCTGGATCGCTGAAGCTGTCCAATTTCTCCTGAAGCATCGCCAGCGTGGGCTGGTAGATGTTCTGAAGCCAGTAGTAGGCGGCAGCTCCGAGCGGCGTGCTGCGGTTGTTCGCATGCGAGAGCGTCGCTTTCAACTCCTGGATTTCGTTCATCATCTGGCGCGCCTGCATTTCTTCGGCCTCGATGCCGGTGAGCTCCAGCAGCTGATCCCGGTGGAAATTGCGGTCGGTCACAACGACCTGAAGGCGTAATGCGCCGAGCTGCTCCTCGTCCTCCAGCCTCATTTCCCCGATAGAGAATCCCAGCGAGTTTAGCGCCCGAATCCGCTCCTGGATCTTGTAGTGTTCTTCCGGTCCGATCGTGACGGGGCGGGTGATCTCTTCCCAGAGGTTTTGGTAACGAATGCGGATGGATGCTCCCGTATCTTCGAGCGGCATCCCTCCTACCAGGAGGTCAGCTGCTCCCAGATCGGAGATGTCGCCGTTGATATTTTCTTCCATGATATCCAAATCCTGGTGCCTGAGCTCCGGAGGCAGGACGCCTGGCTTTATTTCCGCCGTTTCGGCGTCGACCAGGTAAGCACGCAGCGCGCCAGCATCGCGCCGGTACAGGGTGTTGGAGAGTGAACAATCCCCCCAGAAGACCCCTGCCAGGTGAAGCTGCACGATCAGGCCCGCGATCGCATCCAGCAGGTGATCCCGGTAGCGGGCCAGGCTGGTGCTCATGAACAGTGAGCGGAAGGGGAGCGACCGATCGAGGTAGCGGGTGATCAACACACTCACCAGCCCGTCCCCGGTTTGAGTAACCGCATGCCCGACCGGGGAAACGGCTGGCAGCCGCAGACCTTCCAGTCTTACCAGCTGGTTGTATTCAACTTCCGCCAGGTCGGCGGGTAATTGTTTGAGAGCATACAGCCTGCCGGAGTAATTGACGAACAGGACGGGGTGGCGGGATACACCGCAAGCCACCTCTTCCAACCTCGGCGTATGCCCCTGCCATTCGGTTAACGACAGTCCCCAGGGCAGGTCGAAAAAGTCCGGGTGCCCATGGCGTACGGATATGCTATGCGGTAGATGAACACCTTTCACAGATGAGGCGCTCCTCTGCTTCAGGGTAATCCGGCACGGAGCAGATCCTAGCCGAGTGCTATCGAACGGGATTGTTCGACGTATTCCAGGCTCTGATGGCGGAAATATGTATTATACAAATTTGCATAATGCCCTCCCCTTTCAAGCAAGACAAGGTGATCTCCCTCTTCGATGATGCGACCTCTTTCGAGCACCAGGATCCGATCCGCAGCGCGGACCGTCGACAGGCGGTGAGCGATCAAGATGCTGGTCGTATTCGCCAGGATCATCCCCAGCGCCTGCTGGATCTGCCACTCGGTGAATGGATCGATGCTGGCCGTGGCCTCGTCTAGAATGAAGATCGCCGGCCGCTGCACCAACACGCGCAGCAGCGAGACCAGCTGCCGCTGGCCCATCGAGAGGCGCGAGCCGCGCTCTCCAACCTCGGTGTCCAGGCCGTTGGGCAGGCTTTCCAGCCACTCTCCATCCCCGATCCGGTACGCCATCTCCGTGATCATATCCAGGTTCACGCTCCCACAGGCATAGCAGATGTTCTCAGCGATCGTCCCTGAAAAAAGGAAGGGGACCTGGGAGACGATCCCCAGCTGACGCCGATAGCTTGCCAGATCAAAGGTCCGGATGTCGATCCCATCGACCAGCAGTCTCCCTTCCTGGAACTCGTAGAAGCGGGCGATCAGCTTGGCGATCGACGACTTCCCGGCTCCGGTGTGGCCGACCAGGGCCAGGTTCTCCCCCGGCTGGATCTCCAGGTTGAAATTCTCGAGCACCGCGGCGCCCTCGGACCCGTAGCGGAATGTCAGATTTTCGAAACAGATCTCCCCCCGCAGCACTGGCGCTGGTCGAGAGTCAATCTGCACGACCTGCGGCTCTGCATCGATCAGGGCATAGACGCGCTCGGCAGCAGCGAGCCCGGACTGCACCTGGGCCCAGAACGCAGACAGGTTCAGCACCGGGAAGTAAAAATGGTCCAGGCTCTGAATGAAGAGGTACCATGCGCCGGCGGTTACCGCCCCCGCCAGCACGGTCAACCCGCCGGCGTAAACCAGGATGGCGATCCCAACCCCGGCCAGGGCGTTCAGCACCGGGAAGATGACCGAGAGCACCAGGCCGCGCTGGACATTTACCTTGTAGGACTGCCGATTGGCCTCGTCAAACTCCGCAAAGATGCTGGCTTCCTGGCGGAAGTTTTTCGCCACTGCGATCCCGCTCACGGTCTCTTTGATCGCCGCGTTGACATTGGCCATCGCTCGCATCCCCCGGCGGGTCACAACCCTTGCCAGCCGGCGGAAACCAAGCGTGACCAGGAAGATCACCGGCATGAACCCAAAGAGCCAGAGGGACAGCCGCCAATCGATCGTGAGCAGCACGACTCCCAGGAGGATGGCCTGGATGAAGTCGGACAGCAGGTCGGTCACCAGCACCACCGTCTGACCGAAATCCTGAGAATCCGAGGTAATTCGTGAGACGACCCGTCCGGAAGAGTACTCATCAAAAAACGAGAGGTCGTGCCCCATCGCCGCCTGGAAGGCATCTTTTCTTAATGCGAGGACGATGTCGCCGATCAAGCCCACAGTTAATCGCCGCCTGCCCCAGTTCGCCCCCCATGCGGTCAGTCCCGCCCCCAGGACGGCTCCACACAGAAGAAAGGTGGTTTCGGTGGTGAGCGTACCGCCCAGGGCATCCACGCCGCGCGACACGAGGATCGGCGTTGCCGCGCCAGCCAGCGCGATGATCAGCACCAGGACCACCGCGCCGCCGAGTTTTTTCAGGTGGGGACGAAAATAGCGCGCCATCCGCGCTGCAAGCTGGCGATCGGTGTACTGGCGGTCGTACGCTTCACTGTCCAGGCCGGCAAAGAAACTCACGATTCAACCTCCCGGTTCGGCACTGCCAGACCGGTCAACCTTTCTCCGCAAAGATTCGCCGGTAGGATTCGGAGTCACGCATCAAGTCCGCGTGCTTCCCGCTGGCGACCAGTCGGCCTTTGCGCAGCACCAGGATCAGGTCAGCCCACCGGATCTGGGAAAGACGGTGCGTGATGATCAACGTGGTCCGCCCGCGCGCCGCCGCATAGATGGCGCGTTGAATCTTGTCTTCGGTCGCGCTGTCGATCGCGCTGGTCGAATCGTCCAGGATCAGGATGCACGGGTCGGTCAGGAAGGCGCGCGCCAACGCCAGCCGCTGGCGCTGGCCACCGGAAAGCGTGACCCCGCGCTCGCCGATCACAGTCTGATAGCCGTCAGGGAATTCGTTTATGAAATCCTCAGCCTGGGCCGCCCTGGCTGCTTCCTGCACAGCACTCTCAGTAGCTCCCGGGAGTCCAAACAGGATATTGTCTGCGATCGACCGTGAGAACAGGAAGACATCTTGCTCGATGATCGAAATTCCACGCCGCAGGGCTTCAAGGTTCCAGTCTCTCACGTCCACGCCGTCCACCAGGACCTGACCGGAGGAAACGTCATACGTGCGGTTCACCAGTTTAACCAGCGTCGTCTTGCCAGTCCCGGTCTGCCCGACGATCGCGACCGTCTCCCCGGGTTCAACCTTGAACGAGACCCCCTCCAGGACAGGTTCCTCTCCGCCATAGGTAAAAGTCACATCACGGAATTCGATCGCGCCGCGCATCGGCCCGGAGTAGCCGGCGAGGTTCTGGTCCAGGTTATTTTCACGCTTGATCAACTCGAGGATCCGCTTCGCCCCGGCAAATCCGAGGGACACCTGAGAGTAAGCGAAGAGGGAGACGAAGGTCGGAAAACCGAACAGCTGCAGCAGACCAAAATACCCAACCACGCCTCCCAGGTCAACCAGCCCCCTCTGGAAAAGCAGGATGGCATGAAGCAGACCGACGGCGTTCGCCAACGCCAGCAGGAGCAGCGGGACAAACCGCGCCTCCACTTCCCCCTGCCAGACAAATGCATTCCGGAATCTGCGGGCACTGGCGATGAAACGCTGGATCTCGTTCTCCTCCTGAGCCATCCCCTTGACAGTCTCCACGCCGTCCAGCGCCTCAGCGAGGCGGGTGTTCAACTGCCCAAACGAGTGCCGCACTTCCGCGGTGATCGGTCCCAGCTCGTGCAGGTACTGCCACAACGCCAGGAAATACCCCACGATGTACAGGGCGGGGACGAGCATCAAAGAGGTGTGGTAACGGGAGGCAAACAATAACGGCATGAACATGAAGATGCCTGAGCCCACCACCAGATTCAATCCCGGGCTGAACATCAGGTTGATCTCGCGCACATCATTGCTTGCCCGGGCCATCGTGTCCCCAACCGGCTGCAGGCTGTGGAAGGTCATGCTTTTCCCCAGCAGGCTGACGTAGAGCTCGTCACGGATATCACGCTCCAGGCGCTGCCCGAACAGCTCGGCGCTGAAGTTGCGCCCGAACTGCAACGCCCCGCGCACGAATTGCGTTCCGACGATCCCAAAGGCGATCCAGAGCAAGGCGCGTGTGTCAGGCGGCGATGCCAGGATGGCATTGAACGCCTGGCCAATGAGGATTGGAACTGCAGCTGCCAGGGCAGCGTTGGCAATCGCCCCACCGACCATGGTGATGCTCAACGGCCAGTAGCGCAGGGTATGAGAGAGCAACCAACGGAACGGGTTGCGCTTGTCTGTGGCATGGCGCCGGGGCAGGGTAAATTCAGCCGGGAAAGTTTGAGCGGTCATCAATCCTGTATGGAACGAAAAAAGGATCCTGAGCTTCTGGCCGCGCTCAGGGTAGGCATGGGGGTATAGGATACCATAAAAAAACAGAATAAATCCCAGGGAAGCTCCCGAATCACGGAAGAACCGGAGAAATTTGCCTGTTATAATGGCGTCTGACCCGGCCGGGTTGATGAAGGGGCTGCCTTCTATCGCCCGGGCAGGGGGGCAATGACCCGCAATAAGACGAGGTGTGTTATCGCAACAAGCGAACCTGAAGTGGAAAAGAACAAATCGCTTTCATTATCAGCAGCCTGGAGCAGCCGGCTGGAAAAGACCCGCCTGATTTCCACGAAAGGTCTGCTCTTCGTCGTCAGCATATCCGTTTTCCTGTTGGCCCTTGTGCTGGTCAAAGAAGGCGCAAAGCCATTAGCGCCCGTGATCCGGAATTTGTTCTCCGTCGACAGCCCGGCCAGCGCCCTCGGCTTCGGCTGGCTCTCCGCCAGCATGGTGCTTTCCGGATCGCCGATCGCCGCCACCTCCCTGGCCTTCCTGGACGCGGGTGTCCTCTCCCCGGGGGAATCCTTCGCCATGATCGCCGGCTCCCGCCTGGGAGCATCCTTCATTGTTTTGCTCGTGGGGTTAGTGTACATCCTGCGCGGGCAGCAGCGGGAGACCAGCCTTGGCGCTGGCTTGCTCTCTCTGCTCGTCACCCAGACCATGTATGTGCCGGTCATATTCCTTGGTTTCTACATTCTGTCTCGGGGGTGGCTTCATCGCTGGCAGGTCGATGCAGAACAGGCTCTGAATTCCCCACTGGACAGACTATTCGATCCGATCCTCGCCCCTCTCACCAGTGTGCTCCCCACATGGATCCTTTTTCCCATCGGGTTCGGCCTGTTGTTCTTCGGGTTGTGGCTCTTCGACCGCCTGCTGCCCAATCTCCACCTGGGTGAGACCACGCTTGGTCTGGTCCACCACCTGCTTTACCGGCCAATCGTGACCTTCGCCCTGGGCGCGGCGATCACCGCATTGACGATGTCCGTGTCCGTGTCTTTGGGCCTGCTCGTCCCGCTTTCCAGCCGAGGGTACATCCGAAGGGAAAATATCATCCCATACATCATGGGGGCGAACATCACCACCTTCGTGGACACGCTGATTGCCGCTGCCCTCCTGGCGAATCCCTCTGCTGTCACCGTGGTGTTGGTCCAGATGGTGAGCGTGGGAATCGTCTCTGCATTTATTCTCCTGGTAGGTTTCCGGCCCTACGAGCGGCTGCTGAACCGGCTGGTGTCGCGCATTGGCCGGACCCGCGCCTCCCTTCTGGTTTATATCCTCCTAACGCTGGGAATACCAATAGCTCTAATGTTGATAGGTTGAGAGATATGATGAAAATACTCGTTTGTACGGATGGTTCTCCCGCTGCTGAGCAGGCTGCCCTGCTTTTATCCAGGCTCGCATTCCCGCCGGAGACCAGTTACACCGTGCTTGGGGTGAGCGAGACAGATGGCGATCAGGTGCAGCTCACAGTCTCCTTCGAGCAGTTCGAGCAGCTCCTGGGCGGCGCCAGCGCCCTGATCGACCGAAAAATGCGCTTCGGCAGCCCGATCGATGAGATCAAAAGGGAGATGGAAACCGGCGGTTATGACCTTATCGCCCTCGGGGCAAGCGGCAAGCGGCGCGGTTTCCCGGTCCTGCGCATCGGATCGACGGCGCAAAAACTCTCCCGCATCCTGACCACGCCGCTCCTGGTGGCGCGCAACGTCCCAGAGCGCATCGATAAAGTGCTGGTCTGTACCGGGGGAGAACCTCCTTCCCTGGAAAACGTGATGACCGCCGGCAAATTCCTGAGCGGGGTGGAGGGGGAAGTCATCGTGCTGCATGTCATGTCCCAGATCGCGCTCCGTCTGGACAGCCCCACCCAGGACCTCTTGGATACCGCCGAAACGGCGATCCAGCGCGGCACCCGTGAAGGTCGCCATCTGGAGCAAGCTGTCGAGCTGCTCCGCCGGGCCGGGATCGCCGGCCCGATCAGACCCGGGCTCCGGCACGGGCTGGTGGTCGACGAGGTGCTGGCAGAGTTGTCCGATGGAAAATACGATCTACTGGCAGTTGGCGGGCACTACCAACACAGAAGGGGAAAGAGCCACTGGATCGAGATCCTGCTGGAGGACATTGCAGGGCAACTGGTCGACCAGGCGCCCTGCTCGGTGCTGATCGTTTAATAAACAGGTAGGGGCGCAGCAAGCAACCACCCGTTTTTTATTCGCACACTTCGCTACAGCTCCCCTGCTAGAGGTTACCTCAAAAATGGGTAGTTAACGTCAGCTCGGAATAACCGCCGCTTCGACTGCGTGGCGGGCATCCCCTCAGTACCCGCGGGCCATATCTGAGCGGAACATAGTCAAAGTCCCGAGCTTGCGCGGGAGTAGTCGCAGCAACCCGCCGCTCCGCTCAGCGCGCTGGTTTGTTTTATCCCGAATTCATGTTGGTTTTGATTTTTAGATAGCTTCTACAAAGTTGCGTCTTGAGTCGGAAGGTAGGGCATCCCCGGGCCCGGTATGCCGAGCTTTTCCGCCAGCGCCGCCCGCATGGCGGTCCGGTCGTCCCAGGGATACTCCACCTCCCCGAAGCACATCGACTGCTCGTGGCCTTTGCCGCAGGCGATCACCACGTCGCCCGCTCTCGCCAGCGAGATCGCGAACCGGATCGCTTCTCCCCGGTCCGGCACCCGCCAGAAGGTCTGCCCCTCGACCCCACCCCGAAATTCTGCGCCGGCGGCCATCTCCGCCAGGATCGATTCGAGAGATTCTGTGCGGGGATCCTCCGCAGTCAGCACCGTCAGATCGGCCAGCTCCGCGGCGACCTCCGCCATCATGCGCCGCTTGTCCCGGTCGCGCAGCCCCGCCGAGCCGAAGACGGCGATCAACCGGCTGGAAGCCAGTTTCCGGGCTGTTTCCAGGGCGCGCCGCAGCGCGTTCGGGGCCCAGATCGATCGCCTCCATCCGCCCGGGGATGTTCTCCAGCGCCGCCACCCCTGCTGCGGCCGTTTCCCAATCCATCTCCAGGCCTTCCACCGCGGCAGCGAGCGCAGCCAGGCAGTTGGATGCATTGTATGCGCCTATCAGCCGGCTCTCGACTGGATGGGAGCGGTCATGTTGAACCACGTTGAACCGGATCCCTGACGGCCCGGACACGATGGCTTCAGCCCTGATGTCAGCCTCGGGGTGCTGGCCATAGGAGACGGCTCGCACAGGTGGGGTCAGCGCGGACACCAGCTCGCTGAGATATGGATAGGAATCGTCGTCCCTGTTCAGGACGGCCAGGCGCGGGTTTCCTCCCTCCTTGACGGTCGTGACCGCCAGCGCGGAGAACAGGCGCCCCTTCGCTTCCCGGTAGGCGCGGTAGCTGCCGTGGTAGTCCAGGTGCTCGTGGGTGATGTTGGTCACCACCGCCACGTCGAACTCGCAGGCTGATACGCGCTGCTGTTCGAGGCCGTGCGAGGTGGCTTCGAGCACGGCGTGGGTCAGCCCGGCCGCGACCATCTGCGCCAGGTATTTTTGCAGATCCGGCGCCTCTGGGGTGGTGACGTGAAAGCCCGTATCCAGGACCCTGCCGCCGATCCGGGCGTTCACCGTCGAGACCATCCCCGCCGGCACTCCTGCCGTTTTGAGGATGCTATAGATCAGGTTCGTCGTGGTGGTCTTCCCATCCGTGCCGGTCACGCCGACGACGCGCAGCTTCCGGGCCGGGAAGCCGAAGAAGGCGGCGGAGAGAGCTGCCAACGCGCGCCGCGCATCCGCCACTCGCAGGTAGGGCACCGGCAGGGTATCGAGATCCTGCGTCCCGACCACTGCCGCCGCCCCGCGCCGGAGCGCATCCGGGATAAATAAGTGACCATCTTGCGAGCCGCCTTCCAGCGCGACAAATAAGTAACCCGGCTGGACCTGGCGAGAGTCCAGCGCGATGCCGGCGATCATCACATCCGGGAGACTCACCCGAACGGCTTCAGGGAGGTGTGCAACGAGTTCAGCAAATCTTATTTTCTGTGGAAGCATGCCAGCCTCGATGTATAATATTCATACGCCTGGATACAGCTAAATATACCGCAAGGTGGCGTGTTGTGCACTGGTCAGGCGGCACTACCGCAGGGAAGGGGTGAAACCATGAGCAAAGTTGATCTCAAGAAAGACTTGAAGCATCTTTACAATCCATCGGCCAAAGAAGTTTCTGTGGTGGACGTTCCACCTATGAACTTTCTGATGATCGATGGGATCGGCGACCCGAACACTTCTCAAGAATATGCGGAAGCAATTGAAGCCCTCTATGCTCTGGCTTACGCACTCAAATTCAAAGTCAAGAAGAGCAAGGTCGCCATAGATTACGCTGTGATGCCGCTGGAAGGATTCTGGTGGACAGATGATCCGAGTCAGTTCAGCATGAGTAACAAGGCGATCTGGAAATGGACGGCGATGATTATGCAACCAAAATATGTGACGGCTGAGCTATTTACGGGAGCATTGGCCGAAGTCGAGAAGAAGAAAGACCTTACAGCATTAGATAAGGTAAGGTTTGAATCTTACCACGAAGGGTTATCAGCGCAAATCATGCACCTCGGCCCTTATGCTGCAGAAGAGCCAACCACAGCCAAGTTGCATAGTTTTATCGAAGAGAACGGCTACAGATTGAATGGAAGGCATCACGAGATAT
>CAYQDF010000027.1:0-16775 GCA_964416175.1 uncultured Anaerolineaceae bacterium
CTGCAGAATCCGCTGCTCAACCACGCGGTCGGCGACGAGCTCCCGGCAGGCTCCGTGTTCAAACTCGTCACCGCCGTCGGCGCGCTCAACGAGGGCGTCGTCACTCCGGAGCAGATCGTCGATACGCCGCCCCTGATCACGATCGAAGACAAGTCCCTGGTCACCGAGCTCACTGCCCGGACCCGCGAGTTTGTCGACTGGAACGAAGCCGGTTTCGGGCAGCTCGATTTTGTCCACGGCCTGGCGAACTCCTCGAATGTCTATTTTTACAAACTGGGAGGCGGGTTCGAAGACGAGATCCCGGAAGGTCTGGGCATCTGCCGGCTGGGGACATACGCCCGCGCCCTGGGTTACGGCGCCGCCCCGGGGATCGAGCTGCCCCTGGTCGAGGATGGGTTGATCCCGAGCCCCACCTGGAAACGCCAGGCGCAGGGGCAGAACTGGTCGCTGGGCGACACTTACATCGCCAGTGTCGGGCAGGGTTTTGTGATCGCCACCCCGCTCCAGGTCCTGCTCTCCGCTGCGACGATCGCGAATGACGGGAAGCTCATGCGCCCGACGATCCTGCGCGAGATCTCGGACAGCCAGGGCAACGTGATCAAGTCCTTCGTGCCCGACATGGTCTGGGACATCACCACCGAACCAGTGATCGACGAGATCAGCGACCCAAACGAACCCGGCGGGTGTGAATCGAAGATCACCGGCGAGAAAAAGACGGTCCAGCCCTGGGTGATCGATACAGTGCAGGAGGGGATGCGGTTGGCTGTCCTGGAAGGCACGCTGGCGGCCGAATTCCGGCTCTCTCCAGGGTTATCCGCAGCTGGCAAGACCGGCACGGCGGAATACTGCGATACGTTTGCCAACGAAAAAGGTCTGTGCATCTACGGGGCCTGGCCGAGCCATGCCTGGACCGTCGCTTACGCCCCCTATGAAGACCCGGAGGTTGCCGTCGTGGCTTTCGTCTACAACGGCAACGAAGGGGCGGCCGTTGCGGCGCCTATCGTGCGCCAGTTCCTGGATGCCTATTTCGAGATCAAGGCCGGCGATACAGCCGCCCAAAATCCCTGAGTGGGCTGGCCGATTTAGAATGCAGATATGAACGTTCGGTCCGATCCAAAGTCGCTGATACGGATAAAAGGCATCCGGGAGGGGCTGCTGATCACCCTAGGAGAGGGTGATTGGCCCACCATGCGGACAGCCCTTCTCGCGCAGATCGACCAGCAGAAGGAATTTCTGCGCGGTGGACGGCTGATCCTGGATGTTGGCGCTCAGGTGCTGCGAGCTGCCGAACTGGGGCAGTTGCGGGACACCCTTTCGGAGGATGGCCTTTCCCTGCACGCGATCTTGAGCAGTTCCCTCGTCACCCAGGAGACTGCCCGGAGCCTGGGGTTGGCGACACGCCTCACCCGGGTCGAGCGCGAACAGGGCACGCCCTCCGGCGAGACAGCGCTGACAGGAGAGGGCGCGGTCCTGGTACGCCGCACGCTGCGATCAGGCTACAGCCTGCAGTACAAAGGGCACGTGGTGGTGATCGGGGACGTGAATCCGGGCAGCGAGATCACTGCCGGCGGCGATGTGGTCGTGTGGGGAAGGCTGCGCGGCATGGTCCACGCCGGGGCAGAAGGCGACGAAAGCGCTGTCGTGTGCGCCCTCGACCTGGAACCAACTCAGCTGCGGATCGCCGGGCACATCGCCCTGACCCCCAAGCGGCGCGGCAAGCCCCAACCCGAGATGGCGCGCCTGGTGGACGGGCAGGTCGTCGCTGAGACGTGGAACGTGAAAAAATGATGCGATCAAATCCGGGCAAAACCAGTAAGGTGTTTGGGGAGACAGATGGGTGCTAAAGTTGTTACCGTGACATCCGGAAAGGGCGGCGTGGGGAAGACCACCGCGACAGCAAACATAGCCACTGCGCTGGCTGCCGGCGGTTCGAAGGTTGTGTGCATCGACGCCGATATCGGCCTGCGCAACCTGGACGTCGTCCTGGGATTGGAAAACCGGATCGTTTATGATCTGGTCGATGTGGTCGAAGGGCGCTGCCGCCTGCGCCAGGCCATGATCCGCGACAAACGCCTTCCGGAGCTGTACCTGATCCCGGCGGCCCAGACGCGTGACAAGAGTGCAGTCTCTCCCAGCGACATGGTGCGCCTGACCGACGAACTCCGCGAAGAAGTCGATTGGGTCCTGATCGACTCGCCGGCTGGCATCGAGCGCGGATTCCGCAACGCCGTCGCTCCCGCCGACGTCGTGATCGTGGTCACCAACCCCGAAGTCTCCGCGGTGCGGGATGCAGATCGCATCATCGGGCTGATCGAGGCAGAAGAAAAGGGGCCCGCCCGGCTGGTGATCAACCGGATCAAGCCTGAACTGGTGCGCCGGGAAGACATGCTCTCCCCAGACGATGTGCTGGAACTCCTGGCGGTGGAGCTGCTCGGGATTGTCCCGGAGGACGAGAACGTGACGCTGAGCACCAACCGCGGCGTCCCGATCGTGCTGGACGGGAAAAGCCGCGCCGGCCAGGCGTTCCGCAACATCGCCGCTCGCCTGCGCGGCGAGCAGGTGCCTTTCCTCAACCTGAACGATCACGGCGGCTTCCTTGGGCGCCTCTCCCGCCTGATCCGCCCGGGAGGGACATGACATGAGCACCTTCCTCGAGCGTCTCCTCGGTCGCAACCGGAAAAGCGCCCACCAGGCAAAAGAGCGCCTGAAGCTCGTCTTGATCCACGACCGGACGGATATCACTCCGGGCACGCTAGACGTGCTCAAAGACGAACTGATCGCGGTGATCTCCCGCCACGTCGACATCGACCCGGCGGCGGTGCGCATCGAGATGACCCAGGATGGCCGCCAACAGCGGCTGATCGCGGACATCCCCTTGAACACGGCTGACCGGAGGCGCCTGCGGTAATGACCAGCCTGCGGATCAACTGGCGCGACTTCGACTTCTGGCTGCTTGGCGCTGTCGCCCTGCTGTCCATCTTCGGCATCGCCATGATCCGGTCGGCGATCGCCGGCAACATCGAGCTGGCTGGCTATGACCAGCGGCAGGTCATCTTCGTCACGATCGGCTTCGCCGTGATCCTGATCACGACCGCCATCGATTACCGCCTGTGGGCCTCGATCAACCGCCTGATCTATTTTGGGATGTCTGCCCTGCTTGGCATCCTCTTCGTGGTCGGCCGCGCCGTCTTCGGCTCGGCGCGCTGGTTCGACGCCGGCAACTTTTTTATCCAGCCGTCCGAGCTGGCCAAGATCGTTATCATCCTGGTCCTGGCCGATTTCTTCACCCGCAGCCAGGGCCGCGTCAACGATCCACGGACGATCCTGCGCAGCCTGGTGCTCACCGTGGGCATTGTCGGCTGGATCCTCTTCCAACCAAACCTGGGCACCTCCCTCGTGATCATGGTGATCTGGTTTACCACCCTCTGGGTGAGCGGGCTGAATCTAAAAGCACTGGCGGTGTTCGCCGGATTTGGGATCATCCTGCCCATCGTCGGGTTCCCCCTCCTGGCTGAGTACCAGCAGGACCGGGTGATCAACTTCCTTTTCCCGGATCCCAGTGCACGCCACGGGGATATTTACAACATCCAGCAGGCGTTGATCAGCATCGGTTCAGGCGGCTGGTTCGGCAAAGGGTATGGCCTGGGGACGCAGGTGCAGCTACGCTTCCTCAAGGTCCGCCACTCCGACTTCATTTTCTCTGCGATGGCGGAAGAATTCGGCTTTATTGGCACGATCGCGGTCCTGGCCCTGCTGCTGTTCGTCATCTACCGCATCCTGCGCGCCGCCCGCCTGGCGCGCGACACCTTCGGCGCGCTGATTTGCTACGGGGTGGCGACTCTGATCGCCTTCCAGGCGATCGTCAACATCGGCGTGAACCTGCGCCTGCTGCCAGCTACCGGGCTCCCGCTTCCATTCATCAGCTACGGAGGCAGCGCCACGCTTTCCCTGCTCCTGGGCGTGGGACTGGTAGAGAGCGTCATCGTCCGCCACCAAACCGTCGAATAATACCTAGTAGATGTAAATCATGGCTTCCTGATCCTCTGTGCCCATTTGTGAGATCGGTGTTCTATTAGAGATTAATTGCCGCCATACTTATGACAAATTCTCAAAACCCGCCTGTTCGCGTGCGCTTTGCGCCATCGCCGACCGGCCGCACCCACCTGGGGAGCGGTCGGACCGCCCTGTACAACTACCTGCTCGCCCACCAATCCGGCGGGCAATTCATCCTGCGCATCGAAGACACCGACCGCAAGCGCTATCACCCTGAAGCCGAGAAAGAACTGATCGACAGCCTGCACTGGCTTGGCCTGCAGTGGGACGAAGGGCCAGATATCGGCGGGCCGCACGCCCCTTACCACCAGTCAAAACGCAAGGAGATCTATCTTGACCACGCCCACCGCCTGATCGAGCTGGGCCATGCCTATTACTGCTTCTGTCCACCGGACCGCCTGGCTCGCCTCCGCCAGGAACAGCAGCGCCTCAAAATCCCCCCGCGCTACGATGGCCTGTGCCGGCGCGTCGATCCAGGCGAAGCAGCCCGCCGCGTGGCGGCGGGCGAACCCCACGTCATCCGCTTCAAAACCCCCACCGAAGGCTCCATCACGGTCGTGGACCGCCTGCGCGGGCCGATCACCTTCGAAAACCGCAACCTGGACGATTACATCATCGTCAAGTCTGACGGGCTGGCGCTTTACCATCTCGCCGCGATGGTGGACGACCACCTGATGGGCATCACCCATGTCATCCGCGGTTCGGAATGGCTGTCGACATTTCCGCTGCACGCGCACATCCTCCGCGCCTTCGGCTGGCGTGAGCCGGAATGGGTGCACCTCTCGGTATTTCTGAAACCCAGCGGCAAGGGGAAGATGAGCAAGCGAGACACCGCCCAGTTGATGAAAGATGGCTTCTCGATCTTCATTACCGACCTGCGCGAGCTCGGCTACCTGCCGGAAGCGGTGGTCAACTGGATCGCCTTAATGGGTTGGAGCTACGACGACCACACCGAATTCTTTACCCTGGAAGAGCTGGTCGAAAAATTCAGCCTGGACCGTTTGAACCCGGCGCCAGCCGCGATCAACTTCTCAAAGCTCGACCATTTCAACGGGCTGCACATCCGCCGCCTTCCAGTCCCCGAGCTGGCTTCCCGCATCAAGCCTTTTTTCGAAAGGTCCGGCTACACCGTGGAAGACGGTAGACTCCTAGCAATTACTCCCCTGATCCAGGAACGGATCGTCACCCTCGCCGACGCCCCACAGATGGGGGATCTGTTCTTCCAAACCGATGTCAAACCTGACCCCCGGGATCTGGTGGGAGACAAGATGGATCCACAGCAGTCAGCCGCGGCCGCGCGCCACGCTTACCGGGTCCTGGAAAGCCTCCCGGACCTCAGGCGGGAGACAGCAGAGCCAGAGATGCGCGCCCTGGCTGAGAAACTGGGTCTGAAAGCCGGGCAGCTCTTCTCGATCCTGAGGGTAGCGGTGACAGGGAGGACTGTCAGCCCGCCCCTGTTCGAAAGCATGGCGGTGATCGGTAAGGCGACCGTGCTGGCGCGCCTCCGCCGCGCCATCGAGATGCTGGAATCGATTGAATCCTGACTACGATTCAGACCCCAACAATCACACGGACCTCTTCCCCTCAATCTTCGCCCAGGTATCTTTCAACGAGACGGTGCGGTTGAAAACCAGCTTGCCGGCCTCCAGGCTATCGCGGTCTACACAGAAATATCCCTGCCGTTCGAACTGGTAGACTTGCCCGGGTTTCGCAGCCTTTAAACCGGGTTCGACACGGCAATCCTGGAGGATCTCCAGCGAATTGGGATTGAGATTCACCAGGAAATCTTCCCCTGCCTCGACCTCGTCCGGGTTCTCCTTGCTGAACAGCCGGTCGTAGAGCCGGACCTGGGCCTCCACCGCGTGAGCAGCCGACACCCAGTGGAGGGTGGCTTTAACCTTGCGCCCGTCCGGCGCATCCCCGCCGCGCGTCGCCGGGTCGTAGGTACAGCGCAGCTCGACCACCTCTCCGCTGACCGGGTCTTTGACTGCCTCCTGGCAGGTGATGAAATAGGCGTAGCGCAGCCGGACCTCGCGCCCCGGAGCCAGGCGGTAAAACTTCGGCGGCGGGTCTTCCCGAAAGTCGTCTCGCTCGATGTACAGCACCTTTGAAAACGGCACGAAGCGGGTGCCCATTTCCGGATCTTCCGGATTGTTGACCGCTTCCATCTCTTCTACCTGTCCTTCCGGATAATTTGTGATGACCACCTTGAGCGGGCGCAGCACGCCCATGACGCGCGGCGCAATTCGGTTGAGTTCTTGCCGGATGAAGTGCTCTAAAAGGGCAATGTCGATGGTGCTGTTTGCCTTCGCGACACCGATGTGGTCGCAGAAGGCGCGGATGGCGGACGGCGGGTAGCCGCGCCGGCGCAGCCCGGAAAGCGTCGGCATGCGCGGGTCGTCCCAGCCAGCGACGCGCCCCTCCTGCACCAGCCTCAGCAGCTTCCGCTTGCTGAGCACCGTGTAGCTCAGGTTCAGGCGGGCAAACTCGATCTGCTGCGGGTGATACACCCCCAGCTCATCGAGCACCCAGTCGTACAGCGGACGGTTGTTCTCGAACTCCAGTGTGCAGATCGAGTGCGTGATGCCTTCGATTGAATCCGACAGGCAGTGGGTGAAATCGTACAGAGGATAAATGCACCACCGATCGCCCGTGCGGTGGTGGGGAACTTTCAGGATGCGGTACAGCACCGGGTCGCGCATCAGCATGTTCGGGGAGGCCATATCGATCTTTGCGCGCAGGGTGCGGGAGCCATCGGGGAACTCCCCGGCCCGCATGCGGGTAAACAGATCCAGGTTCTCCTCAACCGACCGGTCCCGGTAAGGACTGTTCCTTCCCGGTTCCGTCAGTGTGCCGCGGTACTCCCGGATTTCGTCCTGGCTGAGATCGCAAACGTATGCTTTCCCTTTCTTGATCAGTTGCACGGCGTACTCGTAAAGCTGTTCGAAATAGTCGGAGGCGTAGAACAGCCGGTCTTCCCAATCAAACCCCAGCCAGCGGACGTCTTCCTGGATCGATTCGACGTATTCCACTTCCTCTTTGCTGGGGTTGGTATCGTCGAAGCGCAGGTTGCACTTGCCTCCATAGTCTTCGGCGATCCCGAAGTTCAGGCAGATCGACTTGGCATGGCCGATGTGCAGGTAGCCGTTCGGCTCGGGTGGGAAGCGGGTGTGTACCCGCCCGCCGTATTTTCCCGTGCGGTTGTCCTCGTCGATGATGGCGTGGATGAAGTCAGTGGCGGGAGGCGTTTCGGAATTCATCATCAAATCTCATGGCTCCAGTTTTCAAGATATCCATCCTATTATATCCAGGGTTTCACACCCCAAGCGAGCTGACAATCCGCCAGAGAAGCTCTACAGGCATCCTGCTGTTTGACGCTCCCATCCAGGCGTGGTAGAATACCCCCGCGTGCCCTGGGGGTTCGTCTAGTGGTAGGACAGCGGACTCTGGATCCGTATGCCGAGGTTCGAATCCTCGACCCCCAGCCAATGTCGAAAACCTCCCGCAGGTCCGTAACCGGCGGGAGGTTGCCTTTCTTGCCACAGATTTAGAGGGGTTTCCACAGACATTCGAATTTATCTGGATGGATTCTACGGGCTGTGGCGATTGGGAGGCTGTCTGTGATTTCTCCGCGAGTTCTTATGAATTTCCGATCTGCCGGGTCCCTACTTCACCAGGAATGCAGTCAAATACATCACCAGTAAGCCCGCCAGGAAGCCGCCGAGGTTCAGCCAGGAAAAGAGCGATTCACCCTCTTTTTCCGCGTAACTCTTTAGCAGCTCAGTGACTTCCACGATCACCTGCCAGATGGCGCCCGCGCCAATCCCCAGGAAGAGCGTCGCCAGGATCGGCGAGAACGCGAAACCGCCAACCCAGGCGCCGGCAACGGCGGGCAGGCCAGCGACCAGCGTCAGGCCCAGAAAAGTCGAGAGGCGTGGACCGGCCTGATCGCCGGGGCGCACGAGAGGCGCGACGATGCCGATCCCTTCGGTCACGTTGTGCAGCATGAAACCGATCACCAGGAATCCGCCGAGGGCTGCCTCGCCCAGGGCGAAAGCCGCCCCGATCGCCAGGCCCTCCCCAAGGTTGTGCAGCCCGATCCCGATGGCGATCAACAGCGCCAGGTAAAAGGCCCGCCTCGCCGGGTCATTCACGCCGGTCTTCCGCCGCCGCGCGCCGACCGCGAGCAGGATGAACCAGGCGACGAGGGCGGCAAACAGGACCAGCGGCACTCCCTGGAACACGCCTGGCAGTTTCGCCGCCACCTCGAATGCCTCCAGGATCGTATCTATGAAGAGAAAAACCAGCAGGCCGACCGTCAGCGCGAGGATGGCGCCGAGCCATTTGCGCTCCATCTTCCGCATGGCGGGATACCAGAGCATTCCCAGCCCGACGGGGACGACGCCCACGTAGATCCCAAGCAAGCCATACGCCAGGAATTCCCTCGCCCCAGGCGTGGGGGTCGGAATGGCGATGGGCACCTCGCCGCTGAAAGTCGTCCCGGTGGAGGTGATGAGTGTGATCTCGTTCGGCTCGTTCTCGACCCACGGATAAGAAATGGAGAGGTTCGCCCTTCCCATGCGCGGCAGGGTGGGCGATGGCTCGACGGTGAACTGCCAGTATGCCTCGTCTACCAGCACCTGGGCCACTGTCACCGGCTCCGGGGCGCCGTTAAAGACCGTCACTTCAAACCCGCCGTCCACGACCCGAATGCGCTCGAGCGTGATATCCTCAACCGGAGGCAGGTCCGCGGTGAAGAGCGCCAGGGGGTTCCCGTAAGCATAGATCACGAGCATCAACCCGATGGCGATCAAGGGGATCAGGCCGGAGACCCATAACGGGATCGAGAAAGTACGGTCAGATTTCTTTTCCAGTGTCGTCATCTTGATCATTCCTCAATAGTGTTAACAGTCATCCTGAGCGGAACTTGCGTTGGTGAACGATGCCGGGCGGCTTCACCCCGGGCCGGAGTGAACCCTTCACGTCGTTCCCTCAGCGCGCGTTCAGGCGATCACGTCGAAAAATCCCATCCAGCCAAGCTCAACGAATTCCGTCTGGTGGGCGTGGAACATGTACTTCCCAGGCTCGAAACCCTTGAACGAAAATTCGAGGATGCCGCGCTGCGCCTGACACTGCATGATCGTGTCCACGGTTTTCAGCGTCGGGTGCAGGGTGGTCCCATGGTCATAGTAATCGAAGAAATTGGCGTGCAGGTGCATGGAATTGATCGGGTCGAATTCAGTGATGTTGATCAGATAGAGCCGCTGCAGCTGGTCGCGTTGGATCTGGATGGGCTGGTGCATGTATGCAAATGCGATGCTGTTGACTGCATAGACTTCGTTCTCGCCGTCAAAATTAGTGTCGAAAGCATTCATCACCATGACCATCTCGTTCCAGGCTTTGTTCTCCTCATACTCGTGGTTGCGAGACCGGGCGATCTGCTGCTCCTCACCGGTGTATCGCTCCGGATCGGGGTCGATCACGAACGCTCCGTACAATCCTTTATGGATATGGCGCTTGAGCGGGGTCGCGTGGCAGTGATAGAGATGGCAGCCAAAAGGATAGGCGTCAAACTCATACACCGTAGATTCGCCAGGAAGTATGACGCCAGCGCCGATCCCGGGCACTCCGTCCATGCGCGCCGAGTGAATGCCGTGGAAATGGATCGTATGGGGATGGCTCCCTGCGTTTTCAAACACGATCCGGACGCGATCCCCCTCCACACAACGCAGAGAAGGCCCCGGGACCCTCCCGTTGTAGACCCAGGCGGGGAAGAACACTCCGGGAGCGATCTCGATCTCTTTATCGATCGCCCCGATGTGGAACTCGCGCAGCCTCTGACCCCCTGGAAGACGGCTGACCTGCCCGTAATCCCACTCGTACAGGAGCGAGGCTGGGTCGAAGCCGTTCCGGGCGTGATTGACCACACCGACTGTGCCTGAGTCATCGTGATCATGCATGGCATTCTCGGGGTCCATGTCCTCGCCGTGCGCCAGTCCTGCCTGAGCCCCAGCCAGCGGGAGGCGCTTCGGAAGTACCCGCTCAGCCGCAGCGACGCTGGTGAGGGCAGCTCCTCCGCCCACCAGCATTTTTATGAAATCCCGGCGGGTAATATTTCTTGCATTGGAATCTTTGATGTCCATTGATTGAACCTCTTCGCGGAAATTTACAGGCCAGTAATGAGAGTATATTCGAATACTAAAACTAAATTTAGAAAAGACTAAATTTATCCAATTTATTATAAAGGAGTTTATCCACCCCGTCAAGCCCGCGGAGACACTCCGATCGACCGTGGTTGCCAGGATTCGCACACCGCCCATGTGTGACAAATATCCAAACTAATCGTGACAGCTGGTACTAAAAACAATAAAGAGGCCAATTTATACTATATTCAGGGAATTTGCTCGAAATCAGTCTGATTCACCGGTCTGACCGCCTCGGCCAGGGCAACTCTGCTGGAGGCACCATCATTTTCATCTGGAAGGGTGCACATGGAAAAGAAAATATTCGACCTACCGGCAATGTTTGGAGACCATCATGTCCTTGAAGTAAGGCGCATTCTGCTGGAAACGCCAGGGGTGAGCGACGTGTATGCCAGCAGCGCCTTTCACATCGTTGAAGTCACCTACGACCCCGAGATCGTCAACGATCTGCAGCTCGCGATTAAACTCGATGAGGCGGGTTATCTCGGCGAATGGTCACCGGCGGTCGAGGTTGACTCCCCCGTGATCAAGAAAAAGGGGAATGGCACAGCGTATCGGCACACGGAAGTCTATGCGCAAACCAAACAGGTCATCAGCTTCGCCCAGCAAGTCTCATATATGGGTCGACCCCTGTGGCCCTGCCCGGGGATGGGTCCAATCAAGCCTATGAATGAGGAGAACTGACGATGCCCCAGAAGAGAACTGTCGACCAAAAAACGACCGATATGGCGGCCCGGGAGATGCTCATTCGGGCCGACGAGCTTGGCCTGAGCACCGCCTTCAGCCGTGCAGACGATCTCCCCCCCTGTAACATTGGCGGAGCAGGGATGTGCTGCAAGTTGTGCGGGATGGGCCCCTGCCGCCTGACGAAAGACGGGCAAACTGGCATTTGTGGCGCAACGATCGATACGATCCAGGCCCGCAATTTGATCCGGGCGATCGCCGCCGGCGCCGCCGCGCACTCCGATCATGGGCGGGACATGGCGTTCACATTGAAAGCTGTCGCCAACGGCGAAGCGGAAGGCTATGTGATCCGGGACGTGGCAAAGCTGCGCAACGTCGCGGCTATCTACGGCATCCCCATCGAACAGCGCTCGCCCCAGGAGATCGCCAACGATCTGGCGGACCTCTACATTGCCCAGTTCGGACAGCAGCACGGGGTCGTGGCCCCGATCGTCCGGGCGCCGATGAAGCGGCAGAAGCTGTGGGAAGAACGCGGTGTGCTCCCGCGCGGCATCGATCGCGAGGTAGTCGAAGCGCTGCACCGCACGCACATCGGGGATGACCAGGAAGCGACTCACATCCTGCAACATGCCGTCCGCACCGCTCTGTCAGACGGCTGGGGCGGCAGCATGATCGCCACCGACATCTCGGACATCCTGTTTGGGACGCCTGCTCCGCTCCTGACCCAGGCCAACCTGGGTGTGCTCAAGTCCGACATGGTCAACGTCATTGTTCACGGCCATGAACCCACCTTGAGCGAGATGATCGTGGCAGCCTCCCAGGACCCGGAGATCATCGAGTACGCCCACGCTGCCGGCGCCAGGGGGATTAATCTGTCCGGGATCTGCTGCACCGCCAACGAGATCCTGATGCGCCAGGGTATACCGGCTGCTGGCAACTTTCTACAGCAGGAGCTGGCGATCCTGACCGGCGCCGTAGAGGCGATGGTGGTTGACGTCCAGTGCATCATGCAGGCCCTGGTCGATCTCGCAGCCAACTTCCACACGAAGATCATCACCACTTCGCCCAAAGTCCGCATCAAAGGCGCCACGCACATCGAATTTGACGAGCATCACGCCCTGACGGTCGCCAAGCAGATCCTGCGAGCTGCCATCGATAACTTCAAGAATCGCGGCGATGCACACATCCCGCAGGTGAAATCGGAGCTCATCCCTGGATTTTCCCACGAATATATCAACTTCATGCTCGGAGGCTCATACCGGGCTTCCTTCCGGCCCCTGAACGATGCGATCATGGCCGGGCGCATCCGCGGCGTGGCAGCCATCGTCGGCTGCAACAACCCGCGCAGCCAGCACGACTCGCTGCACTCGCGCGTAACCCAGGAGCTCCTCAAACAGGACGTTTTGATCGTGCAGACCGGCTGCGCCTCGATCGCCAGCGGAAAACTCGGCCTGATGCTCGGCGAGGCGGGCCTCCAGAAAGTCGGACCTGGACTGCGGGAGGTCTGCGAGACTGTCGGCATTCCACCGGTGCTTCATATGGGCTCCTGCGTCGATAACAGCCGGATCCTGACCGTGCTGACGCAGATGGTCGCGGAAGGGGGCCTGGGCGATGACATCGACCAGATCCCGGCCGTGGGACTGGCGCCGGAGTGGATGAGCGAGAAAGCGCTTTCCATCGCTACCTACTGCATCGCCTCAGGCGCTTATGTAATCTTTGGCGGCTCGAATCCCGTCAGCGGAATGCCCGACCGCGTGGAAGACAGCACGCTGGTCTTAGATTATCTGAATGAAGGCTGGGAAAAACTCTACGGCGGAAAGTGGGAGTTCATCTCTGACCCCGACGAAATGATCCGGAAGTCTCTGGAGCACATCGATAAAAAGCGGGCTGCCCTGGGGCTGCCGGAATACGATCCCACCAACTTTGGCAAAGGCGGCGATCGCCGCATGCTGGAGATCGAAGCGCTGCCGCTTGAAGAGCGACTGGCTGCACTCTACGGTGCACTGGCTGATTAGGAGGAAGAATATCCATGTCCCGATACATCGCTACACGCGCCATCCGCGGCGCTAACGCGCTCGTCACCGAAGCTGAGATCATGCTCCAAAAAGCTCTGAAGGAGAAGGGCGAAAATACGCCGGTCGCCTTTCCGAACACGGCCTATTATCTGCCGGTCATCCTTGGCATGACCGGCGAACAGGTGGAGACGCTCGGCCAGCTGCGGTCAGCCTTACAACACGCCCGACAGCTTCTGCATCCGCTGCCTTCGAACCGTATGTGGACCCCCTACCTGGGCGAGACATTGGACTGCGGAATGGCGACCCTGCTGGCGGCTGAAGTGATCGAAGCGATCCGGTTTGCCTATGGACTGCAGCCGGAGCGAATGCCCGGCTTCAAGCTCGCGGGGGGCACAGCCTTCACCAGCCCGGACGCCAACGCCAGCGATTCCGACGGCACTGATGGGCACCTGAACGGGCCCATCGACGACATCCAGCTGCGGTCCTGGGGCATCCAGCTGGTGGATGGGCGCATGCCGGGTTTTGCTGCGATCGTCGGCGCAGCCAAGTCGAATGAAGTGGCTGTCAAAATCGTGCGGGAACTCCAGCGGCGGAACATCCTGTGTTTCCTTTCCGGCAACGTCAATGGACGCAGCATCATCCACCAGCTGATGGAAGAGGGCGTCGAACTGGGCTACGACACCTACACAGTGCCTTTCGGCACCGATACGATCAGCGCCATCTACGCCCTGGGCTTTGCCGTGCGCTCGGCGCTGACCTTCGGCGGGCTGAAGGGCGGTATGGCGCGCGATATCCTGCTTTACAACAAGAACCGCGTGTTCGCCTTCGTGCTGGCCCTCGGCGAGGTGGACGATCTGAAATACGCGGCCGCCGCCGGGGCGATCAACTTCGGCTTCCCCGTTATCGCGGATACGGTCATCCCGGAGATCCTCCCGACCGGAGTGACCACGTATGAACATGTCGTCAGCATGCCCTTCAACGAGATCGAAGGCAAAGACGACCTGGAGCGGGCGGAGCGCCTGGTGCAGAAATGCATCGAGGTGCGCGGCGTCAAGGTCAAGGTCGCCGATGTGCCGGTGCCGGTGCCCTACGGCTCCGCCTTCGAAGGGGAGGTGGTCCGCAAAGCTGATATGCGGATCGAATTCGGCGGCAAATACTCCCGCTGTTTCGAATACCTGCGGATGGTTCCCCTGGATGAGGTGGTCGATGGCAGGGTGGAAGTCATCGGTCCCGGCTTCGAGGACATCCCGCCGCAAGGCAGCATGGACGTGGGTATCGTGGTCAAGGTCGCGGGGCGGCAGATGCAGGAGGATTTCGAACCGGTGCTGGAACGGCAGATCCACTACTTCATCAATGGCGCATCCGGTATCCAGCATATCGGCCAGCGTGACATTGCCTGGATCCGCATCTCGAATGCGGCTGCCGAAAAAGGGTTTACCCTGGAACACTTTGGCAAAATCCTCCATGCCCGCTACCACTCCGACTTCGGCGCTATCGTGGACAAGGTCGAAGTGACCATCTACACAGACCCTGACCAGATCCAGGCCTGGCTGGCAAAAGCACGGCAGGCTTACGATTACAGGAACAAGCGTCTGGCCGACCTGACCGACGACTCCGTTGATGAATTCTACTCCTGCACCCTGTGCCAGTCTTTCGCGCCCAACCACGTCTGCGTCGTCAGCCCGGAACGACTCGGATTGTGCGGCGCCTACAACTGGCTGGACTGCAAAGCTTCCTTCAACATCAACCCGACCGGACCGAACCAGCCGATCAAACTGGGGAAGCTGATCGATCCCGTCAAGGGATACTGGACCGGCACCAACGACTACGCCAAGATCGGTTCGCACGGTGTCGTCCAGGAAGTCGCCATGTACTCCATCATGGAAAACCCAATGACCGCCTGCGGCTGCTTCGAATGCATCGTGATGCTCATCCCGGAGGCCAATGGAGTCATGGTGGTCAGCCGGGAAGATACCAGCATGACGCCGGCAGGGATGACCTTCAGCACCCTGGCTGGCGTTGCCGGCGGCGGTCTCCAAACGCCGGGTGTCATGGGGGTAGGCAAATTCTACCTGGTAAGCCCCAAGTTCATATCTGCCGACGGCGGGTTCAAACGCGTCGTGTGGATGAGCAGTGTGCTCAAGGAGACGATGGCTGATGAACTCCGGACAGTGGCAGAAAGAGAAGGCGATCCCGATCTCATCAGCAAGATCGCCGATGAAAGAAATGTAACCACCGTCGAAGAGCTGCTGGCCTGGCTGGAAGAACACAACCATCCCGCGCTGGTCATGGAACCGATTTTCTAAAAGTGAAGGATGAAGACAGAGGAATGAAACTCGACATCCTCCTACCGGCTTCATCCTTCATCCTTTTTCCCTGGCCCCTCGGCCAGGACAGGTCTCCATCTTTTACCCAAGAGGAGTGAAACTTTATGCCTATCGAAATCCCTGTCGATAAATGGCCCGGACAGGTGCGGACTGTCACCCTGGGAGCCACGCCAGCGGAAGGCGGCACTCGTTCCCGGACCGTCACAGTGGGCGGCGAAAAGACCTTACCATTCATGCATTTCGAAGGCGAGATCCCCAACCCGCCGGTGGTCGCCGTCGAGATCAAAGACCGGCGACCTGACGATTGGTCCCCCCTTCTCCTTAAAGCCTGGGAGACGGTTGTCGATGACCCGGCCAGATGGGCGATAGCCGCTGAAGAGGCGGGCGCAGAGCTGATCCAGCTGAGCCTGAGCCTGGTGGATCCAGCTGGCAATCCCACCACCCCGGCCGGCGCGGTCAAGACAGTCAAATCGGTCCTTTCCGCCACTGGTCTGCCGCTGCTCGTCTTCGGTCCGGGGCAGGCCGATCTGGACAACGAACTGCTCGTCGCAGTGGCGGAAGCAACCAAGGGAGAACGCCTGGTGCTGGGGATCTGCGAAGACAAGAACTACCGGACCATCGTCGCCACAGCCATGGCTAATGGGCACCTGGTCAGCGCCCGCACCCCAATGGATGTCAACCTCGCGAAGCAGCTGAACATCCTGATCAGCGACATGGGTTTTCCCCTTGACCGGGTGTTGATGGATCCGACCACCGGCGCCTTGGGTTACGGGATCGAGTATGGATACTCAGCCATGGAGCGTCTCCGCCTTGCCGCCCTCCAGGGCGACGCCATGACGCAGCTGCCAATGATCGTCACCCCGGGTTTCGAAGCCTGGAAGACGAAAGAAGCCAAGGTCGGAGAGGGAGTCCCGGAATCCTGGGGCGATTGGGATCAGCGCGCGGTGAATTGGGAAACGCTGACTGCCTTGACCCTGCTCGAGTCCGGCGCAGACATCGTCGTCCTGCGCCACCCAGAGAGCATCCGGCGCGTTCGAGCGGCAATCGAGGATCTGATGACAGTCCTTCAGCCAGCCTAACGTGATGAAAGGCCAACGACCAAGGGCGAAGGCATCCGTCATTCGTCAATCGTCCTTCGTCGTTCATCAAGGAGAACATTATGGCGCTCTCAGGAATACAGATTTACAAGCTCCTCCCGCAGACCAACTGCAAGGAATGCGGTTTCCCCACCTGCCTGGCGTTCGCCATGAAGCTGGCAGCCAAGCAGGTCGAATTATCTGCCTGCCCATACGTGAGTGAAGAATCGAAGGCGCAGCTGGCCGAGTCAGCTGCGCCGCCGATCCGGCTGGTCACGGTCGCCAGCGACGGCGCAAAAGTGGAAGCCGGGAACGAGACGGTGCTATTCCGCCACGAGAAGACGTTTTATCACAAGCCCGGTCTGTTTATTCATGTCCAGGATGTTGAGGATGTTGAATCGATCAAAGCCAGGGTGG
>CAYQDF010000027.1:16785-33139 GCA_964416175.1 uncultured Anaerolineaceae bacterium
CGCCGATCCGGCTGGTCAGCCTGAAGGCAGATGGTTACGAAGTCAAGGCGGGCAACGAGGTGGTGCTCTTCCGGCACGAGAAAACCTTCTACAACCGCCCGGGATTCTTCCTGCGCGTGATGGACACCGACGGTGAAGCTGCGATCAAGGAGACAATAGCCGCAGCGGATGCATACTCTGTCAATTATGTCGGGATCGACCTCACTCTCGACGGTTTTGCGGTGGCATCCATGCGGGGCGATGGCGGGTCGTTCGCGAAGGCAGTCGCCGCCGTCCGGCAGGTCAGCCGGCGCCCGCTGGTTTTGATGAGCCGCGCTGCGGAGATCATGCGCGCCGGATTGGAAGTGCTGAGAGGGGAAACGCCCCTCATCTACGGAGCCGACGCTGCCAATTGGGAGGCGATGGCTGCCCTGGCTGCCGAATTCAAGGCTGCCCTGGGTGTGATCGATCCCACCCTGGAGGGGCTGGCCGAGCTCACCGAGAAGATCAAGGCGAAAGGCGTTGAAGATCTGGTGCTCGATCCCGGGGGACGGTCCTTCGGCCAGAGCCTGACCCATCTGACCCAGATCCGCCGGCTGGCCCTGAAGAAGAATTTTCGACCGCTCGGCTACCCGGTGATCGCTTTTCCAGGCGATGGTGCACAGGAGGCGATGCTGGCTGCCCAGGCGATCGCCAAATATGCTGGCTTCATCGTGATCGACAGCTTCGACCCCGCAATGATTTACCCGTTGCTGGTTCTGCGCCAGAATATCTACACAGACCCGCAGAAGCCGATCCAGGTCCAGCCAGGTCTGTACGAGATCAATGGGCCCAGACCTGAAGACCCGGTCCTGGTTACCACGAATTTCAGCATCACCTACTTCAGCGTCGCCAACGAAGTGGAAGGCGCAGGCCTGCCAGCCTGGCTGGTGGTGACGGACGCTGAGGGAATGAGCGTCCTGACTGCCTGGGCGGCAGGAAAATTCGATGCCGAGCGCATCGCCAAAGCCGTCCAGCAATTCAACGTGGCGGACAAGGTCAGCCGCAAGCGAATCGTCTTGCCCGGGCATGTGGCCGTTCTCTCAGGAGAGGTGGAAGAAGAGCTCCAGGGCTGGGAAGTGCGCGTCGGGCCGCGCGAGGCTGTCGACCTGCCAGCATTCATGAAACAGGCGTTGAATTGATGAGCTGTTAGTATGGCGATCCACACCGTTACCTTTGACCTCGCCCAGGCTCCGGTGCAAGTCCAGACTGGCACTTTGCTGGCGGAAGCCGCCCGGCTGGCAGGGGTGGAGCTCAACCAGCCATGCGGAGGTCAGGGACGGTGTGGGCGCTGTGCACTCCAGGTCACTTCAGGCAATTTTCGCCGGCGCAGCACAATCCGCCTCTCGGAATCAGACATCGCCCTGGGTTTTGCCCTGGCCTGCCAGACCGTGATCGAGGGGGACCTGACGGTCGCCATCCCACCGCAAGAGAAAATTGAGCGTCTCCTCACCACAGACCGGACGGTGGCGGAGATCTCCGTCCCGACCGGTTACGATCCCAATCTCGACCAGACTATCCAGGCAGTGCCGTTGTCCCTCGATCCGCCCGACATGAGCGATCAGACCGACGACTGGAGCCGGCTGAAGACCGCCTTACGGCAGCAGGCCGGCATCCCCGATGTGCACGCGTCGCTCTCCCTGTTGCAGCGCCTGGGGCGGATCCTGCGCCTGGGCGACTGGCAGGTCACGGCGATCCTGGACGTGGAGACCTGGGATCGTCCTGGCGAACCGCCGCGCCTGATCGACGTCCGCCCGGGCCGCCAGCTGGGATACCCACCCTTGTGGGCGGCAGCGATCGACATCGGCACGACCACGGTCACCGTCTGGCTCGTGAATCTGGTCACCGGGCGCGTCGAAGCCCAGGTTGCCCAATACAACCAGCAGATCAGCCGAGGCGAAGACGTGGTTTCGCGCATCATTTACGCCAGTAAGAACGGCGGCGCTCAAGAGCTGCGCTCCCTGGTGCTCGAGACGATCAACGATCTGATCGAACTGGCGTGTAAGCGGGTCAAATCGGATCCCCCGCTCGCGCCGGCTGACCTGGTCAAGGCAACTGTGGTCGGCAACAGCACCATGATCCACCTCCTGCTGGGCATCCCGCCCGAGAATATCCGCTTGATGCCTTTCATCACGACGGTCAACCAGGTCCCCACGCTGACAGCGGAGGAAGTCGGTCTGAACATCCTGCCCGATGCCACGGTCGATTGCCTGCCGGGCGTTGCCAGCTACGTAGGCGCGGACATCACCGCCGGCGTACTGTCTTCCGGGATGGATGACGCAGAGCAGATCACTCTGTTCCTGGACGTCGGCACCAACGGGGAGATCGTGCTGGGCTCCCGCGAATGGCTGGTCACCTGCGCCTGTTCCGCCGGACCCGCATTCGAGGGCGCAGGGGTGGCCCACGGCATGCGCGCCACCCGGGGCGCCATCGAAGATATCTGGATCAACAGCGCCACTTTCGAACCAACCTACCGGGTCATCGGCGGCGTCAGACCCCTGGGCGTTTGCGGAAGCGGCCTGATCGCCCTGTTGGGGGAAATGTTCCTTACCGGCGTCATTGACAAATCCGGCAATTTCAACACCCAGCTTGGCACCCCGCGCATCCGGGAAGGAGAACACGGGCTGGAGTACGTCATCTGCTGGGCAGGCGAGACGGGTCACGGGCGGGATATCGCCATCACCCACGTGGACGTGGACAACCTGATGCGCGCCAAGGCAGCCATCTATGCCGGCTTCACCGTTCTCGCAGCCAGCGTCGGTATTCCTCTGGACTGGGTGGAGCAGGTCCTGATCGGCGGTTCGTTTGGCAAATACATCAATGTGGAAAAGGCGATCGTGATCGGCTTGCTTCCAGATCTGCCGTGGGAGAAGTTCCAGTTCCTCGGCAACACGGCTGTGAAAGGTGCCTACCTGGCCCTCCTCGACCGCCAGGCCCGCCGCCGCGTGACAGAGATCGCCTCGCACATGACCTACATCGAACTGTCTGCGGACAACACTTTCTACGAGGCATTTATTTCAGCGCTGTTTCTCCCGCACACGGATCTTTCCCGCTTCCCCTCGGTAGAAGCAGCCATCTATCAGAAATCGAGCTGAAAGGATACCCATGTACATCATCGGCGAAAACATCCACATTATTTCAGAAAAGGTCAAGGCCGCCCTGGCAGAGCGAGACGCACGCTTCTTCCAGGAGCTGGCTGTCAAACAGGTGGAAGCTGGGGCTTCGGCCCTGGATATCAACCTGGGACCGCGGAAGAAGGACGGCGAAGAGGTGTTCCCCTGGATAGTGGAGCAGATCGAGAAGGTCGTCGATGTCCCGCTGAGCTTCGATACCACGAACGTCCTGGGCATCGAAGCGGGTCTGAAACAGGTCACCAAAGCCCAGCCGATCATCAATTCGACCTCTGCCGAGCCGGAGCGGCTTGAAAAAGTCCCCCTGCTGGCGAAGAAATACGGCACGCGATTGATCGCCCTGACGATGGGCTCCGGGGGCATCCCGGTGGCCGCGGATGAACGCGTCAACATCGCCCTGGAGACGCTCATCCCGCGCATGCTCGAGATCGATTTCCCCATGCAGGACCTGATCATCGACCCGCTGGTCCTGACCGTCTCAGGATGCCAGGAATACTGCCCGCAGCTGATCGAAGCTGTGCGCACCCTGCAGTTTGCCTGGGATCCGCCGCCGGCCATCTCCGTCGGCCTTTCGAACGTTTCGAACGCGGTCCCGCGGGAGAATCGACCGCTGATCAACCGCGTCTACTGCGCCATGTTGATGGGCGTCGGCTTGCAGATGATGATCGCCGATCCTCTCGACGAGGATCTAAAACATGCGATCTGTGTGATCGAGACGCGCCAGGCAACCACACCAGTCGACCGGCTATATTTGAAGATTGCGGACCGCATCGCCGCCATGGAAGAGCCGTCCATCGATGACGTCGACCTGGGCGATCCGGAGCAAGTCGCTATCTGGAAGACCGTGCAAATTCTGTTGAACAAGGTGATTTACGCCGATTCCTATTTGCAGAATTAACGGCTGTATCCGAACGCACTCAAGGAGACTGACCATGCTTAAGGAAAAGGGACCGGTAAACGTTGAAGAGCTGCTGGCAAAGGCGAAGAAACCTTCCGCAGATGCCATGATCCTTCACCCCTTCTACCGGGGGAAGATCGAGACAACGCTGAAGTGCTGTGTCCGCAGTTTTAACGATTTTGCCATCTGGTACACCCCGGGTGTCGCGGCTCCCTGCCGGGCGATCGTTGATGACCCGGAAAAGGTGTACGAATATACAAATAAATGGAATACCGTCGCTGTCGTCAGCGACGGCACGCGCGTCCTGGGGCTTGGGGACATCGGACCGAAGGCCGGATTGCCGGTAATGGAGGGCAAAGCCTTGCTCTACAAATACCTGGGCGGCGTAGACGGGGTGCCGATCATGCTCGACACAAAGGACCCCGACCAGATCATTAACACCGTCCTCTTACTTCAGCCCGGCCTGGGTGGAGTGAACCTTGAGGATATCTCTCAACCAAAATGCTTCCGCATCCTGGACACCCTGCGTGAAAAAGCGGAGATCCCCGTCTGGCATGATGACCAGCAGGGGACCGCAACAGTCACCCTGGCGGGCCTGATCAACGCCCTCAAAGTGGTCGGCAAGAAGATGAGCGAGGTCTCGATCGCCTTCATTGGCTCCGGGGCCTCGAACGTGGCCTGCTCTCGCCTGATTTTCGGTTGGGGAGCGGACCCCGGTAGATGCTTTATGGTCGACAGCAAGGGGATCCTGGGCCGGCACCGCAAAGACCTGGAGCTGCGCAAAGCGGAGTTTGTCGACAAGTGGCGCCTGTGCCAGATCACCAACGCTGAAGGCCGCGAGGGGAACATCCCGGAAGCGATGCGAGGCGCAGATGTCGTGATCGCGCTGTCCCGCTCCGGCCCGGGGGTGATTTTGCCCGAATGGGTCGAAGCGATGGCAAAGGATGCCATCGTGTTTGCCTGTGCGAACCCTGTGCCGGAGATCTGGCCCTGGGAGGCCGCCGCCGCCGGCGCGCGCGTGGTCGCCACGGGCCGGTCGGATTTCCCCAACCAGGTCAACAATTCCCTGGGGTTCCCCGGGATCTTTCGCGGCGCTTTGGACGTGCGGGCGCGCACCATCACCGATGAGATGTGCTTCGCGGCAGCCAAAGCCCTGGCCGACCACGTCGGCGAACGCCTCAGTGAAGAACACATCCTGCCCACCATGGACGACTGGGAGGTGTTCCCGCGGGAAGCCGCCGCCGTGGCGATCAAAGCCCAGGAGCAAGGCGTGGCTCGCCTGGAAATGACCTATGACGAACTCTACGATCACGCCCATAAAATTATCCAGCGCTCGCGAGATCTGACCCATCACATGATGGAAGAGGGCTTCATTGCGCCCGCGCCGGAAGAATAATCGGATAAAGAGGTGAAGTATGTACGACTTAATTGTCGTTGGTGGAGGTCCGGCAGGTCTGACTGCGACGATCTATGCGATTCGCAAGCGCTTGAACGTCCTGCTGGTTTCGAAGGACCTGGGAGGAAAGACCAATTTCCGCCTGGCTCTCCCCTGGGTTGAAGAATACCAGGTGATCCGCGGGCTGGAGATCGTGAACAAGTTTCGCAGCGAGCTGGAATACCTGAAGTTCGCCCGCCACATGGAGCCTGTGGAGGGCATCGACAAGGTAGAGGCCGGGTTCAAGATCAAGACCCGCGGCGGCGGAGAACTGGAAGCCCGGGCGGTGATCCTGGCGACGGGAGCCAAACAGAAGCGGCTGACTGTCCCCGGCGAAAAAGAGTTCATCATGCGCGGCCTGTGCTATTCAGCCCTGAGCTATGCGCCGCTCTTCATCGACCGCAAGACGGTGGTCGTCGGCGAGGGCGATCTGGCGCTTCGCTCGGCAGCCGAGCTGGCAACCGTGGCCAAACATGTTCACCTGGTCGGCGCATCCGGCCTGATCTTGAAGTCCGACCTGGGGAAAAAGCTGGTGAACGCCTCGAACGTGACCATCCTGGAAAAGTATACGGTCACTGAAGTCAAAGGCAATGGGTTTGCCAATCAGGTGATCGTCCAGAGTCCCGAGGGAAAGACAGAAGCCATCGAAGCCGAAGGCACTTTCATTGAGATGGGATTGGTCCCCAATTCCCAAATGGTGGCGCACCTGGTCGAATTAGATGATCAGGGCCGGGTGAAGGTCGATGGCTATGCCAGGACGAGCCTCCCCGGGATATTCGCCGCCGGAGACGTCACAAACACATTCTCCGAGCAGGTCCTCGTCGCAGTTGGCGAAGGGGCAAAAGCTGCTTTGAGCGCTTACGAATACCTGCTGCCAATGCTGTGATTCAAAGCGGGGCGGGCGCCTGGCATGGTTCCTGCGCATTCGAGGGTGGCCCGCCCGTTGCTGATCTGCCCCATGAGAATTGGGACATTTGGCATCGATAATATTGACGAATGACACATCTCAAGCGATGTGTACTTTTCTATAATGCGGATAAGAAAAGTTTTAATTATCCGATTCATCGTCAATAACCATCTTACAACCGATCCTCCCGGGAGAGGTGTACATGGAATTTTCGCCAACCCGGATTTCCCGCAGTGAACCTGCTGCTGCCCTGGTCGTGGGCGGCGGCATTGGAGGGATGCGCGCTGCCCTCGATCTGGCCGACGCCGGTTTGAAAGTCTTCCTCGTCGAACAGACGCCCTGCCTCGGCGGTCGCGTTGCCCAGCTGGGTTTCATGTTCCCGCAGCATGACTGTGTGCTCTGCCGGGGGACTGCCGACCACGGCTACGGATGCACCCGGCCTTCGATCTCCCCGGCTTACATCCACCACAACCAGCATCCAAACATCGAAATCCTGACCAACACGCACATTCTGGGCGTGGAGGGAGAAGCCGGGGATTTCACCGTCTCCTTGAGACAGGAACCGCGTTATGTGGATCCTGACCGCTGCACGAACTGTGGAAAGTGCGCCGAGGTCTGCCCGGTGGAGCTGCCCAACTCCTATCAGCTGGGGATGACTCTCAGGAAAGCGGCCTATAAGGTCGCTGCCCGGGCGACGCCGGACGCTTACTGCATCGACAAAATACCCCTCTGCGATACATGCAAGGCGTGTGTGCAAGTGTGCCCGACCCATGCGATCAATCTTCACGAGACGGCCCGGCTGCTCACCCTCGAGGTCGGGGCGATCATCCTGGCGTTAGGATTTAAGGTATTCGATTTGAGCGGGTTGGAGGAATTCGGGTACGGACGTTATCCGAATGTGCTGCAGGCGATGCAGTACGAACGCCTGGCCAGCCGCTCCGGTCCGACTGAGGGCATCGTCACTCGCCCGTCGGACGGCGCGCGCCCGCGTTCCATCGCCTGGCTCCAATGCATTGGCTCCCGCGATCAGGAAAACCCGTTTTGCTCCTCCATTTGCTGCATGTATGCGACCAAAGAGGCCATCCTGGCGAAGCAGCGCCTCGGTGCGGATATAGATTGCAGCATCTTCATCATGGATGAGCGTGCATTCAACAAAGAATACAATGCCTATTTCTCAGAGGCACGCGAGAAACACGGCATCCATTACAATCGCAGCCGGGTCTCGTCCATCCAGGAGGATCCACTCACCCACGATCTGATCCTGCACTTTGCCGCCCAAAATGGAGATTTGCACACGGAGCGATTCGAGATGGTCGTCCTGGCGACCGGGCTGCAGCCCCCCGAATCTGCACGCTACCTCGCGGAGAACCTTCACATCGAGCTCAACCGGTACGGTTTCTGTGAGACCGATAAATTCACTCCCTTGCAGACGTCCCGGCCAGGTGTCTTCGTTTGTGGAGCTTTTTCTTCTCCAAAAGAGATCGTCGAGACGATCATCGACGCAAGCGGCGCTGCGGCTGAAGTCATGCGCCTGCTCAACGACCGGCTCCACACATATCCCTATACGCGCGCTTATCCTTTCCTGGCGCGCGGAGATTTACCGCCCGAACGCGAGGTATCCGGAGAGCCTGGCCGAATCGGTGTGTTTGCTTGCGCCTGCGGGGATACCTTCGGGGAGGTCATCGATCTGCCTCACCTGATCCAGGCGGCTGCCCGGCTCCCGGGAGTCGCTGTCGCTGAAATCATTCCTTATGCGTGCTTCCCCGAGTTTCAAGAAGCCCTGATCCAGCGCATTCAGGAGGCCGACCTGAACCGGGTTGTGATCGCTGCCTGCAGCAATCGCACCCACGAATCGTTGTTCCAGCGGACCGTCCGCCTGGCCGGCCTGAATCCCTTCCTGCTGGAAGTCGTTAATCTGCGGGAACAATGCGCCTTCGTGCACAAGGAACACATTGCCCAGGCGAATCGCAAAGCTCAGGAGCTCGTCCGGGTCGCAGTTGGCCGGGTACAGGCGGCCAGGGCGATCGTCAAAGACAGACACCGTTGCCTGCCGTCGGCTCTGGTCATTGGCGGAGGCGTCTCCGGGATGACAGCTGCCCTCGCCATCGCTGACAGCGGCTACGATGTTCACCTGGTCGAACGCTCGGAGAACCTGGGCGGCAATCTGCGCAACCTGTATTACGTCGCTGAAGGATACAACCCGCAGCGGCTGCTGCGCGATCTGGTGAACCGCGTGCGCGCGCACCAGCGGATCACCGTCCACACCCGGTCGCAGATCGTCTCGCATGGAGGCCATGTCGGGAAATTCCTCTCGCGGATCCAGACCCGGCAGGACGGCGCTTTCGCCTCACAGGATATCGAACACGGGGTGACTATCGTTGCCACCGGCGCCCAGGAAGCAAAGCGGCACGCCCTGCTGGAATTTCCACTGGTCGTCACGCAGCAGCAGCTGGAAGAAATGATCATCCACCACCCAGAGCAGATCGCCGCGCTGAAAAATGTGGTCATGATCCAGTGCGTCCGTCCAGAGGGCACATCCGATTACTGCTCACGCGTGTGCTGCACCAACACCATCAAGAATGCCATCCGGCTGAAGTTATTCAATCCGAACTGCCAGGTCAGCGTGCTGTACAAGAACATCGTCACGTACGGTTTTCGGGAAGAATATTACACGGAAGCGCGCCGACTGGGTGTCATTTTTATTCGCTACACGGATGAAAACCCACCAGAAGTCCTGCTGAAAGAGAACCAGCTCTATGTGCGGGTGCTCGATTTCACACTCGACCGATGGCTGGACCTGCCGGCCGATCTGATCCCGATGAGCATGTCGATCGAACCAGCCGAAGGCACGGCCGATCTGGCGCGCATGCTGCGTGTGCCACTTTCGAGCGAAGGCTTCTTTGAAGAGGCGCAGCTCAAGTTGCGGCCGATGGATTTCATGCGGGACGGGATCTTCCTGGCAGGCATGGCGCACTATCCCAAATTTATCGAGGAGAGCATCAGCCACGCGCTCGCTGCCGCCGGTCGTGCCCTGAGCCTGCTCTCCCAGAAAACGCTCCACCTCGGCGGGATCGTTGCCCAGGTGGACCCCGAGAAATGTGTCGGCTGTCTGACCTGCACACGCACCTGCCCCTTCGGGATCCCGCAGGTCATATCGGTGGAAGGGCGTGCAGGAGTCGGCGGGTTAGGCGGCGCGGCGTTCATCGACCCCGCGCTGTGCCAGGGCTGCGGCACCTGCACAGGTGAATGCCCTGCCAATGCAATCCAGCTCATCCATTACACTGACGAGCAGATGATGCTGAGAGATATTGCCGGGTTGGGTGCATGGAGAGTTCCGGTGACCAGTTTTCAATAAACAGCTCCGTTTTCAACTGGCCCCGGAGAAGGATGTGCAAAAGATAAAACTATGGACTCGCTTCATACTGCTTCAGCTTTCGAGCCCGAGATCACAGCATTCTACTGCATCTACTGCGGGTATATGGCTGCCGACACCGCTGGGGCGTTGAAGATCCAATCTCCAGCGAACGTAAAGTTCATCCGGATGCCCTGCACCGGCAAAACCGATGTACGTTATTTACTCGAGGCGTTCGAACAGGGCGCAGATGGGGTCTATATCGTCGCCTGCCCGCTTGGCAACTGCCACCATGTGCGCGGCAATGAGCGCGGCTTCGCCCGGCTCCAGCGCGCCCGGAAAATCCTGGCTGAGATCGGCCTGGAGAGCGAACGCCTGGATATGTTCTTCATGTCTGGGAGCCAGGCGCATGCCTTCGCGAACGCCGCGGAAACCATGACAGAACGCATCCGGCAGCTCGGTCCGAACCCGCTCAAGAAACACATCTCCAGCGGTCCCATAGGACCGGTGGTGCCTGGGGAGCCTCCCGGGGAGGAAGTCTCTGAGGAGGAGGAAATTTCTTTCCGAGGGAGGCGACTCAGGAAGTGAAGCTTTGGGATGAAGATTAACGCGAACGAGTCTGGGCAGTCAGGACTGGGGACCGAGGAGATCGCCTCAGTTTCCCCTCTGCTCGATTCATCCCTGCCGATCGGCGCCGTGATGGTTGTCGGGGGCGGGATCGCTGGCATGCAGGCCTCTCTCGACCTCGCGGAACAGGGCTTTAAAGTCTATCTTGTGGAAGCTGGATCCGCGATTGGTGGGAAGATGGCGCAGCTGGACAAAACGTTTCCAACCAATGACTGCGCCATGTGCACGATCTCGCCCAAGCTGGTCGAGACCGGGCGCCATCCGAACATCGAGATACTGACCCAGACTCAGGTGTTGGACTTGAAAGGTCAGCCGGGAGATTTCTGGGTCACAGTGCAGCGTGCGCCGCGCTATATCGATCCCTCCCGGTGCATCGCCTGCGGGGAATGCGCCAAAGTCTGTCCGGTCACCGTGCCGGACTCATTCAATGCCGGGCTCTCCAACCGCCGAGCCGTGTATAAACTCTACCCGCAGGCTGTACCCAATGCCTTTGCGATCGAGAAGCGCGGGATCGCCCCCTGCCGGGACGCCTGCCCTGCCGGGCAGCGTGCCCAGGGGTACATCGCCCTGATCCGGGAGGGGCGTTGGGAAGACGCGCTGCGGGTGATCAAACTGGATAACCCTTTCCCCGGGATCTGCGGGCGCATCTGCAACCACCGCTGCGAGACGGCCTGCAACCGCGGCCAGGTCGATGAACCAGTCAACATTCGGGCCTTGAAGCGCTTTGTGACCGACAAGGTATATGCTCTGCCGCGCCAGCCGAACCAGCCGGCAGAGATTCTCTATCCCGATCAGCGGGTGGCGATCATCGGAGCGGGGCCTTGCGGGCTGACAGCTGCGCAGGACGTCATCCGTGCGGGATATCCAGTCACCATTTTCGAAGCGATGCCAGTCGCGGGCGGGATGCTGCGCCTGGGCGTGCCAGAATACCGCCTTCCCACCGAGATCATCGAACGCGAAGTCGCGGATATCCTCGACCTGGGAGTTGATCTGCGGTTGAACAGCCAGGTCCAGGACCTGGAGGAGCTGTTCGAAGCCGGTTTCAGCGCTGTGCTGATCGCCGTTGGCGCTCACGAAGGCATCCGCCTTCCTATCCCCGGCGCCGACCTGGACGGGGTCCTGATTAACACCCATTTCCTGCGCGATGTCCGCCTGGGAAAGTATGCAGGCGCCTGGAAGGATAAACAGAACGGGGATTCATCCCTGGGAAAGCAGGTCCTGGTACTCGGCGGAGGAAACGTCGCCATCGACTGCGCCCGGACCGCTGTCAGGTTGGGCTGCCGAGTCTCCCTCGCCTGCCTGGAGCAGCGCGACCAGATGCCCGCCCACGCCTGGGAGATCCAGGCGGCAGAAGATGAAGGGGTCGTGATTTACCCCGGGCGGTCATTCGAGCGCATCCTCCCGGGTGAAGACGGGCGTGCCAGGGGAGTGGAATGCATGGAGGTGGCATCCTTCAGCTTCGACGGAGCGGGGCGCCTCTCTGTCGAGAAAATCCCAGGCTCGCAGCATGTCATCCCGTGCGATACCGTGATCTTCTCGGTTGGGCAGCGCGCCGGCCTGGCATTCATCCCCGATGATGCCGGCGTCGGCCTGACCGAAAGGAAGACGATCGCCATTAATCCGAACACGTTTGCAGCCACGCGACCCGGTGTGTTCGCAGCGGGAGACAGCGTTTCCGGCACTGCGTTCGTGATCGAGGCAGTGAACAGCGGGCACAGAGCTGCTGACTCGATCATCCGGTATCTGCGCGGCGAACAGCTCGAGAAGCCGCCGAAACCACCCCTGCCTGTGGTTCGGCTCTCCCGTCAGGAGATTGAAGCGCGCATCGCCCGGGGAGAAATACACCGCCAAAACCGGGTTCCCATGCCGGTGCTGCCAGTCTCAGAGCGGATCACGAATTTCGTAGAAGTCGAGGGGGGGTACGACGATGCCAGCGCCCAGGCGGAAGCAGCGCGCTGCCTGGCCTGCGGGGTCTGTTCGGAGTGCATGAGCTGCACTTTTGTCTGCGGAGTCCAGGCAATCGACCATGACATGCCGCCCAGGCAGGAAAAGATCCGGGTGGGGGCAGTCATCCTGGCGCCCGGCTACCAGGTCTATCGCGCCGAGCTCTCCGAGGAATATGGCCTCGGTCGCTATCCGAACGTCGTCACCTCTCTGCAGTACGAGCGGATGCTCTCGGCCAGCGGCCCCACCAACGGCAAAGTCCTGCGCCCCTCGGATGGCCGCAAACCCAGGCGGATCGCCTTTCTGCAGTGCGTGGGCAGCCGCGATCAGAGCCACGATTACTGCTCCTCGGTCTGCTGCATGTACGCGGCGAAAGAAGCCATCATGACGATCGAGCACGCGCGGGCTGAGGCGAGGGACGGGTCTGGCAAAGACCTCGACGTGCTCTGCCAGGTCTTCTTCATGGATACGCGCGCCTTCAGCAAGGGCTACCAGGAGTACTACCGGCGTGCGGAGCGCAAGTATGGCGTCAAATACACCCGCTGCCGGTTAAGCGATGTCAAAGAGGATCCCCGGACAGGGAACCTCACGGTGCGGTATTTCCCCTCGAACGAGCCGCAGGCAGGTCTGGTGGAAGAATCTTTCGACCTGATCGTCCTCTCAGTCGGAATGGAAATTTCAGAAGAGGTCAAGTCGCTCGCGGCAAGCCTGGGAGTCGAGGTAGATTCATACGGTTTTTGCCACACAACCTTCTTCGACCCGCTCCAAACCAGCCGGAGAGGCATTTACGTGGCCGGACCTTTCCGGGAGCCAAAGGACATCCCGGAGACGGTTGTCGAGGCGAGCGGAGCGGCAGCCGCGGCTGCCCGGCTGCTGGCCCCGGCGCGGTTCTCCCTGGCGCGCCGGCAGGAATATCCGCCAGAACGAGATGCCAGGGGAGAGCCGCCGCGCATTGGAGTGTTCGTCTGCCACTGTGGGAGCAACATCGGCGGGTATTTAGATGTGCCCGGCGTGGCAGCTTACGCCCGCAGCCTGCCCAATGTCGTACACGCAGAAGACAATCTCTATACCTGCTCGCAAGACACCATCGCCCACATCATCGAGCAGGTGAAGGCTCTGGACCTGAACCGGGTGGTGGTCGCCTCCTGCACTCCCTTGACCCATGAACCGTTATTCCAGGATGCCATCCGGCAGGCTGGCCTGAATCCGCACTTGTTCGAAATGGCCAACATCCGCAACCAGTGTTCGTGGGTGCATTCGAATGATTGGGATGGGGCGACCGAAAAAGCCAGGTCGCTCGTTCGCATGGCGGTTGCCCGGGCAAGCCGCCTCGAGCCTCTGGCGACTTCGAGCGTCCCGGTCAGGCATGCCGCGCTCGTGCTTGGCGGCGGCGCGGCGGGGATGACAGCTGCGCTCACCCTGGCCGATCAGGGATTTCCGGTGCACCTGGTCGAACGCCGTGCAGCCCTCGGAGGCAACCTGAACCGCCTGCGATCCTTTTCGCCGGGTGATCTGCCCAATGCCACTATGCAGGTCTCCGTTCCTCAGCAATATCTCGCGGATCGCGTGGAGCGCGTTCTGAACCACAAAAGGATCACCACCTATCTGAATACTGAGCTGGTGGACACAGGCGGCTTTAAAGGCAACTTCGTCTCAACCTTGCAGACTGCTGGAACGACCTGCCAGGTGGAGCACGGGGTGATCATCGTCGCGACAGGCGGTGAGGAATACCGCGGTCCGGAATACGGCTACGGAAGCGATCCCCGCATCCTCACCCAGCTCGAGTTTGAAGAGCTGATGGCAGATCAGAAATCTGCATTCCAAGATCTCAAATCCGTCGCCATGATCCAGTGCGTCGGACCTGCGGAGAAGTACTGCAGCCGTATCTGCTGCACCACCGCGCTCAAAAATGCACTGAATCTGAAGCAGATCCGCCCGCAGGTCGAGGTGAGCGTTCTGTATCGGGATATCCGCACCTACGGTTTCAAAGAACGGCTCTACGCGCGCGCCCGAGAAGCCGGCATCAATTTTATCCGCTACGAGGCTGAAATGAAACCCCAGGTGCATATCCCGGCTGGCACTGGGCCGCTGCAGGTGCAGATTCTGGAACCCATCCTTGGACGCGAAATGCTCCTTGAGCCTGATTTACTCGTCTTGAGCGAGCCAGTCGTTCCTCCGCCGGGAATCCGGGAGCTCGCCAGCAAATTAAAATTGCCGCTGGACATGGACGGCTTCTTTCTGGAAGCACACGTGAAGCTGCGCCCCGTAGATTTCGCCAATGACGGCATCTTTATGGCTGGTCTGGCGCATTACCCTAAATTCCTGGATGAAAGCATTGCTCAAGCCCAGGCAGCTGCTTCCCGGGCTGCGGCGGTGCTCTCCCAGGAAGCGATGCTGACCAACGCCCGGGTGGCGGTCGTCGACCCGCTCAAATGCGTTGGCTGCCTGACATGTGTCCGGATTTGCCCTTACGATGTCCCGCGCATCCTCCCTGACAGAACTGGCATTGGGGGATTTTCCGGCGCGGCTTTCATCGAGCCGGCCGTCTGCCACGGATGTGGCTCGTGCGCCTCGGAATGCCCCGCCCAGGCGATTCAGCTGATGCACACCCTGGACCTCCAGGTCTACGCCAAGCTGGATGCGCTGTTTGGTTTCTCTCCCCCGGAGGAGGGGATCACCCCCCTCCGCGAATCGAGGGCCACCGATGAACGCAAACATGTTTACTCCTGAAATCGTCGCCTTCTGCTGTCACTACTGCGCCTACGCGGCCGCGGACCTGGCAGGTTCCATGCGCCTGGAGTATCCCACCTCGATCAAGGTGATCGAGCTGCCCTGCTCGGGCAAGCTGGACGTGCTCTATGTGCTGCGCGCCTTTGAGGACGGTGCTGACGGAGTGATGGTGGCTGGTTGACTGGAGGGCGATTGTCATTACCTGGAAGGTAATCTCAACGCCCGACGGCGAGTTGAATACGCACAGAACCTGCTGGAAAAGATCGGGCTGGAAGGACGGCGCATCCAGATGGTCAATTTATCCTCCGCGATGGGAGGCCAGTTTGCCTGGTCGGCAGCTGAGATGACTGCTGAAATTCAGAGAATCGGCCCCAACCCGCTGCGGCAGGACGGACCTCAGGGAGAGGAAGTTGCTCAGAAAAGCCAACGTGGACCGGAGCACGAAAATCGTCAGACAGGCGAGAATGCGTCAGCGATGGGCGACGGACAGGCTGGAGGAGGTTGACATCTGATGGAGAAACAACCTTATATCTTGATTGTCGATGATGATCCGGACATTCTGGAGGGCATCCTGACGATCCTGGAGGACCAGCCTTACCGGCTGGCGACAGCCCGCGATGGAAAGAAATGCCTGGAAATGATCGAACAGGAGATCCCGGACCTCTTGATCCTAGATCTGCTCATGCCGCGCATGGACGGCTGGGGAGTGATCCGTGAAATGCGGAGCGATTCACGTTTTGCCGGCGTGCCGATCATGATCCTGACAACGGTCATCGAAGACGCCAGCCGCCGCCGGTACGAACTGGAAACCGGCATGGCGATGGATGTGCAGGATTACGTGCAGAAACCCGCCAAGCCTGCGGATCTGATCCAACGGATCGAACGGTTGCTGGTCCGTGAACGTCTGGGAGGATAATCCCATAGAGGAGAAGCACAAAAAGGTCAGGAAGTGATGGTTGCCAGCCAGGGGATCCGATCCATACTCGTCGAGCGTCTGCGCAGGTCAGAAATATTCTGTGAGGTCCCTGAAGAGGACCTTCAGGCGATAGCTGAATTCTGCGAAGAAAAATTGTTCCCTGACGGAATGGTGGTGCTCGAAGAGGGGGCGCCGGCCAGTACTTTATATGTCGTTGAACGCGGCAAACTGGCTCTGGAGAAAAAAGTTCAGCTTGGCCGCCAATCGACCCCCCGCAACGCCACCGTGGGGTATGTCGGTCCCACCCAGATGGCTGGTTTTTCCACATTGACTTTTCCGTATACCTATTCCACTTCGGCGGTGTGCATCGAGCCTACCCGCCTCATCGCGATAGAT
>CAYQDF010000028.1:0-33006 GCA_964416175.1 uncultured Anaerolineaceae bacterium
ACGAGTTCGTCGTCGAGGGCCGGTGGCCGGACGTCCCAGATGTGCACGCGCTGGACATCGCCAAGCGCCTGATGGACTTCCGATTCCACCCACCGACCAACTACTTCCCGCTCATCGTCCACGAAGCATTAATGATCGAGCCAACCGAGACCGAGAGCAAAGAGACCCTCGACGCTTTTGCCGAGACGATGGTCCGCATCGCCCAGGAAGCCCGCGCCGAGCCGGAGGTCCTGAAAACAGCGCCGCACAACACACCCTACGGCCGCGTGGATGAAGTGAAAGCGGCCAAAGAACTCGTCCTGTGCTGCGTGCCGGAGTACATCCGCTGAAGTTCAGGTGTCTGCGACTGCTCAGGGCAAAGGTTTTTCGGGCTGTACCCCGACTCCTGGCATGATCTGACCAGATTTCGGAAGCCGAAAAAAGATTTCCGAAATCGGCTGCAACAAGATGGCTTCGGAGGTCTGTTCCTGGACCTCCGAGGCTTTTTCTTCTCCCAGTGCTGTTTAAACCCCTGGCGGAGCAGTTGCTTTCCTGAAAGGGGTGTAACAGAGGGTGATACAATTACGTTCCCATTTACACAGTTGTCCTCGCCTGGTGCGAACCTGGAACCAGGGCGGCTTATGTCAGTATCGAGAGCGTTTAGAAGAGTGAAACCGCGACCCACGGTAGAGATTCACCTGCCGGATGGCACGGTTCTGCGTGGGCCGCGCGGCGCGCCAGTGGGTGAGTTCCTCAAAGCGCTCAACGGAAGCCCGCCTTTTCAAGAAAACAACCCCCATGGGATTCCGCAAAACCCACCGATCGTCGGCGCCATCGTCAACCGCCAGCTGCGCGAGCTGACTTATCCGGTCCAGATCGAATCCGAGGTCGAGCCGGTGACGATGGCCACGCCGGACGGCATGCGCATCTACCGCCGGTCGCTCACCTTCCTGCTCGAAACCGTCTTCGAAGAGCTCTTCCCTGATGCGACCCTGACGATCGACCATTCGGTTTCCTCCGGAGGGTATTTCTGCCAGGTGCTGAGCCGCGCCCCACTGACTCTTGCCGAGCTGGAAACCATCGAGGCGCGCATGCGGCAGCTGGTCGAGCAGGACCTGCCGTTCTGCCGGCTGGAGATTCCGCTGCAAGAAGCGATCGACTACTTCAAATCCAAGGGGCACGAAGATAAAGTCCAGCTCCTCGCCTACCGGAGCAAGGATTACGTCACCATGTACCAGCTCCTCGACTGCCGCAACTACCACCACGGGTACATGGTGCCCTCGACCGGCTACCTGCGCTGGTTCGCCCTGGCTCCGACGGGCAGCGGCTTCACGCTTCGTTTCCCCCGCCGGCACAGACCCACGGAGCTGCTGCCTCTGCCCGAATACCCCAAACTGTTGGACACGTTCCAGCAGTACGGGAGCTGGCTGCGAAAGCTCGGCATCTCCTACGCAGGCGCACTGAACGATGCCATCTACGCCGACCGGATCCGCGAGGTCATCCTGGTCTCAGAAGCGCTCCACGAACAACAGGTAGCAGACATCGCCGATCAGGTGGCCGCCCGCCTCGACCGCTCGCCTCTGGTGGTGATCGCAGGTCCGTCGTCCTCGGGAAAGACGACTTTCGCGAAGCGCCTCACCATTCAACTGCTGGCCCACGGGATCTCTCCTTTCCCCTTCGAGATGGACAATTATTTCGTCGACCGCGAGGCGACCCCGCGCGGCGAAGACGGGCAGTACGATTTCGAGTCGTTAGGCGCGCTCGACCGGCGGCTCCTGGTGCACGACCTCCAACACCTGATCGCCGGGGAGAGCGTGCAGTTGCCTCACTACAACTTCATCACTGGGCGGCGCGAGCTCGGGGACGTTGTGCAGCTCTTACCAGGCCAGGTGATCATCCTCGAAGGCATCCACGGGCTGAACCCAGAGCTGCTGCCGGAAATCCCGCCTGAAAGGACTTTCCGGATCTACGTGTCGGCCCTCACCCAGCTCAACCTGGATCACCACAACCGCATCTCGACCACCGACTCGCGCCTGCTGCGGCGCATCGTCCGAGACGCGCGCGAGCGCGGATACAACGCCCGCACCACGATCAGCCGGTGGGAGTCTGTCCGCCGGGGCGAGAAGCGGTACATCTTTCCTTTCCAGGAAAATGCCGACGTGATGTTCAACTCCGCTCTGGTCTACGAGCTGCCCGTCCTCCGCTCACTGGCGGAGCCTCTCCTCCGTCAGGTCCCGTTCGGCACGCCGGAGTTCATCGAGGTTAAGCGGCTGCTGTCCTTCCTGGAATGGTTCCTGCCCCTCGACGCCGCGCTGGTGCCCGACAACTCGATCCTCCGGGAGTTCATCGGCGGCTCGAGCCTGAAAGATTTCAAGCTGTGGCATAATCACCAGTAATCCTTGAAAGGCGAAACGGGAAAAGTGAATCATGATCGGCGAAGATAAGATCATGCGCACCGTGCGCGTGCGCAATGCGCAGTCTCCCGGCGTCCTCGGACGCCTGATCCTGGCGATCTCAGAGTCAGGCGGAGAGGTGGGAAGCGTGCGCCTGATCCAGGACACCCACCGCGCCACAATCCGGGATATTTCGGTTTACGCAGATGACGAATCCCAGATGGAGCGCATTTTGGAAGCCATCGCCGCGAACTCAGGCACGCGCCTGCTCGCCGTGCGCGACGAAGTGCTCGAGCTGCACCAGAAAGGGAAGATAGCCATCCGCAGCAGGTACCCGATCGATTCCCTCTCCACCCTGCGGAGGGTCTACACCCCGGGCGTCGCCGAAGTCTGCCTGCGCATTGCCGCGGACCCGTCCCTGGCGCGGCAGTACACTGCCATCAGCCACCTGGTCGCCATCATCACGGACGGTAGCGCCGTCCTCGGCCTGGGCGACATCGGCCCCCTCGCCGGTATGCCGGTCATGGAAGGCAAAGCGATGTTGATGGAAACGCTCGTCGGTCTATCCGGAGTGCCGATCCTGCTCGATACGAAGGACGTCGATGCGATCGTCGAGACGGTCGTCACCATCGCCCCCACATTCGGCGCGATCCAGCTGGAGGACATCTCCGCCCCGCGGTGCTTCGAAATCGAGGAGCGCCTCCAGGAACGCCTGGAGATGCCCATCATGCATGACGACCAGCATGGCACAGCGGTCGTCACCACGGCTGCGCTGACCAATGCCTGCCGGCAGGCCGGTCTCGATCTGAAGCACACGAGGATCGGTCAGATCGGCCTGGGAGCTGCCGGGAACGCCATCGGACGGATGCTGATCCACCTCACCGGCCGCCCTGTCCTGGGCGCAGACCTCAACCAGGCGGCGGTAGACCGGTTTGTCGCCCTCGGTGGAAAAGCTTCCACTCTCACGGAAATCATGGCGTCCGCGGATATCGTGATCGCCACGACCGGCGCGCCCGGCCTCATCAAACCAGAGATGGTCCGGGAAGGGCAGATCCTCCTGGCGCTTTCCAACCCTGTGCCGGAGATCGATCCAGACCTGGCGATGGCCTCCGGGGCCGGCTTCGCCGCCGACGGCAAAGACGTCAACAACGTCCTCGGCTTCCCCGGCATCCTGCGCGGCGCGGTGGATGCGGACGCCACCCGCATCAGCGACGAGATGTACCTGGCGGCTGCGGAGACTATCGCCTCGCTCACCCCGGCCGGTGAGCTGCTCCCGAACCCGCTGGACAAGAACCTGCACCAGGCAGTCGCCCAGGCGGTGGCGAAAAAAGCTTTCGAGCAGGGCCTCGCCCGGGCGGAGTTCGTCCCATACCTGTGATAGTCGCTTCCCTGGGTAACCCGCTCGCAAGCGGTCGGACGGCTGACATCGACCCCTGGGGAGATGAGCATGGCCTCAAGCTCTTCCACGACTGGTTCAGCCTGGAAAAAATCCACTACGAAGCGCAGATCCATCACGCGGAGTGCTCCGCGGGCTTCCCAGCGACGAAGCCAGGCGAGATCGTCCAGGCAGCAGGACGCAATGGCCTGGTATACGATCGCGAAGAACCTGAAATCCGTTGATCGTGATAGAATCACCGCCATAATGCGCCGGGCACCTGTGGTGGTCATCTTCCTCCTCATTTCACTGCTTTCCGTGACCCTCCACCCCTCCCAGGCTGCTCACCCGGACCCCAATCAAAACCACCGCTCAGTTTTTCCGCCATACCCTGAGGAACCCGTCGTCGCGAAGGTCTTCTTCACCGGCCCAGACGATCTCAACCGCCTGGCGAGGGAACTCGACATCTGGGAAGTGGACCATGCCGCAAGCTTCCTGGTCGCCATGCTCACGCCCGGCGAGTACCAATCCCTGCGGGCTGCCGGGTACCAGATCGAAATCGACCTCGAGAAAACCGGGAGTCTGCAAGAGGAGAACGAATATCTGCCAGGTCAGGTCAGCGGTATCCCCGGATTTCCGTGCTACCGGACCGTCGAGGAGACTTACGCTGATTTGGCGCAGATCGCCCTGGACCACCCTGACCTTGCGGAATGGATCGACATCGGCGACAGCTGGGAGAAAACCATCCCCGGCGGCCCATCCGGTTACGACATCTACGCGCTGGCGCTTACTAATGAAGGGGCGCCGGGCATAAAACCGACATTCTACCTGATGGCTGCCATCCACGCCCGGGAGTACGCCACTGCCGAGCTGGCCACGCGCTTCGCAGAGTACCTGGTCGACAATTATGGAGTCGATCCAGACATCACCTGGCTGCTTGACCACTATCAGGTCCACATCACCCCGCACGCCAATCCGGATGGGCGGAAGATCGCCGAAGGCGGCGCGCTCTGGCGCAAGAACACCGACGACGACGATGGCTGCTTCCTCTCTTCCCTGGCCGGCGTGGACCTGAACCGCAATTCCAGCTTCAAATGGGGCGGCCTCGGAGCCAGCACATCCCCCTGCGACCAGACCTATCGAGGCCCGTCCGCTGCTTCCGAACCGGAAACAGCGGCTGTCGAGGCTCATCTGCGCTCGATCTTCCCCGACCAGCGTGGGGATGCGGATGGAGACCCTGCGCCAGCCGACGCGTCGGGTGTCTTCATCACGCTGCACAGCTACGGCGAATGGGTCCTCTTCCCCTGGGGATGGACAGGGACCGCGGCGCCAAACAACACCGCCCTTGAGACGCTGGGCAGGAAATTCGGCTATTTCAACGGTTACCTGGTCTGCCAGTCCGGCGAGCCGGGATGCATCTACGCCACCTCCGGCACCACGGACGATTTCGCCTACGGGGACCTCGGCGTGGCGGCTTACACCTTCGAGCTTGGCAATGAATTTTTCGAAAGCTGTTCGATATTCGAGGCGACCATCCTGCCCAATCACCTCCCTGCGCTGATTTACGCCCTCAAAGCTGCCCGCCAGCCTTACCTCGATCCCGCCGGCCCGGACATCTTGAACCCGAGCCTTTCCGGCGACAGTGTGCCGGCCGGTTCGCCGGTGGACCTGTCTGCCACCGCCGACGACACCCGTTACGATGACAACGGATGGGCAGGAGAAGAGCCGGTCCAGGACATCACCGCCGCGCGCTTCAGCGTGGATGCGCCATCCTGGGCGGGCGGCACCACACTCTTCCCGCTCTCCCCGGCCGATGGGAGTTACGACAGTCCTGTCGAGGACCTCCAGGGAACGATCGACACCTCCGGCTGGATGCCTGGACTGCACACGATCTTCATCGAAAGCCAGGATGCAGAAGGGAACTGGGGAGTCCCCAGCGCCGTCTTCCTGACGATCACGGACAGCGGCTACCAGCCCGGCCTGGAACCAGCCAACCAGGCCGGTGAAGCCCTGCGCGGGACGCCGCTTGCCTATACACTGACCCTTACCAACCTCAGCGCCCTGGAGGACAGCTTCACATTGCAGGTCGCAGGGAATGCCTGGCAGGTCTCCGCGCCGCCAGGGCCGATCGGACCGCTCGCTCCCGGCGCTTCAGAAGAAATCACCGTGACCGTGGATATCCCGGGCACCGCGCTGGATGGGGAGCAGGACACCGCAACCCTGACAGCCGCATCGCAGGGGGATCCGGGTCGCACAGCGATTGCCGTCCTGATCACGACCGCCAGACAGCCGGCGGCCTTCTTTCCATTGGTTCAAAAATGAGTCCGGTCACGGACTGAGCACCGATCCTGTATTTCGGGCAGGTTTCCATGACCGATCCCCCGCCACATCCGGTTCGACTATGCGCAACGGGAGAAGCTTACCGGGCGGGATTCCCAACCGGCGCAGCGGGAATCCTGCGCAGCTGACTGGCTCAGGGTCTCCGGGCATTGTAAACCGCGTTGAGGAGGACTCTTGACGCCGGGGAGAAAGCTCGCATGTTGCCTTCCAGGACTCGCTGGTGGTGTTCAACCAGGCTTGCCGGAATGCCCGGAGGTACGTAAGTGGCGAAGAGCACGTCCCGGGTGTCCCGGGTGATCTTCGTCCGCAGATCCGAGCCGTAGATCACGCTGCAAATCACGCCGTGTGAATCGCGCATGATCATATCTCCCCTGGCGCAGGCGTGGTCCTCGCCGCGCAGGAGCGTGTAAACTTCCTCCCCACGGGCGATATCCACCGTCAACGGCGGTTCAACCCGGTCCAGGTCATGGACAGCAGTCAATAATTGCGTCTCCAGCTCGGCTAAGAAGGCTGCTTCGACCAGGCCCGGCATCCCTGCAATGGGTTTTGCTTTGAGCGCCACGGATTCGAGCTGCAGCTGTACGTGGTACGTCTTCTGGAAACGGCGGTAGTACGCCCGGTATGCCTGGATGACGGGCAAAGCCAGGATGTCCGAACGGGATTTTCCGCTGAACCGATCGCGGAGATCTCGCTCAAGAGCAGACCTGCGCGCCTCGAGCGCAGTGGTGTGCGGGGGATCCCCTGCTCCAGCGACTGCAAGCAGCCCGATCATCGATCCGGGATAGGCTTCGACCCAGGCCGGGGTTAGCGACAGAGTCGTGAACGGATTTCGGGAGTCCAAGTCCTGGTTATCGCCAATATGTCTGGAACTGGAACGATGGTTTGTACCATTGTATCATCCCCGGGAAATCCCCTTCGGCAAGGCAGGTGTCTTCGAGTTTCGATTCCTCCCCGGTTTCCAGTTCCCTGATGTAAATGCAGCTGGTCTTCTCGGTCTCGGATCGCTTCCAGTAGACCAGGCCATCACTCTCAGGTGAGAAACTTCCCCGGATGAGTTCATCCATCGGAAATTCCTCGATAAGGTCGCCCTGCGCAGTAAGCAGCAGGCTGAAATAAGCACCACCGGGGTTGATCTCTCTCTCGCCATACCTGCTGGCGAAGGCTATCAGGATCATTCTGCTGTCAGGGGAATATTCGGCGCCCGAGCCAGTCCAGCAGCCCACGTTGAGAAGATCGCCTGAACCGGAGGCGTTACCAACGCTGGCAACATTCCAGCAGGTCGCCGGATCACAGGTCTTACCGTCGCATTCCCTCCCCAGGAAGTAGGCATTCCCGTCAGGCGATACCAGGAAAGATCTCGGGCGTCCGAGGTAGCGCGCGATTAAAGTGAATTCCTTGAATTCCGGGTCGGTAAGAAATACTTCCGTCTCGTTATCCTGGGCGCTCAAACGCCACATCTGGAAGATCAAGTTGCCATCTGGCGTCAAGTACACAGCGACATCCGAGTAGCCTTCACCCTGCCACAATATCTTTTTATCTTCTCCATCCGGCGAAACAGTGTAGATCTCATTCGCCAGTTTTTTCGGATCTTCTTTATCGAACATCGCGCTGGAAACGAGGAGGTGATCAGAATCGGGTGTGAACACGGCGGACAATTTCGTCGCCTGTCCGATCAGAAGCCGGTCGCTTCCATCGGACTTTGCCACGTACAACGATTGGATAAACATCTCCTCATCAGGGAGGATATAAAAGAATAATCGGCCATCCGGGGAGAACCGCCCGGTGAGCGGAGAGCCAGCCAGCACACGGGCGCTTTCCACCCAGGTGACGACCTGGCTCCCATCAGTTTTCACGGACACCAGGCTGGCATTCTGCCTGATGATGTCGTTCGGTGCCGGTTCGTAAGACAGTAGAATAATATTTTCTCCATCAGCTGAAAACCAGCCGTAGCTATTATGAGGTGCCTCGTAGATTTCTCGAGGCGGAAGGTCTTCACCTGGATTGTAAACAAAATAGGCGACCCGGGGAGCGTCGCCGAACATCCCCCTCTGTACACTGAAGAGGATCAGCCTTTTAGCCGGGGATAAGAAGGCGCAACCGACAAGCAGCCACCCCACTGCCGCCAAGACAATGATTAATTTTTGATTAGTCTTTATCATCGTTAACGCTCCTTCCCTATGCAATTTGTCCTTGCCTCCCCTCAACGAGCCTGTGTAAGCAGCATGTATTTAATAACAGCCCGAGGAAGCCACCTATGAACAGAAATTCAGCGATCCACTTCTTGTGAAAGAATACACGAGCTGCCCTGAAAAAACAAGGATCTGGCGGGACTATTTCCGGCTGTTATCAAAAATGAAGGTTGCAAGGAATCCCTCAAATCAGTTGACCGGTCATTCAGAGATCAAGTATAGTTAACATGAATTCGGGATAAAACAAACCAGCGCGCTGAGCGGAGTGGCGGGCTTCTGCGACTGCTCCCTCGGGAGCTCGGGATTTTGATCCCGTTCCGCTCAGACATGCCCCGCGGGTACTGAGAGAATGCCCGCCACGCAGTCGAAGCGGCGGTTATTCCGAACTGACGTTAGTTAGCCGCGTAGAACTCATGACGCCCCGCCCGGCACCCCTGCTCACGCCCCTGATGCGCTGGTTCCTGCTGGCGATGATCCTGGCGAACATCGCTGCCAGCATGACCATGATGCTCATGCCGATCTACCTCACGGAACTGGGGGCGAGCGTGGGGCAGGTCGGACTGGTCTTCTCGACCACCTCGATCGTCATCCTGGTCCTGCAGATCTTCGGCGGGTGGATCTCGGATTCGATCGGACGCCTGCGCGCCATCGCCATCGGCAGCCTGGGCGGTGTCGTGGGCTTCGCCGCCATGCTGCTGGCTCCGAGCTGGGAGTGGATGCTGCTGGCGCTGGCAATCAACCAGATCCCCTACGCGCTGGTCGGGCCAAGCTTCAGCGCCTTCATCGCGGAAAACTCTGCCGAGCAGACCCGGGGTCGGATGTATGGGTTGACTGACACCATCTACCAGGTCGTCGGTGTGGTCGGCCCACCCCTGGGGGGATACCTCGCCGGGCAGTTCGGTTTCCGAATCATGCTGCTCACTGCAACGCTCCTGTACACATCGGCGGCGGTCTTGCGAGTCTGGATGGCGCGCACCATGCGGTCGCCCAGTGAACACGAGCCCCGGCGCCTCTCGCTGGCCTCTTTCAGGCAGAGCTTGCTGGTGATCTGGGGCATGCTCATCGGAGGCGGGGTAGTTACATGGATCTTCATCACCGACGGGGTGCGCGATATCGCATTCCGGCTGACCGAATCGCTGCAGCCGCTCTACCTGCAACAGGTCATCGGGCTCTCATTGGAACAGATCGGCCTGCTCGGATCGTTCTTCTCCTTCGCCATGATGCTGACGCCGGTGCTTTCAGGGCGCATTGCGGACAGGTACGGGGAGCGGGTCCCGATCTCTGGAGGGTTCCTGATCGTGTTCGCAGCCCTGCTGGTCTTCTTGCAAGCGCGTTCTTATCCTGGATTCATCCTGACCTGGGCGATGATCGGAGCGGGGGTTGGACTGCTGAGCCCTGCGTACCAATCCCTGATCTCGAAGGTCGTCCCGCGCCAATCGCTGGGCACATTCACAGGGCTGTTCCACAGCAGCCTGGGGCTGATCTCCCTGCCCGCGCCCTGGATCGGGGCGCTCCTGTGGGAGCGCTTCAACCCGCGCGTGCCGTTCATTATTACAGCCGCCATGGCGCTTTTGACGATCCTGCCAACCTGGTTGTATTTCCGGATCCCAAAAACCGCCGCCGTGGATGAGGCAGCGGTGACTTCACAGGATTAATCCCAGAACCGGGGAGCAACTTCGGCGGGGATGGATAGGAAGCTCGCCCGCCTCACAGGCCGGGAGTGCCCGGAGTCGCGGTGGGCCACTTGGTGATGGTCGGAGAAGGCGTGACCGGTGTGGCGGTCGGCCAGCGAGTCTTGGTCGGAGAGGGGGTGATTGAAGGCGGGAGCGTGTCCTTTGGAGTGGGAGTCGGCGGCTCACCCGTCTGTGTCGGCGAAGGTGTGGGAGTGGGGGTCCCGGTCCCGGTCGGGGTGGGCGTTGCCGTGCGGGTGGGGGTCGGGCTGGGCGGCGGCGGGGGCGCATCGCCTTCAACGGTGAACACGCCGGCTACTTTCCACTCCAACCCGACGAAGATCTGCACCTCATACTCGCCGGGCAGCCATTCCCAGGCTTCTGGTTCCCAGTCGGTGTAGCCAAATCCTCCGATCCCTCCATCCCACGGCTCGGTCTCGTAATGCACGAGCAGCTCTCCGCGGTACCAGAGCGCTGTCCACTGGACTCCATCCACCATCCCATCGTAGGAAAACAGCGCGAAAAGGTGGCCAACGGGATTCTGGAAAACGACGCCCGGTGCAAGCGGTGTGTAGGTGTCCGGGTCGATCCCCTGCGTGAAGACGAGTGGACTGAAGACCGCCGATGGGTTGGGCGTGGTGGTGCTCTCGAACAGGTTCTCGATCGCCAGCGGAACGTGGGGGGTGGGTGAGGCGGTGGGCGTGTCGGTCACCGAGGGGGTGAGGGTGATGGTGGGAGTGAGCGTGATGGTCGGGGTGAGCGTGATGGTCGGGGTCAGGGTGACAGTTGGGGTCAGGGTTGAGGTCGGTGTGGGTGGGAAGAAGCTGTAGGCGATCGGTTCGGCAAAGGTGTTGATGCACAGAGCCAGCACGCCCAGGAGGGCGGCGAAGAAGACGAGCCGCCAGCCGCGCAGCATGCGGTCCCGCCGCATGCGGAAGAACCGCAGGCTGCGCGCCCCGCGTATAGAACGGATCCCAAACCACAAGGACAGGACCAGCCCGAGGATCGACAGGACCAGGGCAGCCTGGACGCCGGTATGGATGTCCAGGGAGAGATCATCGAGCTGGAAGGGGAGTTCCACGGCTAGCGCGGCGGTTCGGCGACCACCGGATTCTTGAGTGTCCCGATACCTTCAATGGTCACTTCGACGATGTCACCATCCTGGAGCGGACCGACTCCCGCCGGAGTTCCGGTCAGGATCAGATCGCCAGGTTCCAGGGTCATGACCGTCGAAGCGAATGCCACCAGCTGGCGGACGCCGAAGACCATATCCCGGGTGGAGGCCATCTGGCGCGTTTCCCCGTTGACCAGGCAGGTGAGCAGTACATCAGCCGGGTCGAGATCGGTCTCGATCCAGGGTCCAATCGGGCAGAAGGTATCGAAGCTTTTCCCCCGCGTCCATTGTCCATCTCGGAACTGCAGGTCGCGGGCGGAGACATCGTTGGCGGCCGTGTATCCGAGGATGTAGGCGAGGGCTTCCTCGGGAGGGATCCAGCGCCCGCGCCGACCGATCACGATCGCCAGCTCAGCCTCGTGTTCAACCTGCTGGGACTGCGGCGGCAGCCGGATCGCTTCCCCAGGGCCGATCACCGCTGAGGGGGGTTTCAGGAATAGGAGGGGAATATCAGGGACTTCGGCGTCGTGCTCCCGGGCGTGGGCAACATAGTTTCTCCCGACGCAGATGATCTTCGAAGGGAGAACGGGCGGGAGGAGAACCACCTCATCGACCGGGTAACCAGCTTCCTGGCGGCTGAATTCGGTGAAAGGCGATCCTGCGATCGGACCGACTCGATCATCGAGGACCCAACCGAACGCGGGAGGTTCTGTCGCAGTTTGGTAGCGGACAAGGCGCATGCGATACTCCTGGCATATTGTAATGGATTTCAGTCGTTGCTGTGCTGGATGCGTTCAGAAAGCTGGGCGATCGCCTGCTCTGCCCCCAGGAATTTGTCAGCAAAACGCCAGCGAAGCACCTGGCTGAGCGCGTAGATGATGGCCTCAATGGAAGTGATGCCCACTCCGAGCGATGGGTTGGCGCGGGCAGCCAGCACAACCTCGGCCGCGCGAGCCGAAGCCAGGGAAGCGGCCCCCAGGATCGCGGCAGTCGGCAGGCCTTTTCGGCGGGCTTCGTCCAGCGCGGCCGCGATGTAAGGCGCCTGGCCGTTCACCTCCAGGGCGATCAAAAGGTCCTGGGGCGTCGCGGTGTGGACTGTGCGCGCCAGGTCCGCAACTCCAGGACGGGCGATGTATGCTGCGAATCCGCCCTGTTCCAGGAACTGCACCAGATTATAAGCCGCGGCCTGGGCCGGGTTCTCAGCAAGCAAGATGATGCGCCGGGCGGCGCCGATCTTTTCCACGAGCCTCGCCACGGCCTCGATGTCAAGCGAGAGGCGCGTCTGCTCGAGGGCCAGGGAAAGCTCACTCAATGCATTCCCCACCACGCCGGCAACCGACTCTGCCTCCCTGGCCTGGATGGGGCGGACAAGCATCTCTGTGAGCACTCGCTGGCGGATCTCGCGCTGCAGGTCCGGAAACCCATCATAGCCCAGGGTCTGGGCGAAGCGCACCACAGTCGCTGCGTCCAGGTCGAGCGTGTGAGCCAGCTCGCTGGCAGTCTTGAACGCGGATTCGATGTAGGAGTCGAGCAGGTAATCCGCGAGTTTTGCGAAGCTCTTTGACATCCCCGCACGTTCCCGGCGAATGCGTTCTTCGTAAGTAAGAGTCTCGTCCATACTGTAAGAGTTTATCACAAGGGAGGATTTCCTGCAAATAATTTTGCGGTTTTGGGGGAGTTGAATGGTTCGATGAAACCTCCCGCTGGCTGCCGTTCACGGTCGAAGTACCCGAGAGCCAGAATAGGGGCGGTTCTTCGCCATCACCCCTGGCTTGCTTCTGCGGTCACCCTGGGGTGATAACAATATCGATAGCTTTTAGACATGCCTCGCTCCCTTGCATTTCTGGAAGGTGGAGATGTCAACGAATATGTTCTAATGTATCAAGATAGCTAGGTGTGAGATCAGGGTCGGATTCCCAGTTTATTGGTAATTTTAGAGGCGGTCATTAATTGGTTGTGGTTGCCAGTACCATGACAATGTATAAAAGCTTCTGGGGCAGGCTGACAGCGCCCCGCTCGAATAATGAGGTCGAGGCGCGGTCGGAGTACGCGACGAACGCTGTCCTGGTCATCGCGGGAGGGATCGCGCTGGCGACAACCATCCCCATCGTAATCGTATGGGGATTCATCAAGTTCGATGCGCTGACCCTGGGGGTTATGCTCAACCTGGACATCCTGATCCTGGGAGGCTACCTGTTCTCAAGAATGGGGCACTGGCGGATCGCGAGCAACCTGGTCCCGGCACTCTTTTTCCTCCTGGGGGTTTATTTCTCGCTCACAGTCGGCCTCGTCACAACAGGCCTGCTGTTCTACCTGGTCGCGATCCTTATGACCGGCTTTCTGCAGACCCGGGCGGTGCACTGGCTGATGGTGGTATTAAGCGTCGCTACCCACCTAACTATATCCGAGGCATTCCACTCCGACCCCCCGGAGGACCTGATCGCGATCGGGTTGATGATGGCGGCTACCTTCGCCTCCCTGACCTCCATGCAGCGATTCTTCATCGCCCAGATTCACGCCTCCATCGACAGGGCGCGCCGCTCCGAGCAGCAAACGCGGAGACAGCTGGAGGAGCTGCAGGTCCTCCACGCCATCGCCTCGGCAGGGACCGAAGCCGGCAGCGAAGAAGAGTTAATCGAAAGCTTCACAAACATCCTGGGGGAATCGTTTTACCTGGATCACTTCGGTGTTCTCCTCCTGGACGAAGCCAAGCAATCACTTTATCCGCATCCTTCTTATCGCGGGATCGAGCCAGAAGCGCAGCAGCTCCGCCTCAACCTGGACCAGGGAGTGGTTGGCCGGGTGGCCGGCTCAGGAAAACCGGTGGTTGTGAGGAACGTGGATGACGCACCGGAATTCTTAGAAGTGACCCCCGGGGTCAGATCTGAAATTTGCGTGCCTCTCCACGTCAACGGGAGAGTGATCGGCGTGGTCAACGCAGAATCAAGGCAGCAGGATGCATTTACCCCGGATGACGAACGCCTGCTGGTCACTGCCTCTGCCCAGCTGGCAATTGCGATCGAGAAGATGAGGCTTCATCACAAGATGCGCCAGCGCCTGGAACACCTGGTCGCACTCCACAAGGTTGACCAGGCCATCACGGCCCACATCGACCTGCGACCGGTGCTGGAGCTCCTCCTGAAGGAGCTGCTCGGCCAGACAAAAGTCGACGCTGCAGCGATCCGCCTTTATTCGCCGATCGATCATACTCTGAGGATGTTCGCCATGATTGGTCTGCCCGCCGCTGCTGCACAGACGCCGCCCGTGCACTTGGGAAAAGGCCACGCCGGGCGAGCCGTTTTGACCCGGAAGCCTGTCCGGGTCGACGACCTCCGGGAAGCCGGAGCAGGGTTTACCCCCGACGAGATGATCGGTGTGGAAGAGTTTACCGCCTATGCAGCCGTCCCCCTGATCGCCAAGGGGCAGGTGAACGGCGTCTTGGAGATTTTGAACCGGTCACCCTTTTCTGCGGAAAGCGAGTTGCACGTATTCCTGGACACGTTTGCCGCGCAGGCAGCGATAGCAATCGACAACACGGCGCTCTTCCTGGGCTTTAAGAAGGCGAACTCTGAGCTGATTGACGCATACGACTCGACGATCGAAGGGTGGTCCAGAGCCCTCGACCTGCGCGATAAGGAGACGGAGGGGCATTCACAGCGGGTCACGGAATTGACACTGCTGCTGGCGAAAGCCATGGGGATGAGCGAAGAACAGCTCGTCCACGTGCGGAGAGGCGCTCTGCTGCACGACATCGGCAAAATGGGAGTCCCTGACCATATACTGTGGAAAGCCGGTCCACTGACCGACGAAGAGTGGGGGATCATGCGCCGGCACACGGTATACGCCAAAGAGCTGCTGTCGCACATTTCTTACCTCCGCCCGGCGCTCGACATCCCCTATCTTCACCACGAGCGTTGGGATGGGAGCGGCTACCCGCTCGGCCTCAAAGGCGAACAGATCCCCCTGGCGGCGCGCATCTTCGCTTTGGTCGATGTGTGGGATGCGCTCCGATCGGACCGACCTTACCGTCCCGCCTGGACCAACGCGGAAGCATTAGCGTACATTCGTGCCGGGGCCGGGACTTTATTCGATCCTGAGGTTGTGGCATGCTTCCTCGAAAAAATCGTCGGTGAACCCGCGGAAGAAGAGCAGATTCCATCAACTTCGGAAAAAGTCCTGCCGGTAAGCCCTGGACAATAAAACCCCAAGGCTTTTATCTTCCCTGGGGCTGATCTCCCAAAACAGCAACTCAGTCTGGATTGTGCGGGTTGTGCCTCAGTCCGTGAATGATTCGAACTGGTCGAAGAACACCGTCCCGCGGGTCCCCGTATCGACGCCAATCACTCCCAGGCGGGCGCGGTCGACCCGGAACGTATCGCTGTCGATCCCGCCGCGGTCAGCCTTGACGACGCCATCGATCTTGAATTTCAATTTCCCGTCATTTTGCCCGGGCAGGCTCGCGCCATCCCATTCGACCTCGATCTGATGCTCGCCGTCAGTGATTGTGAACCAGGCAGTCGCCGTCCAGGTCAGGTTGTCATTGCGCGAGCGGGCGCGGAGCTGGTATGCGCCGTTGAAAAAGCGCAGGTCCACGCGGATGGCCGGGACAAAAGTCGCCCCGGAATCATAAGCGATAAACAAGGCGAGGAGATCCAGGTTCGCCATTGCGACTGAGTTTGGATCGAAGTGGAAATTCGCGTTGTAAACCGCGAGGTTATTGGGGGTATCATCCTGGACGAACAGGGAGTGGTTATCGTCCATCAGAGCGCGCATCCCTTTCTGGCCTACCATGGCCGCAGCAGACGTGACGGCGAGATCGCCGCCATCCCGCATTTTGCCGGACCACGCGGATAGATTTCCACTTTCGAATCCATCGCTAAAGACAGGCACCTGGGCTGTGGCGGCCAGGCTGGCCTGGAAGGGGACCAGCGCAAGGGCGAGGATTAAGACGAGAAGGGATCTGAGTGATTTGCGAAACATTTCAGGTGAATCTCCTTTTCAAATAGTTTTGGATGGTGGTGCTGAAGATTGGTACGGAAATCTCATATATGTAGATTTTTAGAAGCTATCTCAAAAATAATGAAGGGTGGTCAATTCACAAGACGCACGGGCTGCCAGGCTGTGACGAAGATCACGTGGATGGTTTGTATAGAGCATCTTCATTCCCGAATTCAGACAATCGGGGAGTACTCCTGCCTGCCTGAGCGCAGCGGAGACCCGGAGATCGCGGCGAGGCTGATAATAAAACAGTCAACGAGCCTGGCTTTCATGAGGCGAGCCACAAAGGAGCTCAAAAGGCAAGCCTGATTGTTTGACCCACGACCGGCATATCTCTCTAACTAAGCCTGGGAATTAAAAGAAGCAGAAGTGTACTCGACTCTGGACTGACGGAGGCCTCTTGTGGTATAATGGGCATATGCTTATTTATGAGCAATTGCTCATTTTTCCGGAGGAAGATGAACGAAAAGGAGCGCCTCCTCATCAAGGTCGCCAACCTCTATTACCGGTATGACCTGACCCAGCAAGAGATCGCCGCGCGGCTCCGGCTATCCAGGCAGAAAGTTCAGCGCCTGCTCCGCCAGGCGCGGGAGGAAGGGATCGTCCAGATCAACATCCGCCCTTTGACCGGCACTTATGCAGGCATGGAGGAGGCGCTGGAAAAGGGTTTTGGACTGAAAGAAGCTGTCATCACGGAGGCTTCTGATTTCGATAACCCGGCTGTTGTGGAGAAAGAGGTGGGGAGCGCGGCGGCGGATTACCTCTCGAGAGTGGTTAAGCCTGGAGATGTAATCGCCATCAGCTGGGGCGGCACTCTTTTGGGAATGGTCAACGCGCTCCCCGCCAACCCGCGCCGGGTGAGCAGTACCGGGATCAGGGTCGTCCAGGCCCTGGGCGGCCTGGGGGACCCGAACAAAGAAGTCCACGCCGCCGATTTGACCCGCCGCCTGGCCCAGCTGCTGGGAGGCGAAGCGGTCCTGCTCCCCGCGCCGGGAGTGGCCGGCTCGCGGCAGGCTGCCCGCGCCTTTTATACCGACCCGTTCATCCAGCAGGCGCTAGACCTGGCGCGCCACGCTGACCTGGCTGTCATGGGGATCGGCGCGCCGCGCGAGGATTCGATCCTGATCCGGGAGGGGAAAATCGTGAGCTGGCCTGAACTCGAAGCGCTCAGGCAGAAAGGAGCTGTGGGAGATATCAACCTGCGATATTTCGATAAATCTGGCAAGGCCGTTCCCTCCAGCCTCGATGAGCGGGTGGTGGGGCTGTCGATCGGAGAAATCCGGTCGCTCCGCCTGGTCGTGGGGATCGCGGGCGGGCCCGAGAAGGTCGAGGCCATCCGCGGCGCTCTCGCCGGCCAGCTGGTGGACGTGCTCGTGACCGACCATGTCACAGCGGAGAGGATATTGGAGGATGGGCATTAGGGCACGCGGATCAGGGATTGCGAATCAGATGTTGCAATAAAGGCGTGCGGGTCAGGAAGTGCAAGCCAGGCAAGATTGAACAGCCCATTAACCTGTGCAGGCGAAAGGAGTCGCGAAATGATAAAGTTAGGGATCAACACGGATAACTGGCGGCACGCGGACAAGCCAGTCGAATACTGCCTGGAATTCATCGCCAGGCAGGGAGTCAGATACTGCGAGCTCGAGGCGGTTGGGGGGACCGAGTTCTTCACCGGGCTGGGATTCGCCCCTTTCATCCCGCTGAATTCGGATCCGCTGGTGTTGCGGAAGAAAATCGATCAGCTCGGGTTGAATGTCTCGCAGCTCGACGTATCCTTCCCCATCAATCGCTGGGAGTGCATCGATTTCATCCAGCGCGGGATCTTGTTTTCGAGCCACCTGGGCGTACCCTGCGTGGACACCACTGACGGCAAATACAAACTGGAAGGGATTTCCGACAAGGAGCAGCTGGACCTGATCAAATATCACATTCGGCAGTGCCTGCCTTACGCAGAAAACCACAAGGTCATCATCAACGTGGAGCCGCACGGCCCATTCACGACCAGGCCTGAGACGCTGCTCGAGATCGTCGAGCACTTCGAATCGGAATTCGTCCAGATCAATTTCGACACCGGGAACACCTTCATCGCCGGGCAGGACCCGGTCGAGTTCCTGAAGGCGGTGCGCAAGTACGTCACGCATGTCCATGTGAAGGATGTGAGCCGGGAGCTGGCGGACGCAGCGCGCGGCAAGAGCACCGGGATCTCGGCGTCGGTCGTGTTCATCGGTGAAGGCGTTAACGCGCCGAACATCTCCAGGTGCATCCAGTATCTCACCGAGACGGACTGGGATGGGGTTTTCTCCATCGAGAGCGATGGGGAGGACAACGTCGTCAGGTCCGTTGCCTGGCTGCGCGAACAGATCGAGCTGGCAAGTTCCAAGCAAGCCATCGCCTGAAACTCTGTTCAGGATCCTCTACAAGACTTCGGAAGTTAGAGGCGGACTTCCGAAGTCTTTCCGAGGTCATCTTCAACTGCACTCGGCTGCGGGCATCCGCCAGGTACGCCCCAGTCGGAAGGAGAAACCACAATGAGTGGCAAAACGATCGCAGTGTTGGCCACGCTGGATACAAAAGGAAGAGAAGCCGAGTATCTCCGAGAGCAGATCGCAAAGATGGGCGACCGCGCGCTGGTGATCGACGTCGGAGTGGTGGGGCAACCAGCCGGGAGAGCCGACATCTCCCGGGAAGCCGTCGCAGAAGCCGGGGGTACGCCGCTGGCGAGGCTGCTCGAAAACCCAACCCGGGAAATCGCGGCGCCAGTGATGGCCAGCGGTGCAGAAAAAATCGTCACCGATCTTGCTGCCGAGGGGAAGGTGCACGGAATCGTAGCGATGGGCGGCACACAGGGCACAACCCTGGCGACGAAAGTGATGCGCGCCCTGCCGTACGGTTTCCCGAAGGTGATGGTATCCACGATGGCTTCTGGGAACGTGGCTCCCTGGGTGGACATCAAGGACATCACGATGATGTTCTCGGTCACCGATATCCTCGGTTTAAATCCCGTCAGCCGCAAGATCCTGGCGAACGCCGCCGGGGCGGTGTGCGGCATGGCGAACTCGGATGTCGAGATGGAGCGCGGCGAGAAGCCTTTAGTCGCCGTAACGACGGTCGGCATCACCACTCAAGGGGCGATGAAAGCAGTGGAAAGGCTTGAGAGGGCCGGATACGAGACGATCGTCTTCCACGCCATCGGTCCAGGCGGGAGGGCGATGGAGCAGATGATGAAGGAAGGCATCATCGGGGCGGTGCTCGATTACTCGACCATCGAAGTGTCGAACGAGATGTTCCACGCTCTCCTGGCCGGCGGCCCGGAGAGGCTGACCACCGCCGGAAAGCTGGGGCTTCCCCAGGTGCTCTGCCCCGGCGCTATCGAGGTGCTGGTCTTCAACGAACCTGAGACCGTCCCGGAAAAATACCGCGGCCGCACGCTGATCCGGCACAGCCCGCAGATCACGGACCTGCGGCTGAACCGGGAAGAGATGGCAGAGGTCGGAAAGGAAGTTGCCCGTCGGTTACAACACACGCGCGAAGCCGCGGTCTTCATGATCCCGAAGGCTGGCTACGACAGCTACGCCGTCGCAGGCAAGGGATTCTACGACCCGGAAGCAGACCAGGCCTTCGTCGATGCCCTGAAGGCCGACCTGCCAGGCAGCGTGCTCCTCATAGAGCGCGAGACTCACATCGAGGACCCCGCTTTTGCCACCGAGGCGGCAGAAACATTGATAAAACTGATTGAAAAACATTTCGATAGTACCACGGAGGTCTGACATGGCAAAACGATACACTCGCCAGGAATTTCTGGACCGGCTGTGGGGGGAAATCAAGAGCGGGAAACCCCTGGTGATGACCGGCGCGGGCAATGGCATCGCGGCCAAATTCATCGAGCGCGGCGGAGTGGACATCCTGGGAGTCTACAACACAGGTTATTTCCGGATGCAGGGGTATGGCTCTCTGGCCGGCATGTTGCCGATGGCGGACGCCAACGAGATGGTGTACCAGATCGGCAAGCGGGAAGTCCTGCCGCAGGTGAAAGAGACCCCGGTGATCGCCGGATTGAACGGCGTTGACGTCTTGAGGGACATGCGGCTGTTCCTGGAGGACATCCGGCGAATCGGGTTTTCGGGGGTACACAATTTCCCCACCGTCGCCTGGTTCGATGGGGAGTTCCGTAAGACCCTCGAGAAGACCGGGCTCGGCTACGAACATGAAATTGAAATGCTGAACATCGCGCACGACCTCGATCTGCTCACCATTGGGTACGCCTTCAACGAAGCGGACACCGAGCTCCTCATGCGGGAGGCGATGCCGGACATCTTCATCTTCCACGCGGGGATCACACGCGGCGGAACCACCGGCTATGCCGAGAGCCGTTCGCTGGCCGAGATGGCTGAGCGCAGCCAGGCCCATTACGACCTTGCCAGGAAATTCAAACCGGACGTCATTCTGCTCGCGCACGGGGCAGCGCTGGTTAACCCGGAAGATGCCCAATACATGCTGGACAACACCGACTGCCACGGCGTGCAGCTCGGCTCGAGCATTGAGCGCATGGCGGTCGAAGTGCCGCTCGAAGAGCGGGCGCGGGCTTTCAAAGCGATCCATTTCCCACAGAGGAGTTCGGGTTGATGGGCAGGTGACAGTTGGCGGCACTCCGGGTTGTCTTCTTCGGGAATTCGAACAGCGCATTTTCGCTCCGCCATTTCGAGGCACTGTGCGCCACAGACGCCAGACTGGTGGGGGTCGTCGATTCCCCGGCGCAGAAACGGGGGACGACGAACCCCCTCTCCTCCGGGAGTCCAGGCTTCAGGGAGATCGCTCTCGCCAGGGGGATCCCTCTGCTCGAACCGATCAGTCCCAACGATCCTGAAACCATCGAGCGCATTGCCAGCCTTTCGCCGGACCTGTTCGTGGCGGTGGGTTATACGAACATCCTAAGAGAAAAGATCCTGGGTGTCACGCGTCTCCTCGCAGCCAACTATCACGCCTCTCTCCTCCCCGCCTACCGCGGGCTGCACCCGGTCTTCTGGTGCCTGCGTAACGGTGAACGCTGGTCAGGATTGACCGTGCACGCCATGGACCCGGGGATCGACACCGGCGACATCCTGTACCAGGTCCGGGTCCGGGTCCGGGCGAACGACACTGTCGAGGATCTCTACAGCAGGATCATGGAGCGCAGCACACTCCTGATCGACCGGCTCATTCGGGATTGCGAGCGAGGGACCATCTCCCGCATGCCTCAACCACTGGATGGCGCGGCTTATTACTCCTCGATTCGGGAGGCTGATTACCAAATCCGCTGGGAGATGGAGGCAGAAACCATCCGGCGCTGGATCATGATGACGCCTGGAAAATGCTTCACTGGAGTCAGAAGTCACCGGCTCAACTTCCTGGATGCTGAAACCAGGACCTGGGAAGGAGGTGAAGTGCCGGGGACGATCTTGAAGCTGGGGAGATCGAAGGGCGCTGTCGCTGCAAGGCGGGGCGCGATCGTCCTCCGGCGGGTGCAGCTGGACGGTGGGTCGCCGGTGTCCTGCGCGGAGTGCCTGCGCTCCCTCGGATTGAAAAGCGGAGATATCCTGGAGAGCTGACCATGCCCATCGTTCCCGTGATGGAGATGATTGAGCACGCCGGCCAAGGCGGCTACGCAATCGGGTACTTCGAGTGCTGGAACTATGAATCCATGCAGGCGGTGGCCGATGCGGCGGAGGCCGCCCGATCCCCCGTCCTTCTCGGTTTCAGCGGGCTCTATTTGCCGCATAAAGGGCGAATCGTCGCCGACCGGCTGAGCGCCCTGGCAGCGATGGGTTTCGATATCTGCGAGGGCCTGTCGGTCCCGGCGCATCTCCTGTTCAACGAGTCCTCCCACGAAGACTGGATCCGGCAGGCGATCGACCTCCAATTTGGGATGGTGATGTTCACCGACGAGAATTTAGATTTTGGAGAGCTGGTCTCAAGGGTGAAATCCATCGCGGGGCTGGCTCATCAGTCCGGTGCAGCAGTGGAGGGCGAGATCATCCCCTTGCCTGGCGCCGGAGGAAATCTTGGCGAAAGGCTGGATGACTTCCGGCTGACAGGAATCGAAGAAGCGGAAGCGTTCGTGTCTCAGACAGGCGTAGATACTTTTGCAGTGAATGTTGGACAGGCGCATTGGCACGGACGGAACCAGGCCGTGCTCGACCTGGAGCGGGTTGCCAGACTCGCTCAGACTCTTGAAGTGCCGCTCGCGCTGCATGGCGCCAGCTCCATCAGACCAGAGGACCTGACCAGGGCGATCGCGCTTGGCATCCGGAAAGTCAACATCGGGAGCCGGCTGAAGCAGGCTTTCTTCAATGCCCTGCGGGAAGCCTGCCAGTCAGCGGGCGCAGACTACAACCCCTATGAGATTGTTGGTTCCGGACTTGAGGGGGATGTCCTGGCGGCTGGCCGGCGCGCGCTGCAGGTCGAAGTCGAGCGGTGGATGTCTCTGCTGGGGAGCGCCGGGAAGGCCGGGTGAGTCTGGCATATTTTTCTCGCTCCCGCTGGCCGAGCCTGTCGCGGGGCCTGCCCCGAGCCTGTCGCGGGGCGTGCCCCGAGCCTGTCGCGGGGCTTGCCCCGAGCCTGTCGAGGGGCTTGCCCCGAGCCTGTCGAGGGGCTTGCCCCGAGCCTGTCGAGGGGCGTGCTTAAAATTCACACTTCAGGACGGCAACCGTGATTTCCGAAATCCTCATTCCCAATCTGGGCGCCACCGGGGGCGCTGTGGTCTTCGAAGAGTGGCGCGCCGCGCCGGGCGACTACGTCGCAGCCGGGACTCCGATCTTCGTCGTCACCACCGACAAAGCCACGGTCGAGGTAGAAGCGTACAAGAACGGCTATCTCCGCACGACCTTCGCTGCGCCTGGCGACCAGCTTCAACCCGGGGACGTCGTCGGGCTGCTTTCCGAGACCCCGCAAGAACCCCTGGACGTCGCCGGCTTCAGGCTCCCCGCAGGAGCGGAGCGCCCCCCCGCCATTCCCCAGGCGGAAGGCGCAGGACCCACCGCCAGGCGAGAACCGGCGGCCAAGGACCGCATCCTGGCTTCCCCTCTCGCCCGGCGGATGGCCGTCGTGGCGGGCATCGACCTGAAGCAAGTCACGGGTTCCGGCAAGAAGGGAGAGATCCTGCGCCGGGATGTCGAACAGGCGATGGCAGCTCAAGCGCTTCCCCCGTCAAAGCCCCCCTCGGCAGGTCCGGACCGGGGCGGCGTGCGCCAGCCGGTCTCCAGCATGCGCCGGTCCATCGCCGAACGGACCGGGCTGAGCAAGTCCCAGATCCCCCATTTCTACGCCTCCCGGACCATCGACATGGAAGCTGCCCGATCCTTCCTGGAAAGCGCAGTGAAATATGCCCAAACAGCTGGCTGGCAGCCGCCAACATTCACAGACCTGATCCTGCGGGCGACCGCCCTGACCCTCCGCGATTACCCCCAGGTCAACGCCAGTTATGCAGCGGAAGCCATCCACTACCACACCGAGATCAACATCGGCCTGGTCGTTGGGCTGGAGGACGGGCTGATCATCCCGGTGATCCACCGTGCGGATGAAATCAACCTGTACACCCTGGCCGCGCGGACGACGAAGCTAAAAGCAGGGGCGAAGCAGGGGACCCTGAGGGCGTCCGACCTTTCCGGGGCCACCTTTACGCTCTCCAATCTCGGCATGTATGGCCTGGATAGCTTTATCGCAGTGATCAACCCGCCGGAGGCGGGGGTCCTGGCAGTCGGCGCGGTGCGGCGGGCGCCGGCAGTGTGGGGAGAACAGATCGTCCCGCGCTGGCAGATGGAAGCCGTGCTCTCCGTCGATCACCGCATCGTCGATGGCGTGGTCGCCGCCAGGTTCCTGGCCAGCCTCAAAGAGCGGCTGGAGGATCCGATCAGCCTGGCGCTCGAACCGCCGGTGGAGGCAAAATGATGGACGTGATCTCTAGAGAACTGGCCCTGGATATGTATCGGCGCATGACCCTGATAAGACGGTTTGAAGACCGGCTGTATGCGCTGTTCCTGCAGGGGCTCCTCCCCGGGACCCTCCACCAATATCAGGGACAGGAAGCCATCGCCGTGGGCGTTTGCGCGGCACTGCGGAGGGACGACTTCATCTTCAGCACACACCGACCGGTCGGCCACGCCATCGCCAAGGGTGTCCCTCTCCGGGCGATCGCGGCGGAGCTGTGGGGCAAACGCACAGGATGCGCCGGCGGGAAAGGAGGCCAGATGCATCTGGTGGATGCCTCGGCAGGTATGCCGCCCTCCAATGCGATCGTCGGAGCCAACATCCCGATCGCGACCGGAGCAGCTCTGGCTTTCAAACTACAGGGGCTGGACCGGGTGGCGGTGTGTTTCTTCGGCGATGGAGCGGCGAACACAGGCGCGTTCCACGAGGGATTGAACCTGGCGGCAGTCAAGGACGCGCCGGTGGTCTTCGTCTGCGAGAACAACCAGTACGCCGCCTCCACGCACATCTCGCTGGCGATGAAGATCGAAAACATCTCCCTCCGGGCAGCGGCGTACGGGATCCCTGGCGAGACTCTGGATGGGATGGATGTGCGGGCGGTCCATCACGCCGCCTCCCAGGCAATCAAGCGCGCCCGGAGTGGAGGCGGTCCGTCTCTCCTGGAATGCAGGACCTACCGCTTCATGGGGCACTCACGCGGGGACCCCGGCGGTTACCGGACCAGGGAGGACGTGCAGTCCTGGCAGGCCCGGGATCCCCTGCCCCGCTTCCGTCAGGCCTTGCTGGGGGAGTTCGAGGTCGACGAAGAGGCGCTGGCCGCGCTGGAAGCGAGCCTTGACGATGAAGTCAGCGATGCGATCGTATACGCCCAGGAAAGCCCGTTCCCTGAAGCCGAACTTGTCTATGCGCATGTCTTTGCGCCGCTCGGAGGCCCATCGTGATCGCCCGCTCGTTGACCATGGCCGAAGCCCTGCGTGACGCCCTGCGCCAGGCCATGCTCGCCGACCCTTCCGTCTTCGTCCTGGGGGAAGACGTCGGGATCAGCGGTGGATTCGGCGGCGGCTTCACGGTCACGCTCGGTCTCTCCGACGAATTCGGGCACGAACGGATCATGGACACCCCGATTTCCGAGACCGCCATCATCGGCGCCGCGGTCGGGGCAGCCATGGCTGGGATGCACCCCATTGCTGAAATGCAGTACGGGGACTTCGTGTTTTGCGGGATGGACCAGGTGGTCAACCAGGCGGCGAAGATCCACTACATGAGCGGCGGGCAATTTTCGGCGCCGTTCGTCCTGCGGCTGCCAGTCGGCGCATCCCGGCGCGGCGCACAGCACGCTGGTTCGACAGAGGCGTACTTCATGCACACGCCGGGTCTGAAAGTTGTCTGCCCGTCGAGCCCCTACGACGCGAAAGGCCTGCTGCTGGCCGCGATCTGGGATGGCAACCCGGTCGTCTTCCTGGAGCACAAGCTGCTCTATGGGGGTAAAGGGGGTCGGAAAGAAAAGGCCTCGATCGACCCGGTCATGGAAGTGCCCGACGGGATCTACCAGGTGCCGCTCGGGAGCGCAGCGGTCCGGCAGACCGGCAGGGATATCACCATCCTGGCGAACATGCTGATGGTCCACCGGGCTGTGGAGGCTGCGGCGATCCTGGAACAGACGGGGATCTCCGCCGAGGTCATCGACGTGCGCTGCCTCGTCCCCCTTGACTGGGAAACTATTCAGGACTCGCTCGCGAAGACTAACCGGGCGCTGATCGTCGAGGAGGACAACCTGACCGGCGGCTGGGGAGCAGAAGTGGCAGCCCGGCTCTCTGAGGAGATGTTCTTCTACCTTGATGCGCCGATCCGGCGCGTGGCAGCGCCCGACACCCCGGCGCCCTGTTCTCCCGCATTGGAGGAAGCGTATGTGCCTGGGGTGGAAGCGATCGTCGCTGCGGTGAAGGAGGTCCTTGCCATCGAGTAACAGACCGCTGGGAAGGATGCCTTGACAGGATTCGGATCGGCGTGATACACTCACCCGGCTTTAATCATCCAGACAGATTCTTCCCAGGAAGGAGGCGTGTTTTATGCTAAGACAAGTCGCCGTGATTGTCTCCAATCAGGTCGCATGGGCGCGCCTCCAAACCGGAATCTGATCCCCAATTAATTGCGAGATCACTTCCCGCCGCGGGCGCACGCATGCCCCGTGGCTTTTTTAATTAACATGAATTCGGGATATAACCAGCCAGCAGGCTGAGGGGAGCGGCAGGCTTCTGCGACTGCTCCCTCCCAAACTCGGGACTCTGACCCTGTTCCGCTCTGACATGCCCCACAGGTACGGAGGGGATGCCCGCCACGCAGTCGAAGCGGTGGTTATTCCGAACTGATGTTATCGACCCCTATCGCCAGCCCGGCGCCTGATCGTTGCGCCTGAACCCGATCAGGGCTCGCCGAATCCTGGAAGGGATCATCCAATAAATCTTACCGCCAGCCACGGGCGTTCACCCTGGCTGGCGTTTTTTCTAAACAAGGGACCTAACGACAATGCGTCAAACCAGCAAGAATCGAAAGCACGCCGGCGCGCTGATCCAGGGCGTCGTCTATCGGAAGAGTTCAGGAGTATATAGTGTCCACGTGGATGGGCGCATCGTCTCCTGTTCCGTCGCGAGCCGTCTTCGGAAAAATCCGGATGCTATCACGGTCAATAAAAACCATGCGCACACACAGAAGCGGATAACTCGAATAAAAGAAGACAGTGATCCGCTCACAATTGGCGACCGCGTCGAGTTCATCGATGCCCGGGATGGGACGGGAGTTATCGTGTCGGTCCTCCCGCGCAGAAACAGGCTCTCCCGCCGGAGCGCTGTCCCAATGCCCACCGCGCGCCCCCACGAGCAGGTCATCGTCGCCAACGTGGACCGGGCGATCCCTGTCACCAGCGCCGCCCGACCGGCGCCTAAATGGAACCTGCTCGACCGCTACCTGGTCACGGCGGAGGCCGCCGGCATCCCGGCAGTGATCTGCATCAACAAGATCGACCTGGAGCCAGAGGGGGCTGGATTCTCGGAAACGGTCGAGGAGTACCGCGCTCTCGGATACCCGGTTTTCCTGACGAGCACGGTCACCGGCGTCGGGCTTGGTGAGTTCAGAAATGCTCTTCAAGGGCGCTTCTCAGTGTTCCTGGGGAAATCCGGAGTGGGCAAGACTTCCCTTATCAACGCGCTGCTGGGTCTCCATCGGCGCGTTGCTGTGGTCAATCGGAAGACCGGCAAGGGGAGACACACGACAACCAGCCTGGAGATGGTTCCGCTGGAATGTGGCGGGTTTGTCGCCGACACTCCTGGGACGCGGGAATTTGGGCTGTGGGACGTTCACAGGGAAAACCTGGCGGACTGCTTCCCCGAGATGCGCCCCTATTTGGGGCAGTGCAGGTTCAGGCTGGATTGTCTGCACATCGACGAACCCGGGTGCGCAGTCCGACAGGCGGTCATTTCCGGTCAGATCAGCCCGCGCCGCTATCGGAGCTACCAGCGCCTGCTGGAGGAGTGCCCCCGATGAACAGGGGCCGGGACTTCCCTGGGATTGCGGGAAATGCCAGGTCTCCCTCCGGCCGCGTGGGGCTGTCCATGGGCTCTTTTGACGGGACCTTCCGGTGCGTCTACTGCCGCCAGCCTGTGAATTTTGACCCACGCCGGTCCGGTGTGCAAAACCGAAACCACTGTCCTTACTGCCTCTGGTCGAGGCACCTGGACCTTTTCCGAGCCGGAGACCGCCTGGCTGCCTGTAAAGCTCCGATGCGTCCGGTGGGGCTGGCTCACAAGAGGAGCCGGAAGAAATACGCCGGCCGCGCACCGGGCGAGCTGATGGTCATCCACCGGTGTGAGGACTGCGGCAAAGTATCCATGAACCGCATCGCCGCCGATGACTGCACGGCGGAACTCTGGGATATTTTCCACCGTTCCCTGGACCTGGATCCCGCTTTCATCCTGGACCTGGAACGGTCAGGGATCGTCGTCCTGGGCGCCGGGGCTGCGCGCCTCGTGCGTGGGCAGCTCTTCGGTCAGTATGAATGATTACATCCTGAGGGGCACCTCCGGCTCAATGTCGCACGGGATGTCTCCGATCGTGACTTTCGCCTGCCTCCCTTCCTGCTCGGCGGGGTAGGCGGAGGTGAGAGGGATCAGCGCAGCCCCCGCCGGCAGGTCGAGGATAAGGCGCGCCTCCAACGCGGCCAGGGAGGCCATCTCGCCCAGCTCGCCCGCTAAGAAAGTGGCAATCTGAGTAGGGCTCAAGATGTGGTAATACCTACCGCCGCCCTGGCTGGCGATCTCCGCCAGCAACGCCTCGTTGTAATCCGTCCCCACCCCGAGGCTCGAGACGGTAATCCCCCGCCCGCGGGCGGCAGCGCTCCGGGACCCGATCTGCTCCAGATCTGTGACGCCCACGTTCGCCTGCCCATCGCTCAGGAGGAGCACCAGGTTCGTACCCTGAGGCTTCTGCATGGCTTTTGCGATCCCCAGGACCAGCCCGCCGTCGAGGGCGGTCATCCCGGAGGCCTGGATCTCCGCCAGCGCGCTCTCCACCACCCGGCGTGTCCCGGTCCCAAAGCCGGTCGGCTCCAGGACGCAACGCACCCGGCTGTCGAAAGTCACAAGCGAGAGGACGTCGCCTTCCCGCAGGCGGTGGAACGCCAGGCGGATGGCATCTTTGGCGTGGGCGAGCTTCTCGCCCTGCATCGATCCGAAGACATCGAGCACCGCGGTGAAGGTGAGCGGTGGACGTCCGCTCTCAGTCGGCGCAGCCTGACCAGGCGGAAGTTCCGCTGGCGAGCGGAGCGTGATCAGGACGTAGCGGTCAACATTTTGCCCTGCGGGGGCTTTCACCTGATCCAGCTCCATCTGGGCGCGCAGGTACGACCCGCGCTCCGCCGGGGCAGGTCCGGTTTCATAGGAAAGCTCGCCTTGGGCGAGATATAATGGAAAGCATGAATATTAACAAAGAGGTTTACCGACTGTACCGCCACGTGGACCGCCGGCTGACGGAATGGATGGCGCGGCACGGGATCACCCTGCTGCGTTGGAGCGTTGGGGTGGTTTTCGTGTGGTTCGGCGCGTTGAAGTACTTCCCCGGCCTCAGCCCGGCGGATGAGCTGGCGCGGCGCACTATCCAGCAGATCACCTTCGGGCAGCTTCCAGAACCGCTGATCCTGCCCATCCTGGCGACCTGGGAATGCCTGATCGGGCTGGGGCTGATCTCCGGCAGGTTCCTGCGCGGGACGCTCTTCCTGCTCGGTCTGCAAATGCTCGGCACGTTCACGCCTGCCCTCCTGTTCCCCCAAGCGGTCTTCACCCGCTTTCCCTTCGCCCTGACCCTGGAAGGGCAGTACATCGTCAAAAACCTGGTCATCATCAGCGCCGGGATCGTGATCGGCGCAACGGTGCGCGGCGGGCAGGTGATCGCCGAGCCGGAGGCGGCCCGCATCGCGAGCAAGGCAGCAGACAATCGTTTATAATACCCACACCCGGGCGGATAGCTCAGCCGGTTAGAGCGCTTCCCTTACAAGGAAGAGGCCGCAGGTTCAAGTCCTGTTCCGCCCACCTGAAAGGCAGCCGGATTCTACGCGCCTGGAAACCCTGGCTGGGGGAGGAATGGGTGGGAATAGCCGATCGCTCAACCACGGATTAATTGCCGAACATGGATTTTTCAGGTATGATTTATCAAGAGGGCAGGATTTCGCGCCTTACCAGACGCTGGCTGGATGCTTCCATTTCAGGGTCGACCAGAGAAACGGGCGGTATTCATGAGCCTGGTCTGGAAATTTAATCCGAGGAGCAGTGGTATGTCGCAGCAGGAGATCGAAGTTATCCTGGCCAGGCACCTGGCCGAGTATCTGGCATTGCCGATCTTTATCGTCGATCCAGAAGGCGACATGCTGTATTACAACGAGCCGGCAGAAGTCGTCTTGGGCTACAGCTACAACGAGACTGGGCCGATGCCGGCGGAGGAGTGGTCGACGATCTTTCACCCTGTGGACCAGGAGGGCAACCCGATCCAGCCGGAAGACCTGCCCCTGATGATCGCCACGCTGCGGCGCCACCCGGCGCACCGGAGGTTCTGGATCCAGGGGCTGGACGAGCAGAACCGCGAGATCGAACTCACCGCCTTCCCCCTGATTGCCCAGGGTGACCGGTTCCTGGGCGCCCTGGCGATCTTCTGGGAACCGGCGCGATGAAAGTGACTCTGTGGGGGACGCGCGGCTCGCTGGCTTCCCCGGGTCCCGACACGGTCCGCTTTGGAGGGAACACCGCGTGCGTCACAGTGGTGGGCAGCGCGGGGACGATGCTCGTGATGGACGCCGGGACAGGGATCCGCGGCCTGGGGTTGAGCCTGCCGGAAAGCATTGACCGCGCTTACATCCTGCTCACCCAGCTGCACATGGACCACATTCAGGGGCTGCCGTTTTTTGGGCCGCTGCGCCGGCGCGGGGTGAAAGTCGATATCTGGGGTCCTGCCAGCACGACGCTCAGCCTGAGGTCGCGGCTGATGCGCTACCTCTCCCCGCCCCTCTTCCCGGTCAGCCTGAGAGAGATCCTTTCCGACCTGACCTTCAACGAGCTGCCGCACGGCGTCCTGGAGATCAACGAATTCAAAGTGACCGCGCAGCTGGTCATTCACCCCAATCCAACGCTCGGCTACCGGATCGAAGAGGCCGGGACCGTGGTGACATACATCCCCGATCACGAGCCCGCACTCAGCGGACCCACTTTCCCGCGCAGCGCGGAGTGGACCTCGGGGTACGACCTGGCGGCCGGGGCCGACCTGCTGATCCACGACTCGCAGTACAACGACGAGATGTACCGAACACGAATGGGATACGGGCACAGTAGCCTCGGGCAGGCGATGCAGTTTGCCCGCCTCGCCAGCGTGAAGCGGTTCGTGCCCTTCCACCACGACCCCGTACACAGCGATGACCTGATCGACCGATTGATCGAAACGGCGATCGCTGAGCACCAGCCCTCCTTCGAAGTGATCCCCGGGAAGGAGGGCGCCACGGTTATCGTGAATTCTAAGTGAGCTCAATCCAGGCGTGCCTGGGAGATCAGTGGGATCGCCGGGGGTGAAGCAGGCCGCATCGCACAGCATAAGCGACCAGGCTGGCCCTGTCCCCCAGGTTGAGTTTCTGGGATATCCTGAGCCGGTGCGTCTTGACCGTGTTCAAGCTCAGGTTGAGTTCCCGAGCGATCATGGCATTGGTCATTCCCTGGGCGATGAGGCCCAGGACTTCCCGTTCACGGGGGCTGAGCGGGTCTCCAGACAGCGGCCGGGGATGCGTCGTCAGATAGTCCCTCACTACCAATCCAGCCAGGCGAGGGGTCAAATAGATGCCGTCCTGACAGACGGTCCGCAGAGCGAAAAGGAATTCCTCTTTATTCGCCCCTTTAAGCAGATAGCCGGCTGCCCCCGAGCGCAGCGCCTCGAAAAAGAAAGCCTCTTCTTCGTGCATCGTCAGGATCATGATCTTGGTCAGCGGATGCTCTTCCCGGATCCTGGCTGCAGCTTCCAGGCCGTTGAGTCCCGGCATGGTGATATCGAGCAGGACCAGGTCAGGCCGGTGGCTGCGCGCCAGCCGGACAGCTTCTTCGCCGTTATCGGCCTGGGCGACCACTCTGAGATCCGGTTCCTCTTCCAGGAGGGAGACCAGACCCTGGCGGACCAGGACGTGATCGTCGACGACCAGCAGGCGGATGTACTCCGTCATGGGTCGGCCTCCCCGAATGAATCTGGTTCTTTCAGAGTTGTTGACGGAAAGCCAGGAACGGGATAGTCGCAGCGAGGGTTAACCGCCTCTTCACTGCCAGCGCGACCTTCGAGTGGGATCCGGACGATGACGGTTGTCCCGCGGCCCAGCTCGCTTTCGACGAAGACTTTTCCACCCACCAGCGAAGCTCGTTCGTGCATCCCCGCCAGTCCGAGCCTCAACGTCCGCCCATTCCTGTCTTTCGACCGCGATTGGTCAAAACCCAGACCATCGTCGCTGAGCGTCATGACGATCTCATCGGCGCATTTCTCCATCCGGACCGTGAAGGATTCCGCCCGGCTGTGGCGAACCGTGTTGCTGATTGCTTCCTGCGCGATCCGGAAGAGGATCGTCTCGACATCTCCTGGAAGTCGCTCCTCCAGACCGACCACTTCAAGCGAGACTTTGACGCCCAGAGGTCGAAGCGTGTGATCGATGATCCAGCCGAGCGCTGGGATCAGCCCGAGTTCATCCAGGACTCCCGGGCGCATGGCAGAGATCACCCGCCGCAGGTTGATCAGAGCCTGGTCTGTCAGCGTCCGCAGGCTTTTGATCCGGGCGATTTCGTCTTCTGCCAGCCCTGAATTTACGCCAGCCAGCCGGTCCAGGTTCAACTCGATGGCGGTCAACAGCTGCCCGATCTCGTCGTGCAGCTCGCGGGAGATCCGGGCGCGCTCTTCCTCCTGAGCAGTGAGTACCCGGCGAAGCAGGAGCCGGGTGATCGACTGCTGGCGGCGCAGCGACTCGGTCTGCTCCTGGACGCGTGTTTCCAGCGTCGTGTTCCAGCTGGACAGCTCCGCGATATTGGCCAGCAGCTGGGCGCGCATCTTCTCCAGGGCTGAAGCCAGGGATGCGATTTCACCGCGCCCGGACAGGGTAAGCGGTCGGTGCAGCTCCCCGGCGGCGAATTCCTTGGCAGCGAGGGTCATCGCCCTGACCGGCCGCAAGAGCCGGCGCGTCCCGAATAAGGTGAGCGTCCACACCCCGACCAACGCCAGTGCGCCAAGCAGGACCAATCCCAGCCGCAGCTGGTTGAGGCTGGCGAATGTTTCGCTGTAATCCCCGCCGACTGCGACGCCCCAGGGAGCCTCCCCAAGGGGGGCAATGGCCATGACATGCAGCTCTCCCTTCTCCTCATCTTCCCATTCAAACTCAAACGGGACGTTTTCGACGACCGCCACGCCCTCAGCCAGGGCTTTCCGGTAA
>CAYQDF010000029.1:0-32795 GCA_964416175.1 uncultured Anaerolineaceae bacterium
GGTTAGCGGTGATGGCGGTTGCGATGCCAGTCAGTGCTCGCAGCTGATTAGCCCGTTCGGCAGAGACTTTTGTCAACCTGGCATTTGCCAGGATTAGAGCAGTCTGTTCTGCGAGCGATGCGATCATGGCCTCATCGTCTTGTGAAAAAGACCCAGATGATTGAAAACTCTCCAACAATAAGATTCCTTCAATCCTGGGGGACCCCTTCTCAATCTGCTTGTCCCGAGAGGCAAGAATGGGGATTATCATCACCGAGGATGGGATTCTTCCCCGAGTGATCGTCTGGTAGCGGATCAGTTCCTCGCGAGTTAAACGATAATCCCCTCGCAGGTCGATTTCATCCTTGCGCTGTGGTTTTCTGGTTGAAACAGCCTTCCCAATGAGGGATTTTCGGTTGAGGAAGGCCATCTTTTGAAGTTCGACCGGATCAGAATATCCTGCCGAAACGATGGGTAGTATTTTTCGTCTGTCTTCAATTAACTGCAAAACCATCCCGGCATCGGCTGCCGGGACCGCTTTCCGCGCTGTTTCGATCAGCGTCAGGAAGACATGCTCAGGGTCAAAACTGCCGATCTGGCGGTTGAAATCCATCAGCAAACTTAATTCGTTTTTCCTCCGCTGATTATCTCTGCTCAGGTTGATAGTTTTCAAAGCGAAAACTACCTGCTGCCTCAAGTAGCTAACCTGGTGAACGTATTCGGTTTCCGGAAATGGGAGCCTTTGTTTGTACAGTCCTAAGAATACAGCGGTTGGGCTTGTCCCATCATGTATTGGTATCGCGACGAAGCCTTTTGCGTTCGTTGACCGAATGAAGGGTGAGTCTTTCCAATGCTCATGCGAGGTTGCGTCAGGAATATACAGGATTTCTTGAGTCCGGCAAGCCGACAGCATTGGGTTCCGACCGCCCAGGTGGACTTCCGGTCTTAACCCTTCCGGCAATTTCCCAACTGTGTGCAGAATCCGCAGTCCAGAACCGTTTACTTCCGCGACTAACACCACATCGATGGACAGATACCTGACCAGCCCCTGTGCAAGCGCGATGAACACAGCATTGCGATTATCTTGCTTCTGGATATCCCTTATAATCGATGAAACTGCCTGCCTGATCCCGATCTGCTGATTAAGCGATTGAAGGGCAAGCGTCTGCTCTTCTACGGTGGTTTTCAACAATTCAATCTTTTGCCTGTGATCTTCGAGCTCGGTGGTCGATTTACCCACGATAGAGCGCAGGCTTTCCAGATCCCGATTCAGAGATTGAATCTTGCGATTTGCTGTAATGATCAGACTTGCCTGGCTTGCAAAGATTTCGAGTGATTCGATGGAGGGGAGATCAGGACGGAGGTGGTCCTTTGGGTCATCCACGCTGATCAATCCCAGAGGGTCTCCATTCTTATCGTATAAGGGGAGCAGGAGCATATCTTCGGGGTGCCAGGTGTTGCCATCACCGCGGTATTCGTGCAGCGGTAGGGGCACCAGGGTGTGTATATCTGCTGGCAGGATGGGCATCTTTTCGTAAGGAATGAAATATGCCTGTCCGATCTTAAATTTTGGATCTAAAATTCCTTCAAGGCTGGACCACGATTGCTGGTTGGAACGGAGCGATTCCATCATTTCTGAGGTTAGTCCGGCGCTTGAGGTTCGAATAAGGTTCCCATTGGCAGGATCGTAGACGCTGATCAGGACGATATTGAAAGGCGTCGATTCGGAGATGCCTGCGGCAATTGTCTGCAAGGATCGTTCGAGAGGCTGATCCGGGTCGATCGAGCTAGATGCCTCCAACAGGCTGGACAGCGTGTCAATCCGCCGGCTAAGCAGGGAGTTCTTACGCACCTGATCGGTGTAACGGTATGCGTTTCCCAACGCGATCCCAGCCTGGATGGCGAGGTCCTCCCCAATCTCGATGCGATTTCGATTGAAGCCATAAGATGACCGGGCATGCAGGTAAACCACGCCGAGCTTATTCCCCTGAGTATGAATGGGGATCGCCATCACGGATCTGATCCCATCATGGAGTGGGAGTAACCTGCTGGTTTCCGGTTTTTCGGGTTGACCTGGCAACTCAACGCCAACGCCGATATCTTCTATCACCTGAGTCTCTCCGGAAGCGATCGCGGTCATCTCGATTTCCGAAAGACCTTGTAATTCACAATCTCCAAATGCATAGGTGATGTGATCTGTCGGCTTACCATCCTGGTCGATCTCAAGGATTGCGATCCTCCCGCAGTCCGCACTGGTTAAACGGAGAACTTCTTTATAGATCCTGCGCAAGATCAGATCCAGATCAAGGGAAGTGTTCAATTCCCGGCTGATCCGCGCCAGTGCGGTGAGCTGGTCCACCCGGTCAATGAGATCCTCGTGGGTGAATTTCGCCACGGTTGCGCGCTCGATGGTTCCAGCGATTTGTCCTGCTGCGGTTGTAATCGCGACAAGATCGTTATGATTAAAAAAGCAGTTTTTCTGGCTTCCAAACATCATCTCGCCGATCCCGCGATCGCCGATGATTAGAGGGACGAAAATTGCAGAGGCGATGTTCAACGCGTCTATCAAAGGCTTGTATATCGGCAGGATGCGGCGATCAGCGGTGAGTTCATCAGAGAGGAAAGATTCTTTACTGCCAGAAATTGTCTGCGAAAAATCACCAGCATCAAAGGGGAGTGTCTCAAATTTGTGGATTAGATTCTCAGGGATGTTGAATGTGGCAGCTTTGTTCAGATGCAATTCGAATCGCGGTTCGTCCAGATGGTAAATGGTAGCAAAATCAGCTTTGAGAAGCCTGGAGAGCTTTTCAATCGTAAAGGAAAGTATCTCATCACGCGGCATTTTAGAGTTGGAGACGTTTGCGATCTCCTTAAGCACTTCCACCCGTTCCAGCCTGCGTCGGGCTTGATCTGATAAGAGGATGTTTTCAAGGTGAGGCGTGATCAATCCGGCCACTGCCATACATACGATCTTATCTGTTTGAGAAAACCGGCTCTCCCCGACTTTATTGGCTATCTGGATGTACCCCAACAACCGGGTAGATGTGACCAAGGGGACGAGAACACACTGCTTTATTCCTGCAGCTGTAGCGATGTCCCCCAGTCCGACGCTCTGGAATCGCGGGTCTTCTAAAGCATTTTCGGTAATTAATACTTCTGGTGAGGACAGGATTTCATCGACTTCGAAGGTTTCCGGGAGAGGTATCTGGTAAAGATCCAGAAATTCCGCAGGGATCCCCTTGAAGGGCGGTTCTGCGATGAGCATTCGGCGTTCTTCATCATAAGTCAAGAAACCGACAATCTCCGCCTGGAGGATTCCGGCGAGGCGATCCACGAGAAGAGTAAAAATCACTGAAGGATCGCTCAAGCCACGTATGGCTTCAGCCAGTTCAGCGAGCGCAGAGAGCTGCTGCTCCCGATATGCGCTTTTGATCCTGTCCAAAACAGTGGAAATTGCGTTACCAGCCTGTCCGGCGAGCAGCAGGCAAACTTCCAGGTCCTGCTGGTTGAACGCATCCACCGAGGATGCGCCTAATTCTAAGATTCCGAAAGTCTCTTCACCGTCAGAGAAAGGGATTCCGATATAAGAGTTGAATTTCAGCTCTTCTGCAGTGTGATCTGGAAGAATCGCCTGGAACTCCGAGTGTTTCGTAAGAAGGAGTGGCTGCTGATTTCTGATGAGGTAATCCCGCAATGCGAGGGGGAATTTTGTATTATGGGAAATTCTTTGGAGAACTGGTCGCTCGCCTTGACCGCCCCACAACTGGTAGGAAGTAGACTGCTCTCGAGCCAGGTCAGAGATAGTCACCTGACAGCACGCTCCCGGGATGAGCTGCTCAATCGCTTCGAGTAAAGCCAAAAGAATATCATCCTGGGATTTCAAATCTCCTGGCGCATTGCTGAACAGTTTAAATGGGGAGGTCAAATCAAGATATCTTTTTAAGATATCACCAGGCATGTTTCGGATCTGATCGATCGGCTCTTGAACCAGCGCAGTTTCTTTCTGCAAGGCGATCAGCATAATACTGGATTTCCCGTAGGGGACCCTGTACGAGTCGCCGTGGATTGAAGTGCCTCCCAAATTTAATCTGGCATGTCCCTCTGTGGTACACAGCGAGAGTAGCCCATCTCTGGGCTGAAGCTTACGGATGAGATTTTCCAGGTTTGGTGGTTCCTCTTTTAATTCGAACCAGTCTCTTGCGGCGGTGTTCGCATAAAGGACCCGCCCTCCGTGCTCTATCAACAGAATGGCAGACGAAGGGCTGCTTTCGTCTGTATCTGGCAAAAGCGGCTCGGGGGATGAGGGCCTGGGTTTAGACCTGACAGAGAATCCCAATATGATCCTCACGACAGCGAAGATCAGGATCCCTCCCAATATTAAAGCAAATCCCAGGGTGGGCGCATTCAACCGGAACCCTCCGTACGTCAGCTCCCTTGACTCCGCCGGACATCTGCTGCTATCTCGGTGATTTCGCGGATATCTGTAAATTGATATTTTGATGGAGTTACAATTCCAAAAGACAAGCTCATCAAGGGGTGAGAGCGGGAAGCTCCGCCATTTCCTGATAATGTAATGTAGCCTCGCTGCCGATCGATAAAACTGTAATGGGTCAGAATATCCTCAGAAAATCGCTCCGTTAACAGCCGGCCGATCTTTCCAGCATTTTCTTCCTTGGTGATAATCAAAAAGTGATCGTTGCCGGTGTGCCCGATGAAATCTTCGCGTGTACCCACCTCGTCGACGACCTCTCCGAGAAGGAGCGCCATGTAGCGGAGGACATTATCGCCGGCAACGAAGCCATAAGCCTCTTTGTATTCTTCAAAATTTTTCAATCTAAGGTCGATCAACGCCCAACCGCCATGATGGATGATCTGGCGTAGTTTGTCTTCGATCAGTTTTCCAGATGGCAGATTCGTGTGTGGATCAGTGAGCCGTTCCCGCTCCGTGCGGGAGATGGCATTTTGAACTCTCAGACGCAGTTCTTCGATGTCGAATGGCTTCGTGATGTAATCGTCAGCCCCCAATTCCAGACCCTGAAGCTTGTTGCTGCGCTCATCTTTTTGGGTGAGGAAGATGACAGGGATATGGCTCGTCCGAGTCTGAGTGCGCAGCTGTCGACAAACCTCGTATCCATCGAAATCAGGGAGCATGATGTCCAGGAGGATCAGGTGCGGAAGCTTCTGGCGAGTCTTTTCGAGCGCCTCTGTACCACGAGCGGCGGTATCCACCTCGAAATTCTGCCCGTCGAAGTAGATTCTCAACATCGTGGAGATATCCTGGTCGTCTTCGACTATTAATAACCGGGGTCTGTTCATCATGGTCTCCTCAACGTATTGATGTCTGACGGACGATATCGTAAGGAACTTCTACATTGACATGGTCGATCGTGCCCTGGCGCGGATAGAGCCGTCGGTGAAGATGCGAATTTCGCAGGGCCAGGTGATCGCTTTCCTCAAACCTGATATCTCTGTCGATCACACGCCGATCTGGCGTGGCGAAAAGGACGACATCAGATTCGATTGTTCGTGCAGGGAATATGATCAGACCGGATCCGAGGCGGCAGTTGTGCCCTACACACCCTCCCAGGACTGGTCGGTTCGCAGTAGCCAGGTGACCGTTGCCGTCTCGGGCTCTAATCGGGGACGGCAGCAGGTTGTAGTCCGTAAAGGTTGACCCTGCCCCGACGAATGAATCCCTTCCTATCACACACATCTGCAGGCAGGTGTTCTGGGCGACCATGCTGTTATCCATCAATGTTGTCATGAATAAGGATGTCCGAAACGGGAGAAAAGAACCATCTCCAATCACAGAGAGCATCAACTGACAGTCCTGGGAAATGTTCACGTTGTCGCCGATGATGCAATTCTCGATCACAGCACCGGCATTGATCGTCACATTATCGCCGATGGTCGTTGGTCCGTGGATCACTGCGGTGGGGTCGATTGTACAATTTCGCCCTATTTTGACCAGCTCAGAACATTCCAAAACCTGCCGCCCTTCGAACATGGCTTTTGCCAGGATGCGAAGCTTGTACCCCGGCATTCTGCTGAGGCGGTCTTCGAAGCGGGCGCCCCGTTTAAATACCCCAAACACAACGTCAGCAATAAAAATGTGTACCCAGGAATCTATCGCCAACAGGCTTCGAAGAGGCACTTGAAATACCAGGTCGCCCTGGTGTTGTGCCATATACATGGGGACGTGGTAATAACCGACCTCGCGTGCCTGGAGGTCAATCACAAGCGGTTGAACCTGATCCTCTTGCGTGCCTCGAGGGTAATACCAGAGATCTGCCAGGTAGAGATCGTTTTCAAGCTGGTAGGATGTGCTCAAAGGAAGGGCATGTTCCCGGAATGCCGGGTCTTTTTTAGAAAATGCTGCCCGGCTGGCCAGTCTGCGCTTTCTCGCAGCCGCAAGGAAAGCGCCGATGTACGCTTCATCGAAATAGAGGTTATCCCGGTAAACAAGGCAGGCCCGATCCACCGCCGGAAGGCCTTCTCCAGGTGGAATTTCTATCTCTTGGAGAGTATAGGGCGCCAGGACATCCCGCTGAATGAGCCAGAGAGGTTTATTTTGAATGCGTAGATCACGGGCTCTTTCATTGAAGGGTTGAAGGTATCTTGGATCCTGTAAAATGATTTTCAGAATTTTCATAACCTGTAAACACCGGCAGCGAAAATCTAGTCCATAACTTTGGGTTATTCAACCTAAGTCTAAGAAATATTTGAGAGAGGTCATAAACTTTCTTGGCTCATCGAGCATGATAAAATGACCGGCGTGGGGGTATCTGTCAATAATGGCATTCGGCGCGCCGGCCTTGAGCACAGCCCATTGATTGGGGTTTACGATCACGTCCCTGTCCCCATACATCCCCAACACCCGCTGGCGGATTGGAGCAAGGAATGGACGGAGATCTGTTCGGCGCAGTGAGGCGATGCTCATCAAGAACGATTCAAGGGTGACCCGCGATAAATCCTGGTTGATCATGTCAGGCCATCGGCGTTCTCGAGTAATGAAGGGAGAGGCAATCCGGATGCCGAGCTTCAAAGCCCACATGGTGTGGTAGACGAGCCAGGCGATCCTCCGGATGCCGGCCAGTTTCAGGAGCAAGGCGAGCGAAGATCCCTCGATTGGGGAACCGATGACAACGACTTTGTCGACACGCTCAGGGTAGTGTGCAGCGACAGATAGGCTTACGGTCCCCCCCATCGAATGACCAACCAGCGGAGCCGATTTAATCCCCATCTGCTCCATGAATTGGTCGACCAGGCTGATAAAATCTTGAACGGAATAAGAATCACGCTTCTTGTCAGATTCTCCAAACCCCCAGAAATCCAGGGCGTAGGTCCGGTACTTTCGGCTGAGGAACTCCATGGTATCCTGCCACAATCCCCAGGAACCTAGCCAGCCGTGAAGGAGGATCACGGGATGGCCGCGTCCGAAAACTTCATAATGGACAGAACCCTGGTCGGTGATGATTGATGGCAAGTACCACGCTCCTCAGGAAACCCCCTGATGTCCAACGGAATCTAGTTCGGCCAGGATGGCATACAACAGCTCGAGCAACACCGATTTAACGCTTTCTTTTTTTGTCGCAACACAGTTCAGCAATTTAATCTTTGGGTCGAGCCGGAGGGCGATCCGCATGTCCTCGATGTCCCATGCATCTGCCCTGTCTTGTTTGTTGGCGGCGACGACGTATGGAGTAGGAGCGTATGCCCGGAAAGTCTCAAGGATTTTGCGTGCTTCCCGAAAGGTCTCCGGACGCGTGCTATCGACCATCACAATAAACCCGAGCATCCCCTCGGAAAGGATCTCCCACATGAAATCGAAGCGTTTCTGACCGGGTGTTCCGAAAAGATAAAGGACCAGGTCGTTATCAATGGTTATTCGCCCAAAGTCCATGGCCACGGTGGTGGTATTTTTAATGCGCTCGATTTCACTCGATATTCGCCGTTCTGTTGATACGGTCTCAATCTCGCTCACAGTCCGAATGAATTCGGTTTTTCCGGCATTGAACGGCCCGGTGACGACCATTTTGAGGGTCTGCATGCTCTTATCAACCCCCGCCTCAGAGTGACCTGATTCGGTCAATGATCCGGGAAAGCAGCGATTTACGCTCTTCTTTTTCCTTAGGGGTTAATGATTCGATCGAAGGGATCGCGGGGTGACTCTGGGAGGGCACATCCAGGGGGCGGATCAACTCGACAATCCCGGCCTCCAGCAGACTGTATACTATTCGCCGGATCTCCAGTTCATCGAGTCTTGTGACCCGGCTGATCTGCCTGAGGGTGTTTCTCGGATGGATATAATTGATGACTTTCCACTCCTGTCTTGTCAGATTCAAATTCCTTACGTTGGCGCTGGGACGGTCCACGAATTTGATCGCCACGTCGAGGCTGGGGATCTCGTCCTGGAGGAATTCCCACTCCTTAATCCGGCGCGTCCCTTCGAGAATGATGTTTTCCAGGTTCACCCGAACAGTGATCTTGTCCCTGGGTGGTGTCACGCCTGTTTCAAATAGGAAAATACCTTCCATCCAGGTAAACAGCCGGCGGAGGATGTCAGCGCAGTATTCCTGCATGCTGGTCAGGATATCCTGCTGAGAGAAGTAGTTTGCATTTACCAACAGGAGACCCAGTTCCTTGTCAGTCATGCCATTGATATGTTTCTTAATCCCTGTATACTGGCGCGGTGAGAGCAAATGGGTCTTATGCAGGACTCCCACCAGGCTATTGTCTTCATTGCCAACCTGTGCATAAGCCAGCTTCCCATCCATGAAGAACAAAGAAGCGACTTCGTCGGATCTTTCCAGGACAAGATTCCCTGTCTTATGGGAAAGGTTGATCAAATTGAGCAATTGGGTCAGAGTAAAATCTTGTAAGCTACCTTTGAGTGACATAACAACCTCACCATACTGATTCCCTGCGCTTTATCTTACAGGTCGTTCCTGGAGGATCATCCATTCCTGGGCGTTACTTAAAAAGGTCAATCTGGACAACCAATAATCGATCCGCGGGTCTGGGTTCTCGACGGCAGGCCTGTCTTGACATGCCTTCCTCTTGTGTATATAATCCTCCTCGCCTAGTTCCTCGGTAGCTCAATTCGGCAGAGCGGGCGGCTGTTAACCGCTAGGTTCCAGGTTCGAGTCCTGGCCGAGGAGCCTGTTATTATCAATCGGGGCAATCCTTCCCTAAAACCATTGCGTATTCAGTTTCTTTCTTAATATTTATTGATAGATTCTAACAAAAAAAGCCGTCTCCAGATGTGGAGACGGCTGAGCTGTCATATACAATATTGAAAGGACTTTAACGCTCTCAGTCCTTGGAGGCAGATTCTTTTTTCGACAGAGATTCGCTGGACTTCACCGATTTTTCTTCACTGTCAGATTTTCCCGAACCGTTCGATCGCGAAGTCCCGGAAGGTGAGCGGTGATCTGTGGCGTAAAAACCAGAGCCTTTGAATACAATTCCAACAGGCAGGTAAATTTTCCGCAGCGCCTTCTTAGAACATTCTGGGCACTTCGTCAGTGGGGGGTCGGAAAATCTTTGCTGGCGATCGAAACGCACACCACAGTTGTCGCACTGATAAGTATAGGTCGGCATCACACACCTCAACACCGCGCAGGATCGAGAGAATCCAATCCATGGTGATTATAGCGCGCCTCCAGATTGATGGCAAGACTATGGATCATAGAAATTTATTAACATTAGGGCTTACGCAGTAGGCAGGAGGTTTGGGGTGTTCGGGCATGCTGAGCCCGCCTGAACACCCCAAATTTCTTCTGAACTTCGTAACTCCTAAACAGTTGATCTACTGTTTCACTGGCAGGGTAAACACGAATACACTCCCGCCTCCCGGTTTGGGTTCAACCCAGATCTGACCATGATGCGCTTCGAGGGCCAGCTTACAATACGTCAGACCTAAGCCGGATCCTTTCCTTCGCCCAGTCTGGCCGGGGACCTGGGTGAACCGCTCGAAAATCTTCGTACGGTACTCTTCAGGGATACCAGGGCCTGTGTCACTTACCCGGAAAGCGAGTTGATCCTCATCTAAGTACCCGGCTGTTATTCTGACTTCACCCCCTGCCTCGGAAAATTTGAGCGCATTATCGATGAGATTATTCAGCAAACGCAGAATCTTCCCGCGATCGACCTCAATAGCCGGGAGGTCGGTTGGAATTTCGTTGATCAGCTTGATACTATTTTCTCTGGCTGGACCGGAAAACTCCGCAAACACCCCATCGACGAGGGAGTGCATTTCGACTGTCGTCAGGTCGAGCATGAATTTTCCTGATTGCAGGCGTGCGATCTCGAGCAACGTTACAACCATCCCGAGGACACGCTGCGCGATTCTTTGAGCGATCTGAAGGGTAGGGGCGATGAGGCCAGTCGGATCGCCGCTGGCATGCGCATCCTGAATCATCTCCAGGGCGCTGATCACTGAGCTGACCGGCGCCCGCAGATCGTGGACCAGTGTTTCATTGATGAGTTCCTGTGCTTCCCGATTGGCAACCTCTTCGGTGACATCCCGGACTGTGAGAACCCAGCCAATAACCTGGCCGTCCTGGCTTTGAACCGGAAAAACCATCCGGTCAATGCAACGCTCAGGGCTGACACCCTCTATCTTATACGACAGTTTAACTGGCTTCTCGCTGAATGGGTGCAAGTTGGGCAGTTCAGCATCATCCGTGGGATATCCGAGGACTCGAAGGGCATTTTGAGGCAGGTCAATAAACTTCTTGCCGATAAAATCACTTTGGTCTAGAGCGGTCAGTTCCTGAATCCGTTCATTCGCCAGCTGGATGCGTCCGTCCGGGTCGAGCAGGAGGATCCCATCCTGGACTGAGTTCAGGACCGTTGTGAGCCGGTCGCGTCCGACCAGGAAATCGCGAGTCAATAATGCATTGTGCAGGGCGATCTCGACCGCCGGACTCGCCAGACCGGCTAAAATCGAAAGCAAGTGCAGGTCATTCTCAGAGAATGATGCCTGGAGCGATGTGGAGAAAGCCGCCAGGCAACCCGTCGTGTAGTCCCCGGCTTGCAAGGGGACTCCAACCCAGGCAGATGGAGCATCTTCGCCGGCCGGCAAGCCGATTCTTTGGAGTTCCTCCTCTCCGTGATTGGGTATCAGGATTGGTCTACCTTCGAGAATGACCCGGTCTGTCAATCGATCGAGGATTTTCCTCCGCGGCCAAAGCTGCCTGACGCCATCTTTTACTGCCAGGGGATACCAGATCTCTTCCTTTTCCGAGTCAAACAAGGCAATGTAGAAATTCTCGACCCCCAGGATATCTTTGGTCTGCTGGTAGAGCACCGAAAGCATCTTTTCGAGATCTGTCTCTGAGGGCAGCGTTTTGCTTACTTCTCGAAAAGCAGATAACTCGTGCAACCGGCGTTCGAGCTCAAGGCGCGGGGTACTCAGGTAGTTGAGCAGAATAGATAACAGGATGGTCAATATGCCCAGAACAACAAGCGCATTCTGGCCCAGCACAGGGAAAGCGATGATTAATTGAAAACTCAACAGGGCAGGAAGCACTTCGAGCAGGATTAATGCCAGTGAATCCCACCGAAGATTCAGGTAAGATGGCTGCTGGGTCAGACGGCTGCCAGCCCAGAAAAGCACTCCATGGAACAAGCCGAAGACCAACGCTGCGTTCAAAACTATCGCTGCAGCGTCGATTCCTGCCAGGAATTGAGGGCCGGGATCTCGATACCAACCGAACATCAATGTGATGACGACCAGGGGTATCAAATTTACACCAAGGAGAGAGCCAGCTTCCCAGGCCAGCGTACGAACCGGTCTTTTACTCGGTCCTGCCCTGGGGACAAACCACTCAAGCAGTACTCCACCAACAAGTCCGGTAAGAAAGACCAGGCTGGTCATCCGGATTCCGATCAGGAGCGAGCTGACCATGACCAGGATATTCGAGAGATAAAAACGGCTGTTGAGCAGGTGCAGGGGAGTGTAAAAGATCAGTGCAAAGCTGGCAGCAAGAAAAATAAACAAAGAGAAATGGAACTCCTCCGGGGGAGACAGGAGGAACCCGACGAACAAGGCAGCTGTTCCCGCGATTGGGATCAGCAGGCGGTAAGTCTGGTGAAAGGCGCCTTTACTGCCGTCCATGCATTTCGAGTCTCGATCAGGTAAGGTCAATCGGCCGGTTGTGTCTTCTGAGCTGTCGGGGTGATCGCGGCGGGAGCGCTGGCGACGGATGGAGTTATTGTAGGAGATGGTGTGGGAGACTGGATAGTATTTATCATTGTCGGTGAGGGAGTAAGCAGGAGAATCTTCTCAGCGGCAGCGGATCGCCACTCTGGCGGCACAACCTCCCTGGGTAATGCAAGCAATGCATTCCAATCAGAAATCGCGGATCTGGTATCGCCTGCGGCTTCTCGGGCGAGAGCTCTCCAGTAATAGACAGCGGCCAACTGGTCCTCTTCCTCAGCCAGTTCTTCACTTCCAGAAAACTGGCTGATGGCATCTGTAAAGCGGTTGGTAAGCAGGAGGGCTCTCCCTAATCCAAGACTGGCGAGGAAAGACTGACGGTCTATATTCCTGGCTGCAAACAAGTCGTTCACCGCGAGTTGACCTTCCTTCAATTCAAGATAGGCAAGCCCACGGTAGAGCAGCGCTGGGAAAAGGTCATCCTGGAGTTCGAGTACCTTGCTGAGCGCATCCCTGGCCCCGGCAAAATCATGGAGCTCGTAAAGAATTCGGCCGTTAACCACTTGGGCTTCGACATCGTCTTCCACGAAACTTAAGTAGATGTCGAGGAATTCCTTTGCTCTGGCTGGCTCGCCAACTTCCAGATAAGCCTGACCAAGGACCTTGTATATGGGGAGAGATGTCCGATCGAGTTTGTATGCAATTTCTGCGGCAGCCAGCGCGGAATTGTTATCCTCCGAGGCCAGGAAAGCTTCCGCCCGGTATTGGTAAATCAGTGGAGAGGAGGGGGCGATCCCTTCGGCAGCCTCGAGGTAATCCAAGGCTAGTTCGATTTCTCCAGCTGCGATTTTCAAAGAAGCCAGTTCGAGGAAACCTTCGAGGAGATTCGGATCCAATTCGACTGCGCGCAGAAGGTCTTGCTCGACCTCCGCCATATCGAAAAGGGCGATGTTTGCTCGTGCTCGGCCTAAGTAGGCGGGGGCGAATCCTGAATCTGCCTGTATCGCCTGATCATAAGCAGCCAAAGCCTGCTCGGGCTCATCCAGCAACCGGTAGGCTTCTCCAACGTAATAATAGGCGTCAGCTGCCTGAGGTTCTTCACGCGCAGCCTGCTGCATATATTTCAACAGATCTTCGTATTCTCCAAGGCCGAATGCTCGCAAGCCCGCTCGAAACGCTTCACTGATCGGATGAGGCGTGTTTACATAGAGAGGAGTTGGCGTGTACGTGGCTTCAAGGAGCATCCAGAGCGGTGTCGGACCGATGAAAGTGGGAGTGGGAGTGCGTTGGTAGGGAGTGTTTGTCGGGAGCAAGGTTGCAGTCGCCCGTTCTGCCGCAAACTTAGGAGTGACGGTCAGATGCGGCAATCCGAAGATCCCCCCCAACCGATATCCTGGCTTGAGGGTCCCGACCAATAACAAGCCGATGAGGAGGAGACCGGCTCCACCAAAGGATATGATCCGGAGCATTTTCTTGCCTGCTGAGGCCATCGACTTATTGGCCTGGGTTTGATCCCAATCGCGAGGAGGGATTTGCACTGGCGAGAGGTCCGGTGGAGGAGGGATTGCGCCCAGAATGACTAGACCGAGCTGCGCTTGTTTGTTCTGGGGATCCAGGCGCAGGACGTTTTTCAGACAGTATATTCTTTCTTTGGAGGACTCGACCACTGCGCTCATGTAGAGCCAATAGATCGGGTTGGCCTGGTCGGCACGCAGCAAACGAGTCAGCAGATCGCGTGCCCTCGCCCGCTGCCCTTGAGCGATAGCCTCCACCGCTTCACGCAGCATCCTGTCTTCAGCCATGCTTAACTACCGGGAAGAGTTTAGCATAGCCACAGTCAACCGGCAAGTAGTCTGCCAGCCGCCTCAAGAATCTGTAAGCAACTTCCGTGGGGATTGAAGATAAGTTCTTCTTCAGACACCGGTGGGTTCCTTGATAAAAACAGGTTAAAACACTCTGGGTTATAATCCCGTCCATGTCTCCCCGGAAGACAATGATACAGGAATGGTGTTTTATCATAATCTTGAGCGGGATTGTCTTGAGTGGATGTGTAGGAAGGAAAGTCAATCGCCCGGAATCTGTTGAAGAAAGCCCAGACTTTCCCCTTACCCCCTATCAAAGTCTGACTCCCAGCCCTGTCAGGCAGGCGATCGAGACCAGTTCGATCATCACTGCAACCATTGCTCCCACACCTACTGCCACGCCGATTACTTACAGGGTAATCCAGGGTGATACGATGCTGGCGATCGCGCTTCGGTATGGGGTTCGGCTCGAAGAACTCCTGGCTGCAAACCCCGATGTTGACCCAAGCCTCATGTCCATCGGAACCGAGCTGATCATCCCTTCAAGCGAGACAAACGTGACGATATTCACCACCCCGACTCCGATGGCTCTGAAGGTACATCCTGCTGAGTGTTATCAGGATGCTCGTGGGGAGGTCTGGTGTTTTATTCTGGTCAAGAATGACCAACCCAGATCCATTGAAAATGTGGCAGCCCGGGTTTCCCTTATTGATGAAGGCGGGTCTGTGATTGCTACAGACGAGGCAACTGCGCCACTCAATATCATTCGGGTTGGTCAAGCCCTGCCACTGACAGTCAACTTCTCCACCCTGGCAGATCAGGAATTCTCCGTGGTTGTGGAGCTGGTTTCTGCTCTGCCAGTCCCCCGCAATGATGGGCGATATCTGAATGTGGTAGTTGAGATTGAGACCGTGGAGTACCATTCCCAGGGCGGATATGCCATCATCAAGGGGATGGTTCAATTGCCCGAGAGAGGCGATACAGCGAGCCTTGTCTGGCTCGCCGCGGTCGGTTATGGTGCTGATGACCGCGTGGTTGCTGTCCGGAAGTCAGAGCTCGATGGTCCCCTGGCGCCTGGAATTCCGGAGCCGTTCGAGATCGAGCTGTTCAGTCTAGGGCCAAAGATCGAACGGGTCGACGTGCTTGGCGAAGCCCGACCGTGAACACAGGCCCTGGTAGAAGCTAACTCAAAAAAAATAAAAGGGTGGGGTTTTTGCAGCGGCTCCATCGCTGTAAAACCCCACAACTACCCATTATTTGATGAACTCTAGAAGAAACTGAGCGGTATTGGTGTGAAAAGGAGGAAAAAAATCACCAGCGCCGAAATTGCCAGGACTCTTCTTCCCGGATCGAGCGGAGTAATCTGGTCCAGAGGCTCCGCGTGAACGCGACCCAAAACGAAAATTAAAAACGCCCAAATCCACCAACCCGACCAGATGGTTCCGAGAGCAACCAGGATGATCAAAATAAATGGTAAAAGCCCGCGCACTTTGCGCCCAAGCAGGACGTAAAGTACGTGCCCACCATCGAATTGGCCAGCCGGGATCAAATTTAACGCGGTGACAAGGAGCCCTGACCATCCTGCCCAGGCGATCGGGTGCAGTAATACATCCTGGCCCCCGAACGGCACTGGCCTCCCAGTGAAGAAATATCGGACCCAATAAAGCAGCGGTGAGATCCCGCCGAAGCTGGCTGGTTCAGGCAACCATTTACCAAAGATCAGGTATTTGGATAACAGATAGAAAATCGAGTTGCCTTCCAGGCTGAAAGATTGGGTTAATCCCGCAGCTTCGGGCAGGTTCCCCAACTCAGACAGGTACAGACCGAGGAAAAGCACCGGGACAGCAATCACCAATCCGGCCAAAGGGCCGGCCACACCAATATCCAAAAGGACCCGCTTGTTCCGCGGCGGCTCTTTGAGCTGGATGAATGCGCCCATCGTTCCAAACGGGCTGAATGGGAAAGGGATGAAATATGGCAAAGTGACCGCAGTTTGATGGTAGCGCGCTGCCAGGTAGTGCCCAAACTCATGCGCCAGCAAGATGCCCAGCAGGCTGATGCCAAACATAGCCCCGCTAATGAGGGCCGGAATCAGGTGAGGCAGCATCACGTCGAGCTCGCCTGTCAGGGGACCCGTGTACTGGAAGAAAGCACCCGCAAAAAGGACGCTCAGCCCAGTCAACAAGAAAAGCAGCAAATTTACCCAGGGATTCGAAGGCCGCGGCTTGACGATGCCTTTCAGGAGCACGATCGTCTCCTGCCCATTCTCCACTCGAAACAAGGGTGTAACATCCATCTGTCTCAACGCGGCTGCCAGGATGCGGTAGGCCTCTTCAGGTTCCTGGAACAACTTTCCCTGATACCGGACGATGAAGTTCTGTTTCTCTGTCCCCCAGACGATCCCATCGATGCGAAACACTCGCCTGACGACCGATAAATATGGATCGTGAGGCGGGGAAGTTGGTAATGATTCTGTAAAAGGAATTGTCATTGGAATTTACAGCCTATGTGATCAAGATAGAATTCAACTATCGATTGTAAGACTGGATCGACCAGGAATATTAAACGGGAGTGGATGGGAGTCGAACCCACCGCGGCTCGCAAAGCGACCCGCCACCGGTTTTGAAGACCGGGGAGCCCACCGGGACCCAACCACCCCCCTGGCGTCAACCTTCAATTGAACCGATTTGATAACACTAAAAAATTATACCTTCCCAGGTTGGGGGTGTAAAGCGGGATACTTTGCAGGTTTTCTTCAGAGAAATGGAATACACTAAAGCTGTTGGAAGGATAGATGGGCAGATTCGTTTTCTGATATAGTCTGGATAAAGTTTACAGGATGGTTTATCATTCCGGGTGCTCCGGGCGATTTGTAAAAAGCCAGGATGACACAGGGAACATTCTGATAACCCCATGTCATAAGAGCAATTTACAGTTGAAGATTGATCGATTTTCGAGAATCGAGTGAAAGCTGAGCTTGGAGGACAATGATGGATGATCGATCCCTCTGGCAACTGATGCGGAATACCTGGGTCAAAATCGAACCCTGTTATTTACCTGCGATCGATCCCCTGGTCAAAAAAAGCGGCCTGGGAAAACGCGAATGGGGAATATTGCTCATTGCCAGGACCCTTGAACCGGAGGACACAACCGCTGGCCATCTGATGATCCGGGGTCCTTACACTGCTTCCGAACAGTATCTGGCCTGGCTGTCGAATGCTGCCCGCCAGGGACATCTGGTGATGGTGGGAGAAGGTCGATTCCGGCTCACCCCCTTCGGGCGCGAAGCTGTGGAGAAATTTATTCAGCTGGCGAGGGAGGCCATGGTGGAGGCTGATCCCTTGGTTCCAGAAGAATCGCAAAGACTGGTTGAATATCTTGGACGGCTCGTAGACAGCTGCCTGAATACTCCCCCTCCACCGCAACCTTGGGCGATTGGTTTGAGCCATGCATTAATGCCAGAGCCTCAACCCGCCTTGCCCTATATTGAGCAGGCTTTCTCATGCCTTGGGGCGTACCGGGATGATGCGCACCTGGCAAGCTGGCAGAGTTCTGGTTTCTCTGCAACCGCATTTGAAACCTTGACTTTGATCTGGCGGGAGAGTCTCGAAACACTCGATGACATCGCAGAGAAACTCAAGCATCGGGGACATTCGAAGGAGGTATATGCCAATGCTCTGGCAGAACTGCGGAAGCGGGGATATATTACTGGGATTCGAAACGCCTTGAAGCTCACTTCGGAAGGGCAAACCTTTCGCCAGCATGTAGAATCGATGACCGACCGTTATTTTTTTACCCCATGGCGATGTTTAAATCAGGCTGATAAGAATGAGATGGCTGGCATTCTAACCAAATTAGGTGAAGGATTACGCTAAATCAGGAGACCATCATGGATTTCAAAGTTCTCGAAGAAAGAGTTGCGCAGGATGAGGTCAAGTTTGTTTCACTCCAATTTACTGATGTCACCGGAGCAGTCAAGAGCCTGGATATCCCGGTCGATCGACTGGAAGGCGCAGTTAAAGAAGGCATCTGGTTTGACGGATCTTCGGTAGAAGGATTTGCACGCATCCAGGAGAGCGATATGCGGCTCATCCCGGATCCTGATACGTACACGATGCTGCCATGGAGCCCGCCTGAGATGCGTCGGGGGCGGATGTTTTGCGATATTTACCTGCCTGACGGTACCCCCTTCCCGGGAGATCCGAGGGGGACGCTCAAAAGGATCCTCGCTCAATTGGAAAAGCGCGGGTGGACGTATAATGTCGGACCCGAGCCCGAATTCTTTTTGTTCAAGCGCAATGGGCCGGCGCAGATTCACCCCGTGCCGCACGACGTGGGAGGTTATTTCGACTTTTCAGCGAGTGACGAGGCTGTCCGGGTTCGCACGGAGCTGATGGCAACCCTAAAGATGATGGGCCTCATCGTCGAAATGGGGCACCATGAGGTCGCGATTGGACAGCACGAAATTGATTTTGAATTCGACGAAGCCTTGCGGACGGCAGATAAGATCATCACTTTGAAGTACACTGTCAAGGCGATCGCTGCTCAGCATGGGCTGGTGGCCTCGTTTATGCCGAAGCCGATTTTCGGCATAAACGGGTCGGGTATGCACTGCCACCAATCCCTGTTTGATAAAGAGGGACGCAATCTGTTTTTTGATCCGGATGATCCTTATAACCTTTCCGAGCTGGCATGCAACTTTATCGGCGGGCAGCTGGCGCATGCCCGAACAATGTCTGCTGTAGTCGCCCCGACGGTCAACTCGTATAAACGCCTGGTCCCCGGGTACGAAGCACCTGTGTACGTTGGATGGGCGCAGATCAACCGGTCTGCTTTGATCCGGATCCCGCGCTACAAGCCAGGCAGAGAGAAATCGACACGTGCCGAGCTGCGCTGCCCGGACCCATCGGCGAACCCATATCTCGCCTTGACGGTCATGCTGGCGGCCGCTCTCGATGGGATCGATAAAAAACTCCCGGTGCCGCCGCCTCTTAATGACGTCAATGTTTATCAGCTTACTCAGAAGGAGCGAGCGGAGCTCCAGATTGAAGAGCTGCCAGGCTCCCTGGCAGAAGCCCTGCGTCTGTTGGAAGGAGATGAAGTCCTGAGGACCGCGCTGGGACCGACGACCTATGAGAGTTTCAACCGGGCCAAGTGGGCGGAGGTGGAAGAATACCGTACCAGGGTGATGGATTGGGAAGTGGAGCGGTATTTGGAGACAGCATAATTCGATTTACTGGTCTGCTCATTCTTTCACCAGTCAGTCCACTCTGGAGGAGGATGAGCGGGTTCCCACAAGTAAAGGGTTGAAATTAGTCTCCCGGTCAAAAACATCCAGCTGCTCTGACCTCTTTAGGAAATTTACGACAGCATAAGTCAGGGGCGTCGCCAGGACTTCATAGGCGACTTTGAATCCCCATTGAGAGAGGATCGCTGTTTGGAGGTCGCCCGGGGCGAAGATGCCCCAAAATGCGACTGAAATGAACACTGCCGAATCTGCCCCCTGACCGACGAGCGTCGAGGTGATAGTGCGCACCCATAAGTACCGGCCTCCGGTGCGCACTTTTAGTTTTGCAAGCACGAACGAATTCAGGAATTCGCCAACCAGGTATGCGGTGAATGAGGCCGCCAGCAGGCGAGGTGTGAATCCCAGGATCGCCTGATAGGCCTGCTGTGCCTGGGCTGGGCTGTCGAACACAGCGGTATTCCAAAACGGGGCAGGGGGCAGTAAACCTCCGATCCAGATCGCGATCACCGCGATCAGATTGCACAAGAACCCGGTCCAGATCGCCTGGCGTGCTTTCGCATAGCCATAAACTTCGGTCAAAATGTCCCCAAAAATATATGCCAGGGGAAAGAGGATCACAGCAGCCGGCAGAGCCAGTCCGAACACCAAGACAATTTTTACAGCGATGATGTTCGAAATGATCAACGTGGTGACGAAAACCGCCATCACGAAGGGATACCATCTGAAGCTGTATTGATCCAAGGTTACCTCATCAGGGCGATACCCACTGCTGGCGTGCGTCCGGCGTTTTCGTATGCTCAGCCTCAACAGTGATCCCGATCCCACCGCGAATGTTGAAAACACCGGTGACTTTAATCCAATGGGGATCGAGAATCTTTATCAGATCATCGCAAATCTGGTTGATGACGTGTTCGTGGAAAGCGCCTTCATCGCGAAAAGACCAGAGATACAGCTTCAGCGATTTAGATTCAACCACTTTCTGGTCTGGAACATATTCGATTTTCAGGGTCGCGAAGTCTGGCTGCCCGGTCATCGGGCAAAGGCAGGTGAATTCATCGGTTTCCAGGGTTACGCGATAATAACGATCTGGCGATCGGTTGGGGAAGGCTTCCAGCTGCTTACCTGGTTTCGCCTGCTTCCCCAATATTGTTAATCCCTCCAGATCCGAAGGTTGCGTTGCCATCATAACTACTCCTTATTCTTTTCGAAAGAGCTCGGGGGCGTGTCCCTTGACCGGCGAAGATTTCATAGCTCCCTGCGCGAATCGGTGTGCGCCTTGAACTCACCACCCTGGAGAAAATCCAGGACCAGCTGATTGACGGAGTCAGGTTTTGCCAGGTGAGGTTGATGCCCGCAATCCGGAATCGCCTGACCAAATGCATTCGGCAGCACCTGAACCAGCCTCTGAAATGAGCCTGGAGCGAGGGTCAGGTCCTTCATTCCCCAGATCACAAGAACGGGAACAGTGATTTTTTCTAATTGATGGTTGAAATCCGGGATGGTCGCGGCGAAGCGCAGTATGTTTGGTGAAGCCCGTTTATAATCTTCTGCGATTTGTCGCCGGATGTGAGGCTCATAGTGGTCTGACCTGAACAGGTCCAGGTCCACAAGAGATTCGATCAACCAGCCAGGTGCAGCTTGCAAAGCTTTCATCCCAAGTCCTGGATTTTGGTTCACGAACCGCATCAATGGAGAAAGCTGCTTTGCTTCGTAATAAGGATCGATCAATACGAGCGATCTAACCTTATCGATGTGGTTAAAGGCATACTGAAGCGCGAGGTGGCCTCCCATGGAATGCCCCACCAGAATTATTGGCTCATCAAACTCAATACTGGCAATCCAATCCTCTAGAGACCGGTACAGTCGCTCGAACGTATACGCTTCAGGCTCGGCGGGCTTATCACTGTTGCCATGACCCAGGAGGTCTGGGGCGAGTCCGCGAAATCCTTGCCGAGATAATTCCGAAATCATGTTTATCCAGTCATGATGCGATGCACCAAATCCGTGCAGCAAGATCACCGGTCTCCCAGTGCCTTTTGATATGAAATGGATGTTTTTCTCAGATGGTACTATCTGATCGCTCATCAGGACGTTAATATAACTTAATTATTGAGAGAAAGACTCCGTCATCTCACGAACGCTGGTGTTCTTTCTGAGACTCTTCGAAGCGCCTGGCAAGCTCGCGCCTGAGAATTTTACCAATAAAGGTTCTGGGAAAATCATCAACAAAGACCACGATCCTTGGGACTAATTCCGGGGGCAGACGTCTCCTGCAGTAGGCGATCAGGTCGTCTGATCTGAGCAATTCGCCGTGGGTGATGACAAATGCAATCGGCTGGTTGGCAATCGCGACGACGGCAGCTTCTTTTACTTGAGGAATCTCGAATATGACTTCTTCAACATCCCGGGGAAAAGCCGGTTTACCAGGCTTGTGAGGGTACCACATATCGGCTTTACGAGCGATGATCCGGAAGTATCCCTGTGTATCTTGCTGGGCAACATCTCCAGTGAGAAGGAAACCGTCTTTTGTGAAGGCGCGCCGGGTCGATTTTGGATCTCCCCAATATCCCAGCATGACCTGAGGACCTCGCACGGCGAGCTCACCGATTTGGCCCGGTCCAACCTCTTTCGTGCCGCGGGTAAGATCCACCAGGCAGGCTTCGGTGGACGGCAATGGGATACCAATCGAACCGATCTTTCTTAGTCCATAGAGGGGATTCGCGTGGGTCACCGGGCCAGCTTCTGTCAGGCCGTACCCTTCAACCAGCCGACCACGAGTGAGTTTTTCGAACGCCTCCTGCACTTCGATCGGCAATGGTGCAGACCCGCTAATACAAGCCTTGATCGAATCGATCTTATAATTCCGCACCCTTGGATAGTCTTTTATTGCCACATACATGCGGGGGACCCCAGGAAAAATTGTAGGCTTTTGGTCCTTGATAGTTCTTAGCAGGTCTGCAATCTCGAACCTGGCCTTCAGGATGATTGTCGAACCAAGCGAGACCGGCACGTTCAACGCTGTCGTCAGACCATAACTGTGTGCGAATGGAATGACGCTCAAGAACCGCTCCTGTCCTTCCTGCGCGGTTGGCATCCAATGCCGGGTCTGTAGAGCGTTCGCAATGAGGTTGCGGTGTGTGAGGATGACTCCTTTCGGTTGGGCTGTTGTACCGCCGGTAAACTGAATCACAGCCGGGTCATCCGGTGATACTTCTATCTCAGGGAAAATGCTGTTTTGGGTGGTGAGCATGCGTCTGAAGTCATGGATAACTGGTCCTTGTCCAGATGTGCGTGAGCCAAAATCCCGGCGATTAAGTTTAGCGAGGCTCGCGATCCGTTTGATCAGAGGCAGATAGTCCTGGGGATGAGTGAGGATTAAATGTTCGACCTGGGAGCGGGTTATCGGTGAAGATCCAGCAAGAAGGCTTTCGACGATCTCTCCGGACTGGTATAGCGTGACCACCATCCGGGCTTTAGTCGCATTGATCTGGTGCAGGTAATCCGCCTTCCCTGATCCGGGCATCGAAAATACAGCCACTGCACCAGCTGCCAGGGTCCCGAAATATGCGATGACCATTTGTGGAATATTCGGCAGGAGGAGCATGATCCGGTCGCCTTTGTTAATCCCGGAGGAGATGACCGCGTTTGCGAAGCGGTTGACCAGTTCTTGCAGCTGCTGATAAGTGATGCGCAAACCCTCGAACTCAAGGGCGGTATTCTTGGGGAACCGGTTTGCGGCAGAGTTCAGCAGCTCGTAAGCTGGGACACGGGGAATGGCGATGGTGTACGGAACTCCTTCGTCATAATATGCCAGCCAAGGTCGTTCACGCAAAAGAGCAGCCCGATCAGAATCCTGTTCTCCGGCTGCCTCTTCTCTCCAGGATCGAACAGTCCTCTCCAGATTGCGTTGGATGGCCCGATTTACCGCCTCTCGCCGTTCCAGCATGACCAGGTGGCCGGATGCTCCGACGTTGATCTCCTCCGCGCGTGGTATCGCCCGGGCGACTTCTTCGAACAAAGATTTAGAAAACACACGGTCGTGGTGGCCTCGAATGACGGTTACAGGCATCTGAAGGCTGCGAAACCGACTCCATCCATTCCAGCCTGCGATGGCCTGGTGATACCAGGCGTGCATCACGTGCGGCGGAGCGGACAACCACCCTCGAACGAATGGCGTCAATATCTGCAACCCCGGCAAAGGCAACCCAAGTAGCGCACGATAAAATGGATTCAGTTGAAATTCCCCTGCGGTTGCGATCAAGACGAGTTCAGTCACCTTATCCGGGTTGGCGACAGCATATTCAGTGGCGATTGCCCCGCCAAAGGAATGCCCGATGAGCATAATAGGAAATTGGACCGCCAGTTCATCGAGTGCTGCTTCGAGGTCTGCCACCAGCTGGGCCAGCCTGTATGGACCATCCGGTCGATCGGAACTCCCATGGCCGCGCTGATCCAGCGCGATCACCCGATTGGCGATCGAAAATTCGTGCAGCTGGTACTGCCATTGGCGGGCATTGCCGCCATAACCGTGCAAGAATACGAGGGTTCGCAGAGATCTGTCGGGTGCGATGTCGATCACGGACAGCCTGACCGTGGGGTTGCTCGCCACACGCACCATCCGCCTGTAAAGTTCGAAATCGATCGCCACGTCAACCTCCTCCATTATCATCCTCGAGGCAATCCCGGTGAGAGAAGTCCTCGATTACTCACAGTATAATCACAGTATGCCAGTACTCACAAAGAAGATTCAATTGAATACGAAAGGAAACACCGACATCCTTGATATCACAGATGATGTTTCCAGGATTGTTGCTGGTGGCGGATTAGAAAATGGGACGGTTACGATCTTTACCCCTTCTTCGACCAGCGGCCTGACTACCATCGAATATGAATCAGGATGTCTGACCGACCTCCGCCGCCTGCTGGACGAGATCCTTGATCCGAGCCGGCCTTACGCCCACAACGCCCGCTGGGGAGACGGGAACGGTCACAGCCATGTGAGAGCTGCTTTGATCGGCCCATCGCTTACTGTGCCATTCATCGACCGCCGGCTGTCTCTGGGCACCTGGCAGCAGATCATCTTTATCGACTTCGACAACCGACCGCGGCGAAGGGAACTGGTCGTGCAGGTCCTTGGTGAGTGAACGACCAGGCTACAGAGCCAGATCTTTCTCTCCCGAACGCATGGCGTTGAAGGCAGCAATGGAGACTTCAAGCATCTCAAGGTCCGGTTCGCGTGTCGTCATACGCTGGAGGGCGAGGTTGGGTTTGACGAGGACCTTGACGAGGGCCGAATCGAGGTTCCTGGCTGTCCAGCGGATGTATTCGTAGGCGATCCCCGCCAGGGCGGGGATCATCAGGATCCGGCTGACCAGGCGCAAAACAAGAGGTAGAGGGCCAGCGAGGGTGAACACCAGGATGGACAGGAGGATCAGGGTCAGTAAAAAAGCTGTCCCGCACCGGGGGTGCTCCAGGGAAAAGCTTTTTACATTCTCCGGTGAAAGTTCAGCGCCGGCTTCGAAAGCGTTGATCGTTTTATGCTCGGCCCCGTGATAAGCAAAAACGCGTTTGATCTCAGGTATTCGACCGATAAACCAAATATACGCGATTAAGATAAACAGCCTCACGAATCCTTCGACCAGATTGCCGATCCAACTGGTTAGATTCGGTTGAGAAAGGTGAAGCAGCTGGTCGGTCAAATGGCCCAGACCTGCGGGCAGGAGGAAGAAGAGACCTACTGCGAAGGCAAGCGATAAAACCATGGTTGCCGCGAGTTGCGGTCCGTTGATGCGTTCTTCCTCCTGGATCTGATTGTTCGCAGAGATTGCCAGGGCTCGCATCCCGAGGCCGAGGGCATCCCACAGCATGATAACACCGCGCAGGAAGGGGATCCGGGTTATCCAGCTTCGATACATCCCCGATAATTCTTCCTTGTGAATGACAATCGAATGATCGGGAGCGCGCATCGCGATCGCCATGGCCTCTCGGCCCCGCATCATCACACCTTCGATCACTGCCTGCCCGCCGTAAGTTGGTAGTCTGTCTTTCACCATTTCCTTCAGGTTAATCGGCCAGGTTGTAAAAGAAGTGGATCAGCGCTGTGATCCCCTTCTCCCACGTTGGCAAGTGCTGCTTTTCGTTCGGGCCGTGAGCATTGCAGTCCAGGAGTGAGAACCCACAGTTGACGGATTCGATTCCAAGGAGGTTCTTGAACATGATGACAACTGGGACACTCCCACCTTCTCGGCGGAAGAATGGGGGGCTACCCCAAACAGTCTGCATCGCCTTTTGCAGGGCTTTCACGCCAAACGAATTTCGATCGGATATCACCGCGGACCCGCCAACCAGATTATCGAGCTCGACCCTCACTGTTTTCGGAGTGTGGATTCGTAAGTACTCCTCGAGTTGCTTGTGCACCTCAGCCGGGTCCTGGTCAGGAACAAGACGGGTCGAAATTTTCGCCATTGCCCAGGCAGGAAGAACTGTTTTCGAACCCTCCCCGGTGAAGCCAGAAAGCATGCCGTTCACCTCGAGGGTCGGTCTTGCGCCGACACGTTCGGATGGCGTGTAGCCTTCCTCTCCCCAAAGGGAAGGCACGCCAGTATTCTCGAGGAAGAATTTTTCATCTGTAGGAAGGCGGGCGAGCTCGGCGCGCTCTTCTTCATCGAGAGGGCGAACTTTTGAGTAGAAACCCGGCAGCGTCACTCTTCCTTTATCGTCGTGCATTCCTGCGATCAATTCAGCAAGTACTTGAGCGGGGTTGTGTACAACGCCTCCATAGGATCCTGAGTGCAGGTCGTGGGAAGGACCATACACCCGCAGTTCGAAGTAAGCCAGCCCACGCAGGGCATATGTAATCGTTGGGAAATCCGCAGCAATCATGCCGGAATCCGGGTTAAGGGCGAAATCGCATTTCAACAGCTCTTTGTTGTCTTTGATAAAGCCAGCCAGGTTTGGAGAGCCGATCTCTTCTTCGCCTTCCACCAGGATCTTGATGTTGACTGGTGGCTCCCCAGTATGAATGATCGACTCGATGGCTTTCAGGCAAGCCATGACCTGCCCTTTCATATCCGCAGTCCCGCGTCCATACAGCGAATCCCCCCGAATCTCTGGCTCGAACGCCCTGCTATCCCAAAGTTCGAGGGGTTCGGCAGGCTGCACATCGTAGTGACCATAAACCAGCACCGTCGGAAGATCCTTGCCGTTTGCAGATAATTCTCCATACACAACGGGATGCCCTTCGGTGGGGTAAATCTTCACTTTGCTCATCCCAAGCCCTCTGAGCTGATCGGCAACCCATTTAGCAGCCTGATCCATTTCGGGTTTCTTGCCAGGGTCGGTGGAGATAGAGGGGATGGACACGAATTCCATTAATTCCTCAATAAAACGTGCCGAATTCCGTCGAGCGAAATTCGCCGCAGAGGTCCTGGGCTCAGACATATCGACTCCTCGTTGTTCAAATGATGGGATAAAGCGTGTGAATTATACCCTTTCCATCAATCCAAAAGCCCGCTTTCCTTTCTTATTGACATGAAGGTAAGGTAACAGACCACAAGGAAAGCTGTAAACAACACTGTGAAGGCAATGAACTGGAGGTTGTTGAGTGGATTGATAACATTCACAGCAAGTTCCCGAAAGATGGCTTTTGGTTCGAAGAAAAGGTCCCAGCTGTTCCATCGGGAGAACCGGCCGAGATAGATTCCCAGACCACAGAGTGCGAGGGAAACTCCGGCAAACACCCAGCTAAGGAACCAGCCGAGGAAATTCTTTACGATCAACTGCATCGTCCTGAGGGAGGCAATCGCCAGGAAACAGCCGTTCCAGGCGAATGTGGCCAGCATAATGATGTCATACCACAACGGCACGTGGGAGCGGTCCTCCAGGTGGAGAAAATCCGTCACGATGTACGGCGCATTCGGGAAAAAGATCAACCAAAGGAGCCCGGGCAGGATGATCAGCATCCAGTTTCTGGGGTAGAGGGTGAAAAACGTCGCGGCGATAAAGCTGAATACGAATGGAAGCCAGGCAAGGAGGAGGTTCCAAACGAGGTTGCGATAGACCATCGATTGGCTTTCCAAGGCCCGGGCAGCAAAGAGCGCCAGTGCCAGGAGCGTGGTGAGGAAAATCGAATAAAAGGACTGATTGGCCAGGAATCGGTGGTAACCGAGTAACCCGTGTAAGCGTCTATTCATTTTCCGCCCCCTCTTCCTCGGCGCCCAGTTCGAAGATCGGATCCCCAATCCGAAGCACGCCTTCCTTCAGGATTTGTGCCCGCAGACCACCGCGGTGGAGAAGAGCAGGCACAACATCCTTCTCTGTGAGCGCTGCCAGGTGCGAGCATGGTTCACAAAGCCGGATACCACGCAGGGTCACCTCACCAACCTGGAACACCTTTCCCACCAGGTGATTCAACACGATGTTGCGTGTGACGATGTTTCGCCTGCTTTCTCCATCTCCGAGAACGATAGCGTATTCTCTCTTGATGGATTCAAGCGCTTCGCTCTCGATCAGGGTCACCTCTCGGCTGGCGTCGAACCCTTTGCGGGATACCCCTGAAAAGTAGTAGTCCCCTTCTAATCCCCTCCCCGGGACTGCGCGCGCCGCTTCGACGTGTTTTACGGGAGCGCTCAGCTGAGGCCGAACATAGATGGCAACGACTTCTCCATGACCTTGCATGCAACACACCTCGGGCAATGATTTGGTGTTATCTAGCCGATTTTATTGCTCCGTTAGTATAACAGAAGCCGCTTCTTGCTTGCTGAGCGGCCTCTCCAGACCTTGTGATTTTTCTCGACAGCCGGTCAAGGGTAAATTTATACCACGAATAGATACGAAATACTCGCGTATTAAAACTCGGTGGAATGTACCTTGCTGCGCTCATCGCGATGACTATTTTGATCGAATTTTCTGGCCTATACGAAACCATCTTATGAGTCATCGTTCCTTAATTATGCTAAAATAAAAGCACAACGGATCGGTGGTCGTCGCGGGATAATACCGCGGCGGCGTCGGGAGCGTCTCCCGTCGAAAAGTGCCGCCATCCATGTGGTACCTCTGCTCCTGGCCGGTTCGAATCAAGTGGAGAGGAGCATTACACCACCGGTCGCCGATCCATGTCTCTCTGGAAGAACTACTTTCTTCCCCATTCGCTCTCAGAAGCGCTTGAAAAGCTGGCTTCGGAATCAAAAACCGTCCGCCTGATCGCTGGCGGGACGGATCTCCTGATCGAGATGCAGCAGGGGATCCGTCCACCAGTCGACGCGCTGATTGATGTCACTGCCATCCCGGAGCTCCTGGCGCTTGAAATCCATTCAGACCGGTTGTTTATCGGTGGGGCAGTGCCTCTAGGAAAAATTGTCGCTTCCTCGCTGGTGAAAGCACATGCGCCTGCGCTGATTGAGGCCTGCGAGCTGATCGGTGGTCCACAGGTGCGCAACACGGCCACCCTGGGTGGGAATGTCGCCCACGCTCTGCCAGCAGCGGATGGGACCATTGCCTTGATCGCCTGCGGTGCTGTGGCAGAAGTCGCTGGGATTTCAGGCAGACGATCTGTGGAAATCGCAGATCTCTTCCTTGGCCCCCGGCAGTCGCAGCTGGAGACCAGGAGTGAAATCCTCGTCGGGTTCTATTTGCCGCTGCGCCGTCCTGGGGAGGGTTCCGCGTTCCGGAGGACAATGCGCCCGCAGGGTGTGGCGCTGCCGATCCTGAACATGGCAGCCTGGCTCCGCCGCGAGGGAGATAGCATCGCTGAGGCGCGCCTGGCCATCGGTCCAGCAGGTCCACGACCCGTCAGACCAATCGCTACCGAAGCCCTGTTTAAAAGACGCACTCTGGATCAGACTTTAATCGACGAAGCCTATCAACTCCTCCTGCGTGAAGTCCAGCTCAGGAGCAGCAAATACCGTGCGTCGAGTGAATACCGCCGACACCTGACGCATGTGTTGCTTGAGGAATCCTTGAAGATTGCTTGGTCGCGCACATGGGACAGGCAGGGGGAATGATATGAATCAATGGCTGTGGTGGAAGGTATAAAAAGATGGAACTCATTGTGAATGGACAAAAGGTACACGTGGAACCCAGATCGGGCGAGATGTTGTCGGACCTGTTGCGTGAAAGGCTTGGATTGACTGGCACAAAGATCGGCTGCAACGAAGCTGAGTGCGGATCCTGCACGGTTCTCGTAGACGGCGAGGCGATCCTTTCCTGCATCTATCCGGCAGCGCGAGCAGATGGAAAAGCTGTCCTTACCATCGAGGGACTCTCTGCAAGGAATCAGCCTGGGAGTTGGGAGTCATTAGATACCCTGGAAGCTCTCCCTCTCCATCCGATCCAGCAGGCTTTCATCCTGCATGGTGCCGTGCAGTGTGGATTCTGCATTCCAGGGCAGATCATGACCGCATATGCCTTGTTGAATCGCAATCCCAACCCAACCGATGAAGAGATCGGGCAGGCTCTGAAAGACACCCTGTGCCGCTGCGGGGGGTACCCCAGCATCCTCAACGCGATCCGTGCAGCTGCCCAAAGCCTGAAAACCGGTGAGCCGATCTCTCCCCCAACAATCGAATCGTCGTCACCCTTGACCGTCATCGGGCGCAGTTACGCTCGACCGGACGCAATTGATAAAGTGACCGGAAAAGCGAAGTTCACCGACGATCTAAAATTTGAAGGAATGCTGCATGCCAGAGTTAAGCGGGCGAACGTTCCGCATGCGATCCTGAAACATATCGATATCTCCAAAGCCCGGCAGCTGCCCGGGGTGAAGGCAATCCTTACGGCAGAAGATATCCCGGGCGAGAACTCACACGGCCTGGTCGTCTATGACTGGCCGGTTCTGGTCGGTGTCGGCGAGCAGGTGCGGACCGTTGGGGACGCCCTGGCGATCGTCGCGGCGGAGGACCGCGAGACTGCTACCAGGGGCATGGATCTGATCGAAGTGGAATTCGAGCCTCTACCTGTGATCGATAACCCCTTGCAGGCCCGGCGGGAGGATGTCCCTCAGCTCCATCCGAAAGGAAACTTACTCAAGCATATTAAGGTCCGCAAAGGTGATGTCGAACAGGGATTTGCTGAGGCTGATGTCGTCCTGGAACACACATTCACAACAGCGATCACCGAACAGGCTTTCATTGAGCCGGAGTGCAGCATCGCCAGGCTCACCACAGAAGGGCGGATGGAAGTCTACGTCGGATCCCAGATCCCCTATGCGGATCGGAATCAGATCGCACGAGTCCTTGGCTGGCCCGAGGATCGAGTGCGGGTAGTAGGGATGATGATCGGAGGAGGCTTCGGAGGCAAAGAAGATATCGCTGGGCAAATCCACGCGGCGCTTCTGGCGCAAGCGACCGGTCGTCCGGTCAAGCTGTTGTTCGATCGGCACGAGAGCCTCCTGGTACACCCCAAGCGGCATGCGACTCAAATTCGCATAAAAGTTGGCGCGCGGCAGGACGGCGAGCTCACGGCAATTGAGACCGAACTTTATGGAGATACCGGCGCGTACGCCTCCCTGGGAGAAAAAGTGATGACTCGCGCCACCACACATTCCGCTGGACCGTATAGTGTCCCCCACGCGCGGGCGGACTGTTACGCCATGTACACGAATAACCCGCCAGCAGGAGCTTTTCGAGGGTTCGGAGTCACCCAATCGTGTTTTGCTGTGGAAAGCATCATGGACATGCTCGCCGAGTCACTTCAGTTGGATCCGGCAGAGATACGTAGGAAGAACGCACTTCGCACCGGCTCAACGACCAACACCGGGCAGCTATTGACGGAAAGCGTAGGATTGCTTGAGTGCATCGACCGGGTGGAGGCAGAGATGCATGCGCGGTGTGAGGGAAATCCATATCAGAGCAGGGCGGTTGCCGGATCTCCCCACCTCCGGCGCGCCTGGGGATTTGCTGTCGGCTACAAAAACACTGGTCTGGGCGGGGGTGCTCCTGATAAAGCAGCTGCTGAAGTCGAACTGTGCCCTGATGGAATCCTGGAGGTTCGCACCTCCTCCGCGGAGATCGGGCAGGGGTTGGTGACTGTCCTTCAGCTGATCGTTGCCCAGGAGTTTAACACCTCGCCGCCTTTCGTTCGGGTGCTGCTCTCCGATACGGATTTGACCCCCGATGGAGGTCCGACGACTGCTTCCCGACAGTCCTATGTCAGCGGGAACGCAGCACGCCTGGCAGCCCAGGTTCTCCGCCAGGCGATCGCCGCTTCGGTGGCGGAAAAATATGACCAACCGCCTGAACAGGTAAGGTTTGAAGAAGGCCTCGTACGTTTGAATGGTCATGCAGAACCCCTGCAATCAATCTGCCAGGAAATGATCGCTGAAGGACGGCAACCAAAAGTGTTGTACGAATACTGGGCTCCGCTCACAAAGCCGCTCGGAGAGGGCGGCGACATGCATTTTGCGTATTCTTTCGCTGCCCAGGCTGCTGAAGTGGAAGTGAATACTTTAACTGGTGAGGTCAGGGTGATCCAGGTCATCGTGGCAAACGATGTAGGCAGGGCGCTGAACCCACTCGGGTTGCAGGGACAGGTCGAAGGGGGGGTCATGATGGGGTTGGGCAATGCGCTCACTGAAAATTTCATCGTCGAGGAGGGGCGGGTGATCACAGACCGGCTGGCTCGCTATCGTATGCCCTCTATTATCCATACGCCGGAAATCGTCTCGATCCTGGTCGAGCATCCCACTGCCGAAGGTCCTTATGGGGCGAAGGGCGTGGGAGAATTGTCAAGCATCCCGACGACGCCGGCGATTACCAATGCGATTTACAACGCTGTCGGCGTACGGATCGACCGACTGCCGGTCGACCAGGAGGAGATCGTCCGCAAGCTCGAAAAGCTTTCCTGAATCCGGTGGATTGGAGTATAACTCCCTTCGTAGCGTTATGAAATAATCATTGTGCCGTTCAGACAGGTTGACTGCATGCGGGACGGCAGACTGGAAGGAGCAATGGCAGCACTACCGCGCTGGCTTGGCTGGGCGCGCGAGATCCAGGCAATCGCTCAGACCGGCGCTCACTTTGCAGAAAATGCATATCAGCGCCAGAGATTTCAGCGGTTGTCCGAGATCGCGGCGGAGATATTCAGCGAACATACCCATCTTGATCCGGATGAGCTGAAAGAATGCTTTCGGAAGGCCATCGGTTATGCGACCCCCAGGGTCGATGTTCGAGGCGCAGTCTTTCGGGATGGCAAGCTGCTGCTTGTTCGGGAGAGGCAAGATGGAGGTTGGACAATGCCCGGAGGTTGGGCAGACGTCGGCGACGTTCCTTCGAAAGCTGTTGAACGGGAAGTATTCGAAGAAGCCGGATTCATGGTAAAAGCCCGCAAGGTGATTGGGGTATACGACGCCAACCGAATCGGCCCGCTGGAGGTGTTCCATGCCTTCAAGATCGTCTTTCTTTGCGAAATCCTTTCCGGGGAAGCCACACCCAGCGACGAGACATCAGAAGTCGCCTTTTTCTCTTATGATGAGCTTCCCCAGACTCTTTCTGGCGAACGGACCCGCCCACGGCACCTGCTGGATGCTTTAGCGGCTCTAAACCAGGATCTCCAAACCACATTCGATTGAGGGGAGTACTTTGTCTGTGATTCAGCTCCCCTACCC
>CAYQDF010000030.1:0-32124 GCA_964416175.1 uncultured Anaerolineaceae bacterium
ACCCTGTCTTCGCTGCCATTCAGGGATATATTCTTCGCGAGCCTTTCCAGGTTCGCCGGCAGGGGTTCGAACGCCAGGACCCTGCCAGACGAGGTGACAGCTTTTGCAAACAGCAGGGACACGTAGCCGATGCTGGCTCCGAGGTCATAGACGACGGAACCCGGTTTCGTAAAATCCCGGACCGCTCCTTGCAATTCCAGCTCGTAAGTTCCGAGCCAGTAGTCCTTTTCGATCTGAAGGTCAAGAATGAGGCGATAGCCAGCGAGATCACCCCCGGCGATGGTCGTCTCCGTGAATCCAGGCGGAACCGCACGGTTCAGACCCTGGCGGATCGTCCGAGCCAGTGTTGGATTGGCATAGAACGCTTTTTTAACGCGCCCGGGAAAGATTCGCGCGGCCCAGGCAGCAGCAGTCATGAGGAGGGAGTTCAAGTTCATCAGTGTTCCATCGTGCTGCACAGATCTCCAGGCAGGTGAATAAAATCCCACCCAGGCTCCGGGTCAATTCCCTCCGAGAAGGGTCTGGAGATACCGGTCGATCATCGAATTGACGTCGAACCTCTCCTCTGCCCGGGCTCGGGCTGCAGACCGAAAACTCTCCAGGTCATCCAGCACCTCCAGGGCTGCTTTCGCAAGGGAAGGGACGTCCGGCGGATCCAGTTTCCAGGGATCTCCACCATAAGGGACCACTCTGCCCCCGCGGTTGCCCACGAGTTCAGAGATGGCGCCGGTGTCAAAGGCAATAACCGGCGTCCCACATGCCATCGCCTCGATCACGGAGTTCGGACAGGCGGCGTTTATATCCGAGGAAAAGAACAGGTGTGCGGACCGCTGAAGAGCCGGGATATCTTTGTGAGGAAGTACGCCTAGCCAGTCCGCTTCTGCGTGAACACCTGTTTCTTGACCCTTCAGCCATTCGTTCCAGCGGGCCTGCACCTGGGGGTCAGACCTGCCTGCAATCACCAGCTCGATCCCGTCCACGAGGCAATGCTTTTTCGTGGAACGAGATTGTCTCGCCATCTCGACGAGCAGCCTGAACGCAACCTCCAGCCCATACTCGTATCCTCCGAGCAGGCTCCCCTCGACCATCAGCAACCTCGCCCCGGTCTTCTCAGCGCGGCGCTCTGCCGGATGGAACAGGTCCAGATCGACTCCATTATAGATGACATCAGCCGGGACCCGGGTTGTACCATGCGCGCGCTCCCACCACCCACGCACAAACTCGCTTTGGTAGACCACGTGTTCGGCCAGTCTGGAACGGATCAATGCCAGGGTGAGATTTCCGTACTCCGCGCGCAGCCTGTGTTTCCAGCCCGTCCACAACCTGCGGTGGAGCCAGTTCATCCCGTCGAGGCGCTGAACAATCCGCGCTCCACGCCGCCGCGCGCGCCAGAGACCAGGCAGCTGGCGGGTGCCGCCGATCACAAGCACTGCTCCACAAGATTCATCCAGCAGGTCGGACGTGACCGCAAATCCCCTCGACTCCAGCCCGCGGACGAATTTTTCGCGGAAGGAGACCATCCCCCCGACTCCGGTAAGGCTCGGGACGACGCAGATCCTGGGACGTCTCTTCATACCCAACCTGTTGGATAGACTAAGGTTCGACATGGTCGATGGTCGGTGTGAAGCCGTGTTCACGCATTCCGATGCACCGGGCAGGGACGCCAGCCCAGATCTCACTTTCACCCGTGGAACACAGCAGGACTGCGTTAGCCCCGACGATCGTCCCTTTCCTCACGCGCAGTTCCCCCTTCTTACAGAGCACTTTCGAACCGGCGCCAAGGATGACATCCTCCTCGATGACGACTCTTTCGAAATTCGATTGTTCGATCGGAAGGTGGATGTCTGCCCTGCCAATCGTCACGCCGGGGTAGATCTTGACCCTGTCTCCAATCACAGTGTTCGGGTGGACGACGATCCCGAAGCCGCCATGAGCGATTTCCAATCCACTGCCGATCTCCACCGGGAGAGGGATCTCCAGCCCCAGGATTTTCAGGATAAGGTAAGCGATCCGTCTGACCCCCGGGTATCTTCGGGCATAGGTCAGGGTCGTGTAGATGTCTTTCCTCTTCGCCATCCCCGCTTATTATCCCATAGAATAATCGAGATATCTCAAAACCGGTTGTTGTGGTGTCTTGCAGCGAAGCCGTTGCAAAACACCACCCTCCCAGTAGTGTGAGATCACTTCCTTTCAGGATGATAAAATTCGGTCTTGACACAGAACGTATGTTCGTGTTATCATTCTTAGCACAAGTGTTTTCTTTATGAGCTTTAGGAGAGTTGAGTATGCCCAGAAAACGGAGCAAAGGATTAAGCGAAAGGCAGAAGAAGATCCTCGAGATCCTGGAAAAATTTCAGACGCAGTATGGTTATCCGCCTTCCATACGGGAGATCTGCGACAAGACCGGGATCTCTTCCACATCGGTGGTCAATTACTACCTCGAACAACTCGAAGAAATGGGTTACATCGAGCGCGACCGGCGAGTGTCACGGGGGGTGCGCGTGCTGAAGCCGCTCGAGGAGCTGGCCGGTGCCATCGCAAAGCCGCTCAAACAGGCTGCCGAAGCCGTCGCCGATCTGCTCCACATCCCTGTGATGGGGCGCATCACCGCTGGTAACCTGGTCCCCATCCCCCCCTCGGATTTCGCGTACTACGACTACGAGAGCGTGATCGATGTTCCCCGCTCGCAACTCCCGGCGCGGGAGAGAGGCGAAAACCTGTTCGCGCTGGAAGTCGAAGGCGACTCGATGATCGATGCCATGGTCAACGATGGCGATATCGTCGTGATGAAGCCGGCCACGGAAGCCCGCAACGGCGAAATGGTCGCGATCTGGCGCAACGATAAAGATGAGACCACTCTCAAATACTTTTTCCTGGAAAACGGGAGGGTCCGCCTCCAGCCCGCCAATCCGACCATGCCTCCCATCATCATCGACGATCCCAGCGTCGTCGAGATCCGCGGGAAAGTCGTGATGGTCATCCGCCAGGTGAAAGGCGCGCCAAGCTGAACCCGATTGACGAGGAGTAGGATCAGGTATCATTCAGCCATTCTCCTCTCAGACCCCTTCTTCTCCTCCTACGCAGATGCGCCAGGCCGGGTTGCTTTCGCCGGTCTGGTGCATTTAATGGGAGGCAGCAGCTCAAGGCAGGCAGCCCATAAACAGATCGCCGCTGATGCGGGTTCCCGGAGAAAATAGCGAGCCATCCAAACCGTCAGCAATAGAATGCTTGCTGAGGGGTTCACTGCCGGTGATATCCGGAAAACGGGTGATCGACTGGTTATCTCCAGCCTCAGTCCCATAGGTCAAAGAAACCACGAAATTGCCTGCGAAATCGAAGAGAGAGAGGATATCGCCGAAATCGTTAAGACTCAGAGTCCCGCTCGAAGCTATCTGGACCAGGCTTGACCCGAAATCTCCCATGGGGGTTCCGCCTCCAAACACGACCACCGCACAACCGGCGGGAAGGATGCTGTTTCCAGCGAAGACATGTCTCACTCCAACAGCATCGTGGAGGGTCCAGCTACTTAAATCAAGTGGATCGTTCGTACTGTTGATGATCTCGACGAATTCGTCGTCCGAGGACCCAACAGCCCCATCCGCATTGGCGTCTCCCAGGCTTGGGTCCGGGTCCGCGTGGACTTCATTGATTACCAGCCCTGAATTAGCAGCTTCTGTGGGCGTTTGCGTAGGAGTCATCGTTGGAGAGAGATTGGGGGTTCTGGTCGGCGATGGGGTGGGAGTTCGAGATGGCGTCCGGGTGGGCGTTGGGGTCGGTGTACGGGCAGGGGTAGTTGTCGCCGGAGAAGGTTCGAGGTCGACGTTTCCGGGGTCAGGATCCGTCTGGTCGATCCAATCGGCAGCTTCGTCTGTATCCCGGTCGGCTGGTTTCCTCTCGATCGAGTGTCCTTCCGGGACAGACGGAACTGAAGGTTCGAACGCGAAATTAGAACTTCCCCAGGATACAGCATCTACGAGAGCATCATCCCCGTCGAGGAGAAGGACATCATCGCCAGCATTGCTCAAGTTGATTGATCCGCTCGCCCAATCCGCATATTTCTTCATGTCCGGGATGGCACTGTGGGAATCCTGTATTTCGTAATCCGGGGTAAATCCGAATTGAGAGATGAAACTGGTCCCCTTGTAAGCCACAAGGATGATCCCGCCGGGTTCCAGGCTCGACCCCTGGGGAAATCCCACCATCCCCTCCCCGCCGCCTTGAGTTTCCTCATCTCCAATTTTCACGCAGGCCAGGTTGATCACGGTCTCGCCTGGGTTATGAATCTCGATCCATTCTCCATCCGGATCGTCTGAATCTATCGGATCGTAATAGACCTCCGAGATCAGGGCGGGTACCTGGCCGCATGGGATAGGGGTTCTCGTAGCCGTGGGAGTCGTCGTCGGGGAGACACTGACTGTCGGAGTCAGACTCCCGGTTGGTCCCGGTGGTGCGCTGGCCTCCCCGGGAGAGGGTTCCGCCGAGTCCACCCAATCCATGGCTGTCCCGGTGTCTCTGAAGGGGGGGACTCGTTCAATCGAATGCCCTTCTGCCACTGGATCGACCGGTGGATCGAATGCGAACGTCGAATCCCCCCATGATACTGCGTCGACGACCACATCGTGATCATCCAGTATCAGAACATCGTCTCCTGCATTGCTCAGGTTGAATCTTCCCGATGCCCAGAGATCGTAAGGGATTAGATCAGGAACCGAAAGTTTCGAGTCGACTGCTTCGTAATCCGGATCAAACCCGTAATTGTTGAAGAAACTTTCCGCTTCAACAGCCACCAGGGCGACCTGCCCTGGATCGATCGCCTCCCCCGGAGGAAATTTCGCCATTCCTTCCCCCCCGCCCAATGTCTCTTCGTCGCCGATCTTGAGACAGGCCAGATTGACCGGTTCGTTTCCCACATTGATCAACTCCATCCATTCCGCTTGCGGATCGAGATCGCCCAGGGGATCGTAATAGACCTCGCTGACCAACACCGTGGGAGGAGAGCAAGGTTTGGGAGTGTTTGTCGGCGACTTCGTCGGGACCGGCGTGTCCGGGACCAGGTTCACTTGTCCCGGTTTTGGGGATGGTTGAACGTCCCAATCGGACGCGCCATCGGAATCCTGGTCTGCGGGCCGGCGCTCGATCGATTCCCCCTCAGAGACGCCTTCGATAGAGGGTTCGAAGGCAAACGTGGAGCTCCCCCACGACACTGCATCCAGGACGCGGTCTTCAGGATCGAGCAGGAGCACATCGTCCCCTCCACTGCTGAGGTTGATGCTCCCATTCGACCAGTTCTTGTATTTAACCATATTGGGGATTGTCGGTACGGTATCGAAAAATTCGTATTGGGGAGCAAAGCCGTAGGCTGCCATGAAAGCGTCCCCTCGATTCGCGATCACCAGGACCTGACCGGGAACGATGAAGACTTTTGGTGGGAAGTGATACATGCCTTCTTGATCGTTTTGGAGCTCGGCGTCTCCAATCTTATAAGTCGTCAGGCTGATGAGCGCAGGCCCGCGGTTGTAAATCTCAACCCACTCGTAGTCAGGTTCTTCCTCAACAGGATCAAACAGGACCTCGCTGATCAATATAGGACTGTAAACATCCGGTGCAGACTGCCAATCCCGCGCTACCAACGGTAAGAACGAACCTGACCACCCGGCCTGTGCAGGCAACAGGACCATAAGGAATATTCCTAGAATTACGCATGTCGAGGCAAGAATATGAATCCACGAGGAAGATCCTGTCTTGGGAACCATTTACACCCCTCCTGTCCTACCGCTCAGGGCGCCTCCGGTAAATCCTCCAATAATTATAGTGATGGATGCCAGAAGATCAACACATTTGTGATATTTTTCTCACTTCTGATTTTTCATAAGAATCACAACAATCATCCAATATTCAAGTTAAAATGAGACTTTGGGAAAGGAGTATGCCAGAATGAGATTGAACATGGACGAACGAGGTCAAAGTATTTTGGAGTATGCATTGATCTTTGTTCTGGTTGTCATCGTCGTCATAATCGTTGTTTATTTGTTCGGCCCAGCGATCCGCAGCTGGTATGCTCAGATCATCCAGAGCATTTAAGCGATGAAATTGCTTCCAAGCGGTGTTCCCCTTTCGAAACGATTGTTTGATGTGGCCCTCTCCGCGGTTGGGATCGTCATCCTCTCTCCTGTCCTGATCTTGATCGCTCTGCTCGTTCGCATGCTTCAGGGGAGTCCGGTCCTTTTCCGGCAAACGCGCCCGGGTCTCAAAGGGGTGCCTTTCCAGCTGTATAAATTCAGGACGATGGAAGAGGCCAGCGACGAGCAGGGCAACCTTCTCCCGGACGCTGAGCGCATCACCCGACTGGGGAGGTTCCTGCGCGCCACGAGCCTCGATGAACTCCCTGAGCTCTTCAATGTGTTGAAAGGAGAGATGAGCCTGGTTGGTCCCCGTCCGCTCCTGATGCAGTACCTGGATCGCTACACTCCCGAACAGGCTCGACGGCACCATGTGCTGCCAGGGATGACCGGCTGGGCGCAGGTGAATGGGCGGAACGCCTTGAGTTGGGACGATAAATTCAGGCTGGATGTCTGGTATGTCGATCACTGGTCCTTCATGCTCGATGTACGCATCCTCCTTGATACCGTCTGGAAGGTCTTCCGGCGTGAAGGGATCAGCCAGCCCGGCTATGCGACTGCGGAAGAATTCAAAGGATCCAGCCGAACCGGCAAATCCTGACTGTGAAGATGAAAACCCATCCTGTTCAACCTGCAAATCGATTACAAGACGATCTCCATGGTATGCTTTACCGGACCATGTGCCTGATCCGCCGCTTCGAAGAGACCGTCCTCGATGAGTTCCCGCGTGGTCATTTCTATGGCACCACCCATACTTATCTGGGACAGGAAGCCAATGCAGTCGGCGTCCTTCACAACCTCTTCAAGGACGACATCATCGTGAGCAATCACCGCTGCCATGGGCACTTCCTGGCCGCCGGAGGCGATCCACGCGCCCTGGTCGCTGAACTGATGGGCAGGTCTACCGGTGTTTGCGGTGGCCGAGGCGGCAGCCAGCACCTACATTGGGAGAACTTTTATTCGAACGGCGTCCTGGGAGGCACGGTGCCTTTGGCCGTCGGGATGGCTATGGCGGAGAAAATCAAAAAATCCGGTGCGATCGTCGTGGCATTCCTCGGCGATGGAACCCTTGGAGAAGGGATCGTCTACGAAAGCCTGAACATGGCTTCCCTGTGGTCTTTGCCCATCCTGTTCGTGCTCGAAGATAATCGCCTCGCGCAGACGACCCCGCTGGAGAAACACCTCGCTGGGGACATCGCGAGCCGCTTTACGGCATTTGGTATTAAGGCTGAGGAGCTCGATACGAGCGACGTCGTTCTCATCCAGGCTGCCGCATCCGCCGCCATCGATTCGATCCGGACAGGGGCGGGACCAGGCGCTCTGGTCCTGCACACCTGCCGTTTTGGCCCTCACTCGAAAGGGGATGACCCCCGTCCAAAAGAGGAGATTGAGCATCTGCGGAAAACTCGCGATCCGCTGGCGCTCCACGCGCCAAGGGTCCCCCTTGAGAAACTCCATCGAATAGAAATGGAGGTGGCGGCCCGCGTGAGGGCTGCATACCAGCAGGCGTTGAACGACCCCTTTCCAGAATTGCGAACGGCGCTTTAAGCCTAGCTTCAAGAATATGCCCACTGTCGTCGAATCACTCAATGCTGCCCTCAACACCGCTCTTGAAGAGGATGAGCGCGTTATCCTCCTCGGAGAAGATATCCTGGACCCCTACGGGGGTGCATTTAAGGTCACTCGGGGGCTTTCGACGAAATACCCGGAACGAGTCATCACCACTCCCGTGTCGGAGGCGGGCATCGCTGGAGTCGCCGCGGGCATGGCAATGCGCGGCCTGCGTCCGGTCGTCGAGATCATGTTTGGCGACTTCGTCACCCTCATCGCCGACCAGCTGATTAACCATATCTCCAAGTTCCGCTTCATGTATAACGACCAGGTTCGAGTCCCGCTGGTCATCCGTACTCCCATGGGAGGCCGGCGTGGCTATGGTCCAACGCACAGCCAGACCTTGGAAAAACTCTACCTTGGGATCCCCGGTCTGCGTGTGCTCGCAGCGAATTCCCTTGACGATCCGGGCCGGCTCCTGTTATCCGCCATCCGCGATGATGATCCCGTCCTTTTTATTGAAAACAAACTGCTTTACCAGCTTCCAATCAGCGCCGGGTACGAAGACAGTGAATTCGAGATCGAGACAGTCTCCGGGGGATCGATCGAGTCCGAATTTGACGGCTTCGAACCTTTGGGCGATAGTGGCTATGCGCAATCCGTGAGACTTGCCCTGCGCCAGGCTCCCCAGCCTCAGATCACCATCGCCGCCTACGGCTATATGGCTGAACTATGCCGCCAGGCTGTGCACCGCCTGGCTTATGAAAACGAGCTCTTCGCAGAACTCATCGTCCCCACTCAGCTCAGCCCCTTCGATGTCCGTCCAATCCTCGACTCCCTCTCCCGGACGCATCGACTACTCGTCGTGGAAGAGGGGACACATTCGATGGGTTGGGGAGCTGAAATCATTGCCCGGGCTGTCCGGGCGTTGGGAAATAAGTTGAACCGCGTCAACCGCCTGGCAGGGAAGGACCTGCCCCTCCCAGCCTCTGTTCCGCTGGAGAGAGCGGTCCTGCCGGGGATCGCGGACATCGCCCAGGCAGCTGTCGATCTGGTATAAGAAGAGGATACTTGAACCACAAGGATTAATATTCAGATGAATGCATCTGCCATCCCGGTTGAGATTCCTCTGCTGAATACCAACGAGCCGGACGCCCGCCTAGCCAGCCTGAACGTCAGCGAGGGCCAGGCGGTCCACCCAGGCGATCTACTCTGTACCCTCGAGACCACAAAAGCTTCTGCCGATATCCTGGCGGAAACTCACGGATTCATCGTGGGCTTGAATGCACAGGAAGGCCAGCTCCTGCGTGCCGGCGACATCCTGTGTTACATTTCTCCTGAAAAAGACTGGGTCCCTGAGACCCGTGCGCAGTCTCGATCGGAATTTCCGGCGGTCCTCGGAGAATCGCCCGGAACAGCAGGCCTGCGCATCACCCGGCCAGCTTTGCGCCTGGCGCAGGAATCCGGCATTGACCTCGCCAGACTCCCGGCTGGTCCTCTCATCACAGAAAAGACCGTAAGAGAGTATCTCCGGCAGATCGGCAGCCCCGGAAAACCGCCGAAGGACATCGATCCGGCCGCGATCATTGTCTATGGAGGTGGTGGGCACGGGAAATCCGTGATCGACCTGATTCGATCGCTCGACAGGTACACCATCCATGGGGTAATCGATGATGGCATCTCCCCGGGAGAAGCGATCCTTGGGCTGCCTGTGTTGGGTGGTTCTGGTGTGTTAACGCATCTGTTCCAGGACGGGATCCGTCAGGCAGTCAACGCTGTGGGAGGCATCGGAGATCTGCAGAGCAGATTGCTCGTCTTCCAGCACCTCAAAGATGCTGGCTTCACTTGTCCATCCATCAGGCATCCTTCGGCGGTTGTTGAATCATCTGCCCTGATCGCCGACGGTGTACAGGTCTTCCCTCAGGCTTATATCGGCAGCGAAACCCGGCTGGGCTTCGGGGTGATCATAAACACAGGAGCGATCGTCTCTCATGATTGCCAGGTCGACGATTACGCCAACCTTTCACCTGGCGCCGTGCTCGCCGGCGGGGTGAGAATTGGAAGGATGGTCCTGGTCGGTATGGGAGCGACCATCAACCTGGGCGTCCAGATAGGCGAGGCCGCGCGGATCGGGAATGGAGCGACCGTGAAAGCAGACGTCCCGCCTGGCGGAATCGTCCGCGCCGGGAGCGTCTGGCCCTCCTGAGGCAGCCCCGAAAAATAAGGATAACCAACTGATGAATCGAATGACAATCCCCATGTCTTCCCCCGACATCACCGACGCCGAGCGCGAAGCCGTCCTTTCTGTCCTCCAGACCCCCGATTTGAGCATGGGACCGCAGATCGAACGCTTCGAACACGCATTCCGGAAGTTTTCAGGCAAAACACACGCGATTGGAGTAAGCTCCGGGACGGCTGGCTTGCACCTGTGTGTGCGCGCAGCCGGGATCGAGGAGGGAGACCTCGTGATCACCACCCCGTTTTCTTTTGTCGCCTCGAGCAACGTGCTACTTTTCGAACGGGCGATCCCGGTGTTCGTTGATGTCGATCCGCTAACCGGTAATATCGCGCCGGATCGGGTGATAGACGCAGCAAAGGATCTGGCAAAGGACAGCGGGGACGCTTGGTGGTGGCTGCCGCGCCGCGGTGCAGAAAAAGCGAGGCAGCTCAAAGCCATCCTGCCTGTAGACGTTTTCGGACAGCCGGCAGACCTTGACCCCATTCGTCAGATCGCCGATGAATTAGGCCTGGTGCTGATAGAAGACTCATGCGAGGCGCTGGGTGCGGAGTACAAGGGGCGCAAAGCCGGGACGATCGGAGATTACGGTGTCTATGCCTTCTACCCGAACAAGCAGATGACGACCGGGGAGGGAGGTGCGATCATCACCGATGATGACCAGGCAGCTGCATTGATGCGCGCTCTCCGCAACCAGGGCCGTGCTCCAGGGGACACCTGGCTTCAGCACACGTATCTGGGATACAATTACCGCCTGGACGAATTAAGCGCCGCACTGGGGGTTGTGCAGTTGACCAGGCTGGCGGATTTGATGGGTAAAAGAGAGCAGGTGGCTGCCTGGTACGCAGATAGCCTCGCTGATATCGCTGGGGTGGAGCCACCGCGATTGGCTGCTACAACCACGCATGCCAGCTGGTTCGTCTACGTGATACGCTTCGATCCGGGGATTGACCGGGACGGGGTGATCGATAAGCTCGCGGCTCAGGGGATCCCTGCCCGGCCCTATTTCTCCCCCATCCACCTCCAGCCGTATATGGTAGAGCAGTTTGGATATCAACCTGGGGACTATCCGATCACAGAGGACCTGGGGCGGCGCAGCCTGGCGCTCCCCTTTTCAAGTGTGATGTCGAAAGCCCAGGTGGAATACGTTTGCAGCGTCTTGGCGGATGTTGTTAAAACATTGTGAGATTTCCCACAATAACCAAAAATTCGGGTAGAATATATCCACATTTCTTCCCGAGGAGTTCAATACGCGATGAATATAGCGATGTGGCGGAAAGCCCTGAATGTGATCCCGCGCATTTCCAGAGAAGAGTGGGATCAGCTGGATGTGATCTCCAGGTGGCTGATCTCTTCTCGCGCCGCGGTCCTGATTATGACCTTCATTTCAGGAGCCATAGCTGGTATCCTGGCCCTCCAGGCCGGGTCGTTCGATCTCCCCCGGTGGCTGCTCCTGGTCATCGGCCTGCTAATGGCACACGGCACCAATAACCTGCTCAACGATTTCACGGATTTCTTGAAGGGCGTTGACCAGGACAATTACTACCGGTCCCAGTATGGACCACAGACCCTGGTACACGGACTGCTGACCAGACGCCAGCTGCTGACCTACGCCGCGGCCTCCGGGTTGATCGCGATCGCAGCCGGAGCGATCCTGGTCTACCTCCAGGGCGGTATCGCGTGGCTCCTCCTGGGGTTGGGTGTGTTTTTCGTCTTGTTTTACACCTGGCCTTTGAAGTACATCGCCCTTGGCGAACTCGCCGTTCTGATCGTGTGGGGACCTCTGATGATCGGCGGCGGTTATTACGTCATCACAGGTCTCTGGGACTGGAATGTCCTCCTGGCAAGCCTGCCTTATGCGCTGGGTGTCACGGGGGTGATTTTCGGGAAACACATCGACAAATATGAAATGGATAGATCCAAGGGAATACACACCTTGCCGGTGGTGCTGGGCGAGAGGGTTTCCCGCTTCCTTTTACTGGGGATGATCTTTCTCCAGTACGGGATGGTCCTATATCTGGTCCTCACTGGATTCTTCACCCCTGTATTATTGATCGTCTTCCTCTCTCTTAAAATACTCAAGGATATCCTCCCCCTGTTTCGTGGACCCCGTCCTGCGGAAAAACCGGCTGATTACCCCGATGTCTGGCCGAACTATTTCGTCGCAGCCGCCTTTGTGCACAATCGCCGCTTTGGACTCTGGTTCTTGCTCGGGCTGATCCTGGACACGATCCTGCGCTGGTTGATTCTCTGAGGAAGGTTAAGAATGCGCTCAGGGATGGAAGATCACATGTCTGCAATCAACCTACAGGATTCAGTGTAAAGCGTTCGCCTTTGGTTTTTCATCCCTCGCCCACCGTCCACTGTTCACCTCCACCCTCCATCCTTCTCCCCTCATCCCGCGTCCCTAGAAGATGACGTCTTCCTTCCCTGCCAGCTTATCCTGGATGCGCTCCAGGACAATGTCCAGGTGCTGATTATTGTGGACGAAATCCAGCGGGCTTTCATCACCAAGTTTTCCGGTGTGAATAGTGAGCACGGGGCACAGATCGAACGAGGCGATCCAGTCCGTATAAAAAGATTCCAGGAGCGAAAGGTAATCCTCAGTAATTCCGCTCTCGATGGGCCTTCCCCGCTTCCGGATCCGACGCATGAGCACCGAAACCGGGGCTTTGAGGTAAATCAGCAGGTTAGGCGGCGGCAGCGTCGCGACGAGCAGGTCGAACACACGCCGGTAAGCCAGGTAGTCCCGTTCGTCGATGTTGCCGAGGTGGTGTAGCGCCCGCGCGAAAATGTGAGCGTCTTCATAGATGCTGCGGTCCAGTATAGCCGATCGGGGTGAGCGAGCCAGGTCGAGGTACTGCTGCGCGCGGTGCCCCAGGAAGAAAATCTGCAGATGGAACGACCAGGCGTGCATGTTCGCATAAAAATCCGGGAGATAGGGGTTGTCGGCGACCGATTCGAAGGCAGTCTGCCATCCCAGCCTGGCACCCAGGCGTTCAGTGAGGGATGTCTTGCCAGCGCCGATATTCCCGGCGACGACGATGATCCGCTTCGTCATGGCATATATTGTATTCTCCCGCTGGCGGTAGGGCAAGATTAATAATCATCAGTCCTGGAGGCCAGGCTGTACTGCCGGTAGCTACTGGAATAATCTTGCCTGGATTGGCGGAGGAGCTGTGAACTTCTCGCTGCCGGCCACCCGGTGAGCCCACCGGATCGGTTCTGGCAGTCGATAACCTTTGCAGCACTCGAGAACGAATTCAACGCATATTTTCTGAATACATCAGCACTCACTGTATCCGCAGGCATAACACTTTCGGCAGCCTTCTTCATTAACCAATGCCGCCTGGCCACAATCGGGGCACAGATCTCCGATCAGATATTGCAGCTGACCCGAATAAGAGGAAGATACTGGCTTGTAACCATTGTCGCTCAGAGAGAAGCTTTCCATTTCACCATGCCTGGATCCAGAATTCTCCAGATACTCCGCTACTGCCTGGGCTACCCCATCCGGAAGGGAGCGGACCCGGTTCGGTCCAAACCCCAACGACCTCCCACCGCCGATCCCAGAGAGCTGCCTCCAGACTTCCTTCAGTCTTTCCCGGGGCGCGATCGGCGAGGACAGGCGGAGGATGTAGGAGATCAACCGGCCGATAGCCTCCGCCACCGCAGCTGTTTCTGAGCCAGCTTTGGCCGTGTTGACGAACACCTCGAAGGGTTGATTCCCGCCATTCTCGTTGATGGTCACGAATGTCTTCCCGAGAGGTGTCTCAACGACGATGGTGAATCCTGCCAGGCGGCGGGGACGTGGCTTTTTCGATTCCTGCCACAAAGGGATCTGCCCTGAGGAGGAAACTGCTTCCTCCCCCGCCTGTACCTTTTCTTTGGCGGTCGCATGGGTCTCAAGGACGACCTTCTGACGAGAACCTGTCACATACACAGTAATCCCTTTGCACCCGAGCTCCCAGGCCTGCATATAAGCTTTTTCCACATCCTCTACCGTTGCGCCTTCGGGGAAATTAATTGTTTTGGAGAGGCTGTTATCTACGAAAGCCTGCATTGCTGCCTGCATCCGGACATGCTCTTCTGCGGTGATATCTTGCGAGACGACGAATACCTCCCGGATTTGCTGCGGGAGTGTGAGGACACCTGTATCAAGCCCATCTTCTTCCTGGACAGGCAGGTCCTGGCAGGATCCACGCTCCAGGACATGATCGATGATAGCCTGCCGCGCTGGTCCATCGATGCCAGCTTTGCTCAGAGCTTTTTCAAATGCCGGACTTGTGTATTGCAATTGGAGGTCGTTCCCGTTGTCATTGACGTGTCGGATGTAAGCCAGGGCAAACACTGGTTCACAACCATACCCTTCGCATCCTGCAACGGTCGCGATGGTTCCGGTTGGGGCGATCGTCGTCTGTGCAGCGTTGCGGATTCCATACTTTTTTACCCCATCGACGACCCTTTCCCAGTCCACAGCCGGGCGTCCCCAATCACGGTGATAAGGAGTCAGCGGCTGTGGCGGGTTCCATTTCAATTCATTCGGGTCATAGATCGAACCCTGGATTGCCGGGAAAGGACCGCGGGCCTTCGCGAGATCAATACTTGTCAGCATCGCGTGGTACCGGACGAACTCCATGACCTGGGCGGCAAATTCCTGCCCGGCTGGCGAGCCGTAGCGGATACCGACGTGATACATCAGGTCTGCGAGACCCATGATCCCCAGCCCGATCCGGCGATTTCGGAAAGCAGCATCCTTCAGCTGGGGTACAGACGGGACATAAGCGTTAACCTGTACGACGTTGTCCAGAAACCTGGTCGAAAGTTCCACGCTGGCGCGCAAGCCTTCCCAATCAACCGTCCCTTCCGGCCCCAGGTGCTGCGCCAGGTTGATTGAACCCAAGCAGCAATTTTCGTACGGCCCCAACCACTGCTCACCGCAAGGGTTTGTCGCTTCGAGCTCATATTGCTGGGGAACTGGATTGGAGCGGTTGGCCGCATCGAGGAACAACACCCCTGGTTCCCCGTTGTGATGAGCCTGCTCAACGATCCGCTTGAACAGGTCTCGCGCCCGGACATGTTTGAAAGTACGGATGGGTACGCCAGCCCTTTCAGCCTGTTCTAGGGTTCCAGAGAATTTCTTATATTCGGGAGTTGTGACATCTGGAAAACGCAGAGCCCAATCGAGATCATCCCTGACGGCCTCCATGAACGCATCCGTGATCCCCACCGAGATGTTGAAATTGGTGATTGCATTCTCGTCGGTCTTGCAGGTGATGAACTCTTCAATATCCGGGTGATCGACGCGCAACACGCCCATGTTAGCACCCCGCCGTGTGCCGCCCTGCGCGATCTCCCCAAACGCCTTGTCGTATACGCGTAAAAAGCCCACCGGGCCAGTCGCCTGGCCTGCAGAGGATCGGACCAGGTTTCCTTTCGGGCGCAGCCGTGAGAAGGAAAAACCGTTGCCGCCTCCAGTCTGTTGGATCAATGCCGCATCCCGCAGAGTCTGGAAAATTCCCGCTGAATCGCGGCCCATGTCGTCACTGACCGGCAGGACAAAACACGCCGCGAGTTGCCCCAGAGGTGTTCCGGCTCCGGTGAAAGTCGGGGAATTCGGAAAGAATCGCCGCGCAGCAAGCAGCTCGTAGAATTTGACGGCGACCTCATCCACGGCCTCTCCCCAGGTTTCTTCAGCCTTTGCCACGTGATATGCGACTCGCCAGAAGGTGTTTTCGACAGATTCCGCCGGGGTTCCATTCTCATCCCGGCGAGCATACCGACGGAGAAACACCTGGCGCGCGTTTTCAGTAAGCTCGATCGGCGGCAATCCTTCGGGAAGGGCTGGTGTTGGCAACAGGCCATGCCGGGGGGTCTCTTCCTTCGTTTCTCTTAACATACCAGTACCTCCATAATTGCTGATCGAATGATTGAAATCGATAACCAGCCGCCCCAGATCGCTCGACAAGGGATCCCTGATGTGGTTACGATTCCAGAAGACGGTCGATTTCTTTCCGGATGGATTGAAGGTCGTCCAGGCCGAGGTACACGATGGCGTACCGGATATACGCAACCTGGTCCAGCTCCTTCAGCCCAGCGATGACCATATCCCCTACAACCCGGGATGACACCTCAGACTTTCCCATCGCCTGGAGAGCAGATTCAATCTCACCCACCAGGCGCTCGATATCCGCAGCCGAGACAGGCCGTTTGGCGCAGGAGATGCGGATGCCGCGTATTAATTTATCGCGGTCGAATTCTTCGCGAGTGCCATCTTGTTTTACAATCAGGGGGGCCGCCAGGACAGCCCTTTCGTACGTACTGAAGCGCTGCCCGCATACCAGACATTCTCGCCTGCGCCGGATACCCCCGCGCGTGTCGTGAGAGGTATCTACCACGTGAGTATCATTACTCTGGCAATACGGACACCGCATGACGACTCCGGATCCAGAACATATGTTCCCGCCACATGTGGCAGTATATCACCATTTACCCCTAATATGTGGCAGAAAACGGGTCAATATTCTAGCATACTTGCAGACAATATGCAAGCCCGGTAAGGACATTCTAATCTTAAAAAATTCAGCCTGTTAAAACGACCTCATCCCCTCCCCTGGCGAAGGCAAAGCCGGGGAGGGGATGAGCGCCCCCCCGAGCAATCAGGAGGAGTGATCACGACTCTCTAGCATTCACGGCTCCCAGATATCATCAGCCGCAACTGACTTTCTGGAGGTCTCCAGACTCAACCACATTGCGACGGCAGCCTATCGCGCCCTATTCCTCAAGAACGTGGGGATGTCCAGGTCTTCTGTGTTGAAGGTGCGCGGCTGAAAATCGACCGGCACATTTGCCCCAGTTCTGATTTCGCCGCTCTCTGTTGCCTTGATGGCCGCGGTATCAGATCGGGCGGCAGGATTCTCGAGAACGCGGCGAGGGATGCCGGTTCTCTCAAACCCGGTTGCGATCACAGTTATCCGCAGCTCGTCGCCCATTTCCGGATCGATCACAGCACCGAAGATCAAATTGACATCCGGGTGCGCGGTCTCCTTGATGATCGCGGCCGCCTGGTTAACCTCGAACAAGGTCAGGTCAGGTCCGCCGGTGACGTTGAAGAGGATTCCGCGCGCGCCATCGATCGTGATGTCGAGCAGCTGGGAGGAAATCGCCTTCTCGGCCGCCTCGCGAGCCCGCTCTTCGCCTTTAGCACTTCCGACAGCCATCAGCGCAGCGCCGCCTTCTGACATGATGGTCCGGACGTCGGCAAAGTCCAGGTTGATCAATCCCGGGACAGTGATCAATTCAGAGATCCCCTGGACGCCCTGGCGGAGGACGTCATCCGCCATTCGGAAGGCATCCTGCAGGTTCGCCCGCTTGTCGACGATCTGCAGCAAGCGGTCGTTCGGGATCACAATCAGGGTATCCGCCTGCTCTTTGAGCCGGGTGATCCCACCTTCAGCCGCCTGGATACGCCGGGAGCCCTCAAAGGAGAAAGGTCGGGTAACAACCCCGATTGTCAAAGAACCGACTTCTTTCGCGATTTGAGCAACAATCGGGCAGGCTCCCGTTCCGGTGCCACCGCCCATGCCTCCGGTGATGAAAACCATGTCAGCGCCTTTGAGGACTTCGTAAATTTCCTCGCTCGACTCTTCAGCGGCTTTGCGTCCTGTGTCGGGATCGCCGCCAGATCCAAGGCCGCGTGTCAGCTTTTCACCGATCCTGACACGGGTCAGCGCCTTGGAGAGCATCAGCGCCTGTGCATCGGTGTTCACTGCGATAAAATCGACGCCCTGCAAGCCTTCTTCGATCATGCGGTCGATGGCATTGCAACCGCCGCCTCCAACGCCGACCACCTTGATGTTGGCGAAGGATTCGACCTGGTTGGGCAGGTTGATATGTGTGTTCATAGATTACTCCTCCTTGATAGCATTTTTATTTCCTTCATTCACTACAACCAGTATGTGATCCCTTTCACTGTGTCTTGAATTCATCGCGGTTCACTTTTGGCATCATGTTCACGGCAACAATCGCCGAAGCCAGCTTTTCAGGTTCTCCCAATCTAAGCCACCTCCTTCAATGCGCGGTTTAAATTGACCCAGATCTGCACCGATCTCGGTCATCAAGAGCGCCCAGCGCAGCAGACCCACGCTGGTAGAAAATGCAGGCGAATACAGCTTGTCGGTCATCCCAACCAGGTTTTCTGGCTGCGCGACCCGCACAGGGACCCCCAGGACCCGGCTGGCAAGCTGCCGGATGCCCGGCAGCACGCTCGTCCCTCCGGTGAGCACCATGCCGGCCGGGAGAAGCCCATCGTAGCCTGACCTCTTGATCTCCTGGAGTACAAAGCTGAAGATCTCCTCGACCCGGGCTTCGATTATGTGCGCCAGCTCACGTCGGCTGATCTGCATGGGGACTTCTTCCCCGAAAGGTCGGATGTGGAATTCCTCGGCCTCTCCGACCTCGGCCTCGATGGCATGTCCGTGCAGTTTCTTGATCTCTTCAGCCTGGGAAATGGGCAGGCGCAGCCCGTGGGCGATGTCCGAAGTAATGTGATCGCCGCCAACGCCCAGGACCATCGTGTGCCAGACATCTCCCTCGATATAGATCGCCATGTCTGTCGTCCCGCCCCCCACATCGCAGATCACTGCGCCCATCTCGCGCTCTGTCTCGGAGAGCACGACTTCGGCAGACGCCAGGGGATTGAGGACAAACTGGCTGACCTCCGCCCCTGCCTGTGCGACGCAGTTCCGTAGATTCTCTACAGTCGAGGCCGCAGCGGTGATGATGTGTGTTTCGACCTCCAGGCGATAACCGTGCATTCCAAGCGGCATGCGGATGCCAGCCTGTCCATCTACGGTGAATCCACGCTGGATGATGTGGATCACCTCCCGGTTGTGCGGGATGGCAACCGCCCGCGCGGCCTCCATCGCCCGGATGATATCGTCTTCGTCGATCGTCCGACCCGAGACACCAACTACCCCCCGGCTGTTGACGGAGGACACGTGGGACCCGGCCAGGCTGACAAGGGCTGAGGTGATCTCCATCCCGGATGTCCGTTCGGCTTTCTCGATCGAACGCGAGATCGCCTGGGAGACGGCACGCAGGTCCACCGGGACTCCTTTCCGCATCCCCATCGACGGTTCAATGCCGACGCCCAGGATGCGGAACAATCCTCCCTCTTCCACTCTGGCGACGAGGGTGCAGATTTTCGTCGTTCCTACATCGATGCCGACGATGACCGGTTCATCCATCTGTCTCAACGCTCCAGTCGATAATACGGCGCGTGAAGATATTCCACGCTGACGAATTGCGGTCTGGGGGCCAGCTTCTTCAGCCGCTTGGCAAGGACCCGGTAAACGTTCAATTTTTCGCTCATATCCTGAGTGTCCAGCCCGAAAAATACCTGCCAGCCATTTGCGTCCTCCCAGCCCAGCCCATGGACCGGATCGAAGATGATAGGGGTGTTTTCGGGCGCCATCTCGGCCATGGCCACCACTGCCGCCACCAGATCTGCGGGGATTTTCTCGGATCGCGGTAGTGCCGCTGTTCCCTCCTCGTTTGCTGGAGACAGTGTGGGCAGAGTTTCGGCGACAACCCTCACCACCGGGCCGTTTTCTCCTCGCGGCGGGAAGGTAACGCCTGAGGCGTCAACCCACAAACTGCTCCCGCCTCGATCCCAGGTTAGCACAGGACGCCGTTCCTGCGCAGCAATCGTGACCTTTGCCGGTATCCCAACTTTAACCGTGACGCTTTCCAGGTCCGGAAAAGCCGCGAGCAGTCCTGCCTCTACCTCTGCAGGATCAACAAACAGGATCGATTTTGAAAGGATGTCTGCAACGGCGTTGAGGTCTTGCTTGGACAACCGTCTCAGTCCTTCGACCTGGATGTCTGCGACCTGGAAGATCGGAGAATATAGCAGGTTGTAAAGGGCGAATCCCAGGATGGCGACGAGCATCCCGGATAGTAGCCTCCAGCCTAACGCCAGACTTGGCAAGGCCGGCAGACGAATTTCTGCGCCTTCGGTGCTCAGCGCGAGATCGTACCGGCGTTTCGTCCCTTTACCTGTCCGGCGCGGTTGAACTGCGGAATAAAATAAACCACTTCGCACAGTCACGTTAGGCAGCGTTGTTCTGGTTATGCGCGCCGGCCGCCTGGAGGTTCCAGCTTTTACAGGACGGTGGGTCCGATTCATTCGCCTTTGGCGGACCAGATCAGATCGGTTGATTCTCTCCGTACCTGGCATCAATCCACTCCTCTGCGATAACGCCATTCTGTCCGATCACGCTCCGCTCTTCGCTCCAATGATAATTCGACAAGCCGATCGACAAGGTCTGGAAAAGACAACCCGCTCGCCGCCCAAAGTTTCGGGTACATGCTGATTTTTGTGAAACCCGGGATCGTGTTGATCTCGTTCAGGTACAGATCTCCAGTCTCCCGATCGAGAAGGAAATCAACGCGCGCCATGCCGGAACAATCCACTGCCCGGTATGCCCGCACAGCCAGTTCCTGCACTTTATGGGAAGTCTCGGGCAGTAATGGAGCTGGAATGATGAGTTGCGACCGGTCATCGAGATACTTTGCTTCATAAGAGTAGAAGTCTGCGGAAGGGATGACCTCACCAGGCACCGATGCGATTGGATCATCATTACCCAGCACACTTACTTCGATTTCGCGGGCGTTGATCCCCCTCTCGACCAGGATCCGCCTGTCGTAGCGGGCGGCTTCCATCAATCCCTCCATAAGATCCGACGAGTTCCAGCATTTCGTGATCCCAACCGATGAACCCAGGTTCGCAGGCTTTGTGAAGAGGGGATACGGCGCGACAGCTTCAGCCCTGTCCATCACTTCATCCAGCCTGGTCTCGACATCTTTGCGAAGCACAACCAGGGTTTCAACCTGAGGAATGCCCGCCGCCCGCATCACATCCCTGAAGACGCCCTTATCCATCCCTAACGCTGATCCCAGCACACCGGCGCCGACATACGCGATTTCAACCATTTCAAACAGACCCTGGATCGTCCCATCTTCACCGTGACTTCCGTGGAGGACGGGGAATACGACGTCCAGGTCCACAAGTTTCTCGATGCGCTCGCCGACTTCTGAACTGGCCAGGCTGTAGAGGCCGCGCCGGGTGGGATCCGGCAAAATTGTCACGGGTCTGACACCCGCATCATCTGGTTTGATCGGCTGAGAGGACATTTTTTCAATCAGGTCTTCTCCCGTGATCCAGTCCCCTTGATGGGTGATGCCGATTTGTGTCACAGCGTACCTCTCCGGGTCCAGTGCAGAGAGGATTGCACGGGCGGACAGCAGGGAGATTTCATGCTCTCCTGAGCGACCGCCGAAGATGACGCCAATCCTGATCCGGTGACCACTCATCCCGATATCCCTGCTACCCACTCACCGACGAGCTGAATTTCGAGCTCCAGAGCGACCCCGAATTTTTCGAGAACCGCTTCTTGTGCCAGGCAAATGAGCTGCCAGACATCAGAAGCGGAAGCATTCCCGTAATTGACAAAGAAATTGCCATGCAATGGGCTGATGCCAGCCCCGCCGATCTTTTTGCCTTTCAGCCCCGCCATTTCAATCAACCGCCCTGCATAATCTCCGGGTGGATTCTTGAACATCGAACCCATGCTCGCTCCTGGAGGCTGAGTGAGCCGCCTGTACGAGGTATACTCATCAGTCTTTGCCTGCACAGCTTCTGGGCTGCTTCGCTCGAGACGCAGCACAGCTCCCAGGATGATGGAATCTGGCGAACTGAGATTGGAGAACGATGAGCCCGCCGCGCCGCCCAATAACGATTCGGTTTTGAGAACGCTGCTCCTGTAACCATAGTTCAAATCCTTAACCGACCAGTTCTCTCGACGAACCAGCATTCCTGACGTCCTTTCTGTTTCGCCGATTCCTTTTGGTGCTTGAAGATGCAAGATATCTGCCAGGAGCAGGATGCTCGCTATGTCGCTCCCATGGGCTCCCGCGTTCCCGACTACAGCTCCTCCGATCGTTCCAGGGATGCCAGCAGCCCATTCCAGGCCTGCCAGACCCCGCGAGGCTGCCTGCCGGGCAACCAGGCCGAACCTGGCTCCCGATTCTGCCCGGACCGTCGGGGGATCTGCTTGATCGTCAAACCTTATTCGTCGCGCCCGGTTGAGCACCACAACGCCGCGCACGCCGGCATCGCTGACCAAGATGTTCGAACCGCCTCCCAGGATGAAGAATGGCATCCCCTGTTCCCAGAGGTAGGTCGCCGAGTCGATCAGGCTGGCGATCGAATCCACGATCAGCAGCCCATCTGCACGGCCGCCTATCTGCGCTGCTGTGAATTTCGCCAGGGGCGCGTTCGGCTTGAATCGGTTCCCGAACCTTTCCTGCAGCCGTTCCATTCTTCTGTCAGAGATCATCGTCAAGACGTCCATGCGTTTATCCGGTCGCTGATAAGGAAGATAGAACTTTCCTGATCAGCTCCTCCGTATCCCCTGCCGAAAGGATGACAAGAACGTCGCCGCTCTGAAGATTTGCCAGCAAAAACTCCACAACATCAGGCAAATTGGGAATGAATACGGCATCTGTGTGGCGCATCGCTCTCACAACTTCTGCTGCTTTGAACTGAGGATCAGGTTCTTCTCTTGCAGCGAACACCTCGGTCACGATGACATGATCCGCGTCCCTGAAGGCGGATGTGAACTCATCGAATAACGCGCGCGTGCGGGAATAGGTGTGGGGCTGCCACACAGCCCAAATCTTCCTGTGTGGATATCGCTGGCGGGCGGCAGATAGAGTCACCCGGATCTCGGTGGGATGGTGCGCGTAATCGTCAACCACCGCAACCCCGTTAATCTCCCCGCGGATCTCGAACCTCCTGCCAGCTCCCAGATATTCGCCGAGCGCTTCGACTGCCCGGTCAATGGGCTGCTCGAGACCATGCATCACCGCCAGGGCTGCCAGTGAATTTCGGATGTTGTGCAACCCCGGGATGTTCAGCCTGACGTGGGCAAGATGCTGACCCTTGAAGGCGAATTCGTATTCGCATCCATTATGGTCATTTACCGCGAGTTGATATCCCCGGTAATCGGGCTCACCGATTGGGAGGGAGTTGATCCCGTAGGTTCTCTTTGTCGCTGGGAGATCCGTTTCACGCAGCAGATTCGTAGCCCCAGGATCGTCGCTGCACGCGATCAGCATTCCATCCGCTGGCAGGGTTCTTCCAAATTCAACAAATGCAGAGTAAAAATCCTCCTCGGTCGGATAGCAATCGGGATGATCGTGCTCGATGTTTGTGACGATAGCCAGCTGCGGCTTCAGTCCGAGGAACATCCTGTCGTATTCATCGGCTTCAATCACGAATAAATCTCCCTGACCAGCATAAGCATTGGTCTTCAAATTCAAAGAATACCCCCCGATCAAGTAGGAGGGGTCCAATCCCAACGCAGTAAGGATCCAGCTGATCATCGCAGTCGTGGTCGTCTTGCCATGCGTCCCGGCAACAGCGATCACGGTCTTCCCAGTCATCAGTTCACCAATAAATTCCGCCCGCTTCAGGACCGGTATCCCTGCCTCTCGCGCAGCGCGCACTTCTGGATTGTCATCGCGGACAGCAGAAGACCGGACAACGACATCCGCTCCGTGGATGTTCTCAGGACGGTGCCCCAGTACGATATGCGCGCCTGCTTGCTGCAGCTGCAGTGCCAGGGGAGTCATCTGGATGTCAGATCCGCTCACCGAATACCCTCTTTCAAGAAGCAGCCTGGCGATCGCCGAGAGCCCACTCCCGCCGACCCCAATTAGATGAATACGTCTCATTAAACGAATACGATCACTACGAAAAGAAAGGCGACAGCGACCGCAAAATACACCCAGGGTGGCTGGAGAAAAGCCGGCGGCATTTTCTCGACCATGCTGATTGCCAACCGACCTAACGTGTCGTCTGAATCTGGAGGCGCGATGTATGGCAAGAGGGGATACCCCGTCCTGTCCATGAAGAACCAGATAGTTCCGATGATGAGGTAGCCGTTCAAAGCACCGATGATGAGTCCAAGCAGCGTGTCCTGGAGCCGCTCCCGGACGAGCCGTTCGCCAACGATGGCGCGGATGTTCGCTGTCTGGTACCCAAAGAAAGCCAGACCTCCAATGACGATTGATTGCACCCAGAAGCGGGTCGCCGGGCTGAGTCCAGAATCAGGCAGGAAGAACGGCACGTACGTCTGCATCAGGTTGACGATAAACAAGGCTAACACTGCGCTGAATGTTACCAGGATCTCTTTCGCCCAGCCTCGTGAAGCACCGATGATGGCGAATAAAATGACGAACATCCAGAATAACACCGGCAAGCTGACCATGATCCCGTTCCTTCCCTAGCCTGTTGACGATTCCAGGCTGAAAACCAGGCTTGCGATGGAGCTGGCAGCCTCTGGACGAGCAAGGAGAGACATTGCCCGCCGCATTTGGTCACGCAAATCTCTGTCTCCCATAACTTTCTGAACTATGGATAATAGCTTGCTTCGCAACTCGGCGTCTTCAAGGACAATCGCCGCACCGCTGGCTGCCAGATACCTCGCATTTACTTCCTGATACCGCCAGGCAAAGGGATAAGGCACCAGGATCGCCGGGATGCCGAATAACGGATATTCACCGAGGATTGATGCGCCGGCGCGCGACACGACCAGATCGGCAGCCTGCAGCGCTGCTCCCATCTCCTCGTGTAAATATGGATAGGCGTGGTAGCGGTCCACCAGCGGGCTTTCCAGAGCATTTTTCATCCGTTCAGCATCAGGCCAGTCGAGATAGCCAGTGATGTGGATGACCTGCATGTCTCTTAGCAAGATCGGTAAAATCTCGAAGGTTGCCTGATTGATCGATCTGGCGCCTCTACTTCCGCCGAAGACCAGCAGTGTCGGAAGGTCCTCAGCGAGGTTCAATGCTCGCCCTGCGGTCTGCCTCTCCCAGGTGAGCAAGATTTTTCGTGTGGGATAACCTGTTACGGTCAGCTTGTGCTCATAAGGAAAATATCTCATAGATGCCTCGTTTGTGATTGCGATCCGGTCTGCCAGGTACGCCAGCACCTTTAACGCCAGGCCTGGTTCTATATCCGGCACGAAGAGCAGGTTTTTGGGTCTGCTCGCGCCAGGGCCAAGGAGACGGCTCGCGATCCCGACCGGGACAGCTAGAAAACCTCCGGTAAAGAAAATCACGCCCGGACGAAACCGGGACAGAATCTTCCTCGCAGCGAAGACTCCTTTGAGGATTTGCCAGAGATTCCCGGGTAGAGCTCTCCACCCAACACCATGCACACCAGCGGCCGGGATGGTTTTGAACGGGATCCCTTCCCGCTTGATGAGCTCCGTCTCCAAACCTCCTGAGCTGCCAACCCATAAGACCTCCAACGATCGGGTGTGAGCGGGACCGGATGATCCCGCCCCGGCTTTATCTGCCAGCTCGCTTTGAAGTGCTTCCAGGACCGCCAGGGCCGGATACACGCCGCCGCCAGTCCCTCCGGCGCAGATCAATAACCGCATCGAAAGCCTTCCGTTCCTCTTCCCGCTCACGGGCAGAATGGCGGGAGATGCTCATGAGGATGCCGATTGCCGCCAATGAGACCAGCAGGTTCGAACCACCATAGCTGATGAATGGTAAGGCATTCCCGGCGAAAGGCACCAACCCAACGATCACTGCCATATTGATGAATGCCTCCAGGGCAAGCCAGATGCTCAACCCGGAAGCCATCAATTGTCCAAGCCCGTCGGGAGCCTGCTGAGCGATCTTCAAACCGCGCCATAAAATAAGAGCGAACAGACCAACCAACACGGTTGCCCCCAGCAGCCCCAATTCTTCGCCAACCACAGCAAAAATGCTGTCGGTAGGAGGCACAGGCAATCCGGTCAATTTCGTGTCCGCTCTTCCGATTCCCACACCAAACCAGCCGCCTTTGACGAGGGCTTCCAGCGAACGGGAGAGATGCATCGGTGCCTGGGTGAGATCGTTGATGCTGACCATGTAACTGGCCAGGCGGCTGCTCCCTGTGGGGTGAAATCGAAATACCAACCAGCCGACGAAAGTCCCAACAAACAGAAACGCTGCGATCTGCCGCAAATCACCACCAGCCAGGAAAAACATGATCCCGCCCAGGACGAAGATGGTCGCGGTTGCGCTCAAGTCCGGCTGGAGGAAGATCAGGCCACCGAGAATGCCCAGCAGGACGCTTAACGGGAGTAACCCAAAACTCACCTGGCTCAGCTGGTCCCGTTTGGCATAAAGCCATACTGACAGATATAAGATGATCGCGAGTTTAGCGATCTCCGATGGCTGCCCTGAGCCCTGAAAGATCGTGCGAGCGGCATTATTAATGACTTCGTTCACCACGAGGACCAGGAACAGCAAGATGATCGTTCCCACGATCACTGGGATCGCCAGCTTTCGCCAGATATGGTAGTCTAGCCAGGCCAGGATGGCAGCAGCCAGGATGCCGATGCCCAGGAACATCAGCTGGCGCCTGAACATGTAGGTTGGATCTTTGTCCAGGACGACGAAAGAATAGTCTGTGCTCGCTGAGTACACCATCAGCAGTCCGATCACCAGCAAGGTGAACACAGCCAGGAACAGCCAGAGATCGATCTTCAATCGCAGGGCAACCCGGGCTGGTTTCCGGCGCAAGACAGCTTCAGCCATTTCCCTGCCAAACGTTAAGGGAGTTCCATCACCCATTTTTTAAACGCCTCCCCGCGATCCTCGAAATCGCGAAATTCATCGAAACTTGTGCCGCCTGGAGAGAGGAGAACAACGTCGCCAGGCGACACGTTCCTCGCGGCCGCCTGGACAGCTTCCGCGAGACTTGCACAGTGTGTCAGGCTGATCTCTGATTTCACGGGCGATTCGATCATCGCCTGGGCGATCTTCTCGGCTGCCTCCCCGAATAAGATCAGGTGCTTCACGCGCCTGTGCACAAGCGCAGCAAATCCATCCCATGGCAGATTCTTGTCGCGCCCACCGGCGAGCAAGACAAGCGGTTCGTCGAAGGATTGAATGGCTGCTATTGCCCGCTCGGGTGCAGTTGCTATGGAGTCGTTGTACCAATCCGAGCCTCTCCAGCGGCGCACAAACTCTAGCCGATGGGGGATTCCATTGAAGCTCCGGACGCCATCTGCCATGGCCTCAGGGGATATCCCTGCCGCCAGCGCGATCGCGCATGCGGCCAAGACATTGCTCAGGTTGTGCCGGCCGCGCAGCGAGATCTCATTTACCCCGAGCACCGGTAGCACAGCGCCGTGATCGGTATCTACGACCATAATGGTCTCGTTGTCAGGATCAAAATATGTTCCAGCCTGGTCCGTTTGCAGCTGATCAAAACCGAAGGTCACCAGGTCTCCTTTGACCAAATCGACCAGGCTCCAGGCTCCTTCGTCGTCACGATTCAACACCGCCGTGTCTTCACCGGTCTGGTAAGCGAGAATCCGGGCCTTCGCTGCCAGATAATCCTCCATTGTGCCGTGGCGGTCGAGATGATTGGGCGTCACGTTGAGGACGGCGGCGATCTGAGGCGAAGTCGTCACCAGCTCAAGTTGAAAGCTGGAGAGTTCCATCACAGCCAGATCGTCGGGTGCCATCTCAGGCAGCGCTGTAATCAGAGGAGTGCCGATGTTTCCGCCTACCCAGACCTTCGGGGGTTTCCCTCGGATGCGAGAAGCTGCCTGCTGGTCTCCTTCCCTGCGATTTGAGGACTTCATCCAGTCCTGGCTGGCGAAAGCCATCCTGGCAACCAGCGTCGTTGTGGTGGTCTTGCCCGCCGAACCCGTGACGCCAATCACCCTGCAGGGCGACTCCCTGAGGAAGATGTCGGCATCATTTGTCAGAGGGATCCCTCTTCGCTTTGCCTCACGCAGCAGAGGGATCGACAGCGGAACCCCACCAGAGACGCAGACCAGGTCAGCCGAGTCCAGCAGGCTCAATGGGTGATCACCCAGCACCCAGGAAACCGGCTCGCCTGCCATCGATGCCTGCGCTTCACGAAGCCGCTCAGGGGGTAGCCGGTCGTTAATCACGACCAGCGATCCGGCCCGGGCCAGGAAGCGAGCTGCAGCGAGCCCCTGCCTGGCAGCGCCGATCACCAGCACGCGTTTTCCGCTCCATTCCTCCACAGAACTCGTCTTCATCAATAATCCAACCTCTGGCAGCACCTGAGAGCCCTCTCCCGTGTGAATTGGAGCACTTTCAAGTTATCGCCAGTGCGACGCCAATCATCCCAAACAGCAGGCTGATCAACCAGAACCGCTGCACAACCTGGGTCTCGCTCCAGCCCGACAATTCATAATGGTGATGCAGCGGCGCCATCTTGAACAGGCGCCTCCCTCCGGTGAACTTAAAATACAAAATCTGGAGAATCACGCTCAGGGTCTCGCTCAGAGGAATGATGGCGATCACCGGGAGCAGGATCCAGTGCCCGGTCATGAGGGCGACCACTGCCAGTGTTGCTCCCAGAGACTGCGCCCCGGTATCGCCCATGATCAGCTCTGCCGGGTGCACGTTGAACCACAGGAATCCGAAGGTTGCGCCGGCGATGATGAAGCAAAATCGCGCGAGATACAATTGGCCTTGAAACAGAGCAATCGCCCCATAGGTAACGAATGCTGTCACTGAAATCAGACCAGCCAGGCCGTCCAGCCCATCCGTGAAGTTCACCGCGTTCGAGGTGGCAACGATCAGAAAGACCGCAACCGGGATATAAAGCGTTAAATCGATGTGCACTTCCCGTTTGATCCCGGGAAGGTAGAGCCGGGGTGCGTCAAGGTAATAGACCAATCCGTAAGTTACCACCAGGGCAAAAAGGATTTGAAGAGCAAATTTTGTCCTTGCTCGCATCCCTAGGCCGCGTCGGGGACCGCGCACCCCCTCCCAATCGTCGATCATCCCCAGCAAGGCAAAGATCAGCATGACGCCGACTGGCAGAAGCACGGAGCGGCCGGTGACCGTCAACCCAAACAAGGTCGCCGCATTCATCAACAGGGTCACCAGAACCACCGGCAGAACGATCATGATGCCGCCCATCGTGGGCGTTCCCTGCTTTGTAAAGTGCCTTTCCGGGCCCTCGACGCGGATTGATTTGCCAATGTTGAAATACTTCAACACCCGCAATAACGGCGCACCCCAGATAACAGCCAGCATGAAGCTGACCCCGGCTAAGCCCAGCGCGAGGGCGATCTGACTCATGCGCGCCCCTCCAGGGCTGAGACAATGGATTCCATCTGCATTCCACGGGAGCCCTTCACCAAAACCACGTCTTTTGAGTCTAGCCTGTCCCGAAGATAATCGATCGCTTCCTGATTCCGGGCGCAGATCTTGATCTTCGATACGGGCAGGCCAGCCTCGGCAGCTGCCGCGGCGATGAGCTTGCCCCTATCTCCAACGGTGATGAGCTCATCCACGACTTCTGCCGCTCGCACACCCACCATCTTATGCCCCTGCTGCTCGTACTGCCCCAGCTCGAGCATATCTCCTAAAACGGCTACCTTCCGTCCATCCATCTCGTCCAGCAGGTTCAGTGCAGCCAGCGTCGATTCCGGAGAAGCATTATAGGTGTCATCCAGGATCAAAGCGCCCGATCCACCCCGCACAGCTACCAGTCTGAGCTGCACTTGCTTCGACTGCAGCCCTCCGACAATCTCTTGCCAGGTCAGCCCTTCAACCAGCCCTACCGCAGCTGCCCGCAAGGCTGTGTGCACCGAATGGCGACCGATCAAAGGTACGCGCAGGTAAAGCACTTCGCCCACGTAATGCATCCGGAACTTGATCCCCTCCAACCCCATCCCCTCGACACCATCTGCCCATAGGTCTGCCTCCGGGCTTAACCCATAGAAGAAGATGCGGGCTTTGGTTTTCGCCGCCATTTCTCGGACGATCGGGTCATCGTAATTCAAGATTGCCACGCCCTCGGGCGCGGGAGGGAGCCGTTGCACCAATTCCGCTTTTCCTCGGGCGATTTCCTGGATCGATCCTGCCCGTTCTGCGTGTACGGTGCCGACATTCGTCACGACTCCGACCTGTGGGAGAGCGATCTCGCAGAGGAAGTCTATCTCGCCGGGGACATAAAATCCCATCTCCAAAACGGCTCGTTCGTGACTCTCGTTTAGTTGAACCATCGTCAAGGGCAAACCGATTTCGTTGTTCAAGTTCCCGGGGCTTTTCAGAGTCTTATACCGCTGGTTTAACACTTCTGCCACGACTTCCTTTGTCGTCGATTTTCCGACGCTGCCGGTTATGCCGATAACCCGGATATCCCGCTGCCGCCGCCAGTATCTTGCGATGGTCTGCAGCGCATGCAGGGTGTCTTTGACCGCCAGGCAGATCGGCCCGCGGTTGAGCCCAGAAAAAGCTTCTGCCTGCCAGCCAGAACGCAGGTCAATGACCGGGAATTCGCCGCTCCCTTCACGTTGAATCAGGGCTACCGATGCCCCCCGGGTGAAAGCCTCCCCGACGTAATCGTGCCCATCGGTATGTTCACCAGGCAGAGCGACAAACATGCCGCCAGGCTCCACCTGACGTGAATCGATCGCCGCCCCGGATACTGGCAGAGTATCCCCTTCCGGGCGGATTCCAGTGAGCGCCTCGAGGATGTGTCCCAGAGTCAACATCTTCTCTTCGGATTCAAACCATTACTGACCTTGCAGGAGCTCCATCCGGACCTCATCCGGTGGGATGTCCATCAAGACCACAAGCCTCTCAACGACCTGGCGGAAGACCGGTGCAGCAACCACCGAACCCCAGGGAGAGGTGGTGGGTTTCTCCAGCCAGACGTAGACCAGGAATTTCGGGTCGCCGATCGGTCCCCAGCCAACGAACGAAGCGTTGGTCTGGCTGCTTGTATATCCAAAAGGCGTGGGGATCTCTGCGGTGCCGGTTTTGCCTGCCACGCGGTAGCCGTCTACCAAAGCCACGGATGATTCGATCTCCAGGGAAGTCGCCAGCATCTCGGTCAGTTTCTCCGAAGTGTTGGCAGAGATCGGAGTACCTGCAATTCGTGGGGAGGTATTATACTGCCTGCCCTCATCGATCATGGAAAGGACGATCCGAGGGTACACCATCTCACCGTTGTTTGCAATTGCCGAGACAGCCATGACCATCTGGACCGGCGTCACAGCCACCCCCTGGCCAAATGAGTTTGTGCCCAGGTCCGCTTCGTACCAGTCGCTGTCTCCCGGGAGTTTGAGACGCCCCGGATTCTCTCCAGCCAGGTCGATGCCGGTCAAGTGTCCGATCCCGAAGTTCTGCAAATAGGAATAGAACTGCCTGGCGCCGGTCTGGGTAGCCACCCAGGCGAGACACACGTTCAAAGAGTGCTGCATACAACCCAGCATATCCTGAGGTCCCCAGGCCCCGCTGTTCCAGTTGCGGATGATCGTCCCACCTACCTCAATGGAGCCTGTATCCAGGAACTCCGTCTTCGGTTTTACGGTGCCCGAATCCAGCGCAGCCGCCATCGTCAGGACCTTGAACACAGAACCCGGCTCGTACGTTCCGCTGATGGCGCGGTTGAACGGCGTGTCCCCTTCGAAGACCTCACCGTAATTCCAGAATTCGTTTAAATCCATGCGCGGGTAGGTGGCCATTGCCAGAATATCGCCATTGGTCGGATTTATCACCACGATCGTGGCAGACTCGGCGCCGCTCTCCTGCATTGCGCTTTCCACGATGCCCTCAACGGTCGCCTGGATCTCACGATCGATGGTCAGGATAAGCCCTGTGCCTTCCGGTACCTCCGGAATCTCCTCCACCCGGTTTGGGTCGTAGGACACCCATACGCGTTTCGGTTTCCCAGCGAGTTCATCATCGAATCTCTCTTCAATTCCAAAAAATCCTTCCCCTTCCCAGTTGACAAATCCGAGGATGTTCGAAGCCAGGTCGTGCTCCGGGTAGCGGCGCTGCAGGTGCGGTTCGAACTGCAGACCGGCCAGGCTGGGTTTTTCTGCCACCCGGCTGCCCGCATAGGCAGCTTCCATTTCAGTCGCGAGCTTTTCCAGGCGGGCTTTTTGCTCTTCAGTGACGAACTTTGCCAGGGTAGCATAAACAGCGTTTTCGGAAGCGGGCTGGCTCGCAGCTGCAAAGACCTCCTCGTAATCTGCGCCGACGACGGCGTTGAGCGCCAGGGCAATGGTTGACGGATTTTCGACCCTCGCCAGGTCAACTCCCGCTTCGTACACTGTGACGTTCCCGGCCAGCAAATGTCCGTTTCGA
>CAYQDF010000031.1:0-31859 GCA_964416175.1 uncultured Anaerolineaceae bacterium
AATCTTCGAAGGAATAGGTCAGTGCATCTTCAGGTTTCGGATGCTTGTCTCCCGACTTTTCTTTACCACCCGCCAGATTTTCAGATGACCAGCCTGCGTCCAGTGATTTTGGTTTGACTTTCGGGTCCAGGGCCGCGCTGTTCACCAGAATGTCCAGGCGACCGAATTCCGCGAGCACAAAAGCAACCATCTCGCGGACGGAATCCCGCGAGCTCACATCCACCTGGACGGCATGCGCCTGACCAGGACCAGGGACGGCATTTGTCCACTCCCCCCGTTCATTGATGCTGGCAGCCAGGTCTGTTGCCGCGCCTCGATCGATGTCAGCCACGACCACCCGCGCGCCAGCGGCAGCCAGAGTCTTGCAAAATTCCGATCCCAACAGGCCGGCGCCTCCAGTGACAAGGGCTATCCGGCCTGTCAGGTCGAACGATTGATAAGGGGAGATCATTCCAGTTTCAGGACGCGACAGCCTCTAATTCCTTCGGTTCTTCCTGCTCACTCTCGTTTGCCCTGGATTTCCCATTCGAACTATCCGGGAGCAAAAACCCCCGTTCTTCGAGGTATGCGATGATCTTGGCTGCATTCTCTTCTGGAGCGACTCCCACCGTGTACAAAGTGATCTCAGGGTCTTCGGGGGTTTCGTAGGGATCGTCTACCCCGGTAAATCCGGTGATCTGACCGCGCCGGGCGCGGGCGTATAAACCTTTTACATCGCGAGCCTCGCAGACTTCTATCGGGGTGTCAACAAAGATTTCAATAAAGCGGCCATCCCCGACCATTTTGCGGACCTCGTTCCGTGTAGAGCGATAAGGGCTGATGGCAGCCGAAATGGCGATCCCGCCGTGGCGGGCGATCTCCCCGGCGACAAATCCGATCCGTAAAATGTTCGTGTCGCGGTCTTCCCGGCTGAACCCCAATCCCTTCGAGAGGTGCGTGCGCACGACATCCCCGTCCAGCAGCGTTACCTGGCGTCCACGCTCCAGCAGGAGGGAAGTGACAATCTCCGCAGTCGTCGATTTGCCTGAACCGCTCAAGCCGGTAAACCACAGGCAGAAACCCTGTTTATGCTTGGGGGGATACATTTGCTGGAGGATCTCAGCGGTCTCTTTGCGCGTGAACCATTCCGGGAGTATCTTTCCCTTCCCGAGATACTCCTCGCGGACCTCAGTTCCAGAGATAGAAAAGATGCGGGTCCCTTCGGCGACTTTCGTGGACTCTTCGTACCGCTCTTCATCTGCCAGATATACCAGCTCCTTGAACTCGATGGGCTGAACGCCGATCTCTTCCCCGTACTGCGCGAGCATCAGCTGGGCTTCATACGGTCCGTAGAACGGGTTCCCATTTCCATCTTTCCCAGGACCGGCGTGATCTCGGCCGATGATGAAGTGCGTCGCGCCGAAGTTGCGCCGGATAATGGCGTGCCAGACCGCCTCGCGCGGACCGGCCATCCGCATCGCCAGCGGCAACAGGCTGAGCATGGTGCGCTTGGGATCGTAGTAATTTTCCACCAGCGTGCGGTAGACCCGGACGCGGGTGTAGTGATCGACATCGCCCGGCTTGGTCAGACCAACGACAGGATGGATCAGCAGGCTTCCGTTGACTTCCTCGGCCGCCCGCTTGGTGAGTTCCTCGTGGATGCGGTGCATCGGGTTGCGGGTCTGGAAGGCGACCACGTTCGCATATCCCATCGCCGACAGCCGCTCCCTCACCTGGGCTGGTGTCAGGCGGAGATCGACGAAATCATGGTACTTGGGGAGATCGATCACCTTCAATGCGCCTGAAACATAGACCTTTCCCCAGGTGTTCATCTCGGACACCAGGGGGTGGCGGGAATCCGTTGTTCCCAGAACCAGGCGCGCTTCTCTCTGGGGGTCCCAGTGGTACACCTCTTCGATCTGCATGATCGCGATCGGATTGCTCCGGGCGTCGCTCAGGGTGATCGCTTCGCCCCAGGTTGGCAGGGCGCCTTCGTCGAGCGGCAGCGTGATCGGGATTGGGAAGAGGGTGCCGTTTTTGAGCCGCATTTCGGTCAGTACCCGTTCGTAGTCGGCTTTCCCCATGAACCTGTCGAGTGGAGAATAGCCGCCCGTAGCCAACAGCTCCAGGTCGCAGAGAGCCCTGGCGGAAATCTTCACCGACGGCAGCCGGCTCGACCGCTCGAGGAGGGCCTGCCTCTCATCCGGGTCGACGACCAGGTTGATCAGCCTGCCTCCATACGGCGAGATCAATTCTGCTATTTTCTTACTTTTACTCATTGATTATCTCCTTCATGATGACATCTCGTTGTGCAGTGGGCTGAGCATGTCTATTTGGGTTTCCGTGTATCTGATACATCGAAATTTCAACTGCGCGGGGTGGCATTCAGAGAAAGACAGTCAGCGCTTTTACTCGAAGCGCAACGCTGTGATTTTCGATCGTTTGGATTCAGGTGCTTCGAAATCAGAACTTGAACTCCACCCCAGACTCAGCTGTCCGGACACTGATCTGACAATTCTAAAACTGCATCGAATTCCTCTACTCGAGGTTAGAGCTTATTCTTCCGCCCGATACCTCCAAAAAATGAACCCACGAATTTTAAATCAAAACCACTAAGATTTCAACATCAATTCCTTTGATATGGACCATTTACCTCTTGCAGTTTTGATAAAAGCTCCTCCCGGAGATCCTTCGCAGTAGATTCATTAGCGCTGTACAGGTTTTCGAGTTCTTCAGGATCATTTTCGAGGTCGTATAATTCGAATTGATCGTTAAAATCATCGTACCCAAAATAGTAGATCAGTTTGTGGTTCCCTTTCACCATCGAAATTGTGCCTTTGCGGAGAGGGGCATTTTTGGGGTTGCTCTTCGCGTCCATGGTAAATACGCTTCGAACTGGATCGATTCCTGACTCAGAATAAGGGGGCAGCACCTCGCCTTCACTCCATTCAGGCGTCTCCTTGCCAATGAAATGACAGATAGTAGGCAACAGGTCGACGCAGCTGGTGTTCGCCAGGACATCCTGCCGGGCTGATTGGCCTGGACCGTGGATCAGCAACGGGACGCGGGTGATCGGTTCATAAAGAGTCGGTGTGATGTGCTCAAGAATCCCCCGTTCAAACATCTCTCCGTGGTCTGATGTCAGGATAACATACGTGTTTTCGAGCAAATCGTGAGCATCCATGAAATCAAACAGCCGTCCAAACTCCGCATCCACGTAAGCGATGTACTCATCGTATTCCCGCCTTTTAACATTCAATACGTCGTCTGTATGCCCTTCTGTAAAATGGTGCTGTGGCTTCTGCACCGGAGCCCAGCCATCTCTGAAAATGTTGATGAACTCCCGTCTCGTGGTGTAAGGCTCGTGTGGAGGTAAGAAATGGAAATAGGCGAAGAACAATCCCCCCTGAGTTACTATCGCCTGCTGAACCCAATCAATCGCATCTTCGAGCAGGTAAACGAATGGACCGGCATTCGTCGAAGGAAGGCCGCGTGGAAATCTATCTCGATATTCAGCAAGGAAATCCCCCTTTCCTTTATTCCTCCAGATCCGATGGAGGGCAGACAGGAAGAGAGAGCTCGGGAGCTGGAGGTCCTGGCCGCGCTGTCCCCGGGTGACCGTCCTTTCCCCAAGAAAAACCGCGTTGTGGTCCTTTTCGAGAATACCCTCCGATAGGAGATACTCGTTGAACAAACAGAGTTCTTTAGTTTTTTTATGGAGATCCACATCCTGGCCAAATTGATGCAGCAGCATGGAAGCCAGGTCATTATGGGTGAAAGTCATCCGCGTATATAAATCACCTGGGAATATGTGGAAAATATTCCTATCCTCAAAACCTTCGATTACTGTGCCATATAAGTGGAATACCCTGTGGGACCAGGGATATGTCCCGGTGAGGATGGATGCTGTCCCTGGAGAAGTGAAGCTCCCGGCTGCGTAATGCCTGTGAAAAACAGTGGAGATCTCTGCAAACCTCTCGAAATTGGGCGTGGTCTTTCTCGGATAGCCGTAAAGGGAAACGTTCCTTGCTGAAAGGGCGTCAAATACCAGTACCAGCACATTTGTAGCATTACCCTCCTGTTCGATCTTTTCCACCAGCGTCGATCCGGCCAGCTTGAGCAATGGCAATGTCCCAACCAGCTTTAGAAAATCCCGTCGCTTGAATTCTTTTTGAGAAGCCATCAACTTATTCCAATAGGAAACATTCCCGGCTCCAGGTTGACCTCTGGCAAGTTCGAAGCAGGTGAAAAGTCCCTGAGTTGAGCTTATGTGCCGGAAGAAGATGCATGCAGTGGATTAACCTGCGGGAGCTGTCCTGAAATTCCTAGAGGATGTTCCGTGACACAATGATTGCAAGGAAGATCAAATCTAGGGCGATGTATACCAAAGCCAGGACGAGGAACCTCTCTGCCAGGGCATCCAAGATGTCCTGAATAGTCTTGCTGCGTGCGTTGATAGCCGAAGCCACCCCGACCAGCAGGAGGACCGGAACCAACCCCAACAAGAATCGTCTGGGCGTCCAAAAGCCCCAAACCTGGCCGTAAAACTGCATCAAAAGCGCCCAGGCGGTGAGAATAAATACGATCAGGATGGTTTGAGATACAAACTGTTTCCGGTAGAGGGCAGCTGGCAGGATGACCGCTGCGGCGATTAAGCCAGTGAGCACGATTCCGCTTTCGAGAAGTGCGAAGACAAGCGGATACGCCATAACCGCGATCATCTCCCCAATAGACATGGAAAGTATCCATGAGGGGACCGCTCTGAAAACTGCGATCATGGCCCAAACATGGACCGGTACGATGCAGATCGCGAACCCACGAAAGACCGCCTGCCAGGGGAGGAAACCCGGTCTATAGGTAGCCAAGACTCTTCATTCTTTCTTCAAGGATCTCCTGGTCCTCCTCAGAAAACGAAGGGGGCGGCGCCCCTCCGCCGGACGGGAGATCCTCGTCGATGGTTATCACCGGAATGTCGCGATAGGATGGGGAGGGATGGTTCTTCAAGCCCTGGCTGGAGAAGATGACCCCTGGGACTGAAGATGCGTCTATACAGTGGTCCGCGCCCCAATGATCCCGGTTCAGTTCGATCGAATGTTCGGTCCATTCTCCCAGACCGGTCTGGGCAGAAGCCCGGTAGCCTGGAGAATAACCAATGATCAGGTCCGGGCCATGCTCGGCCAGCCGCCCAATCAGGCCTTCTTCGCGCGAAATAACGCTCTTGACCACTGGCTTCCCATCCGGGCCTTCCCAGGCCAGGAGCTCCTTACGCAGCCTGCTCCGCAGCGGTTCAATCGCCTCCTCCGACAGGACTCCCTGCCCCTCTCGCCCGGAAATGTTAAAGTACAGGCTGTTCAGTCCGATGGCATACGCCTGGCTGCGCGACCAGTCGACATCCCTCAACTTTCCGTCTTTGCCTGGCCCGGCAGGAGCGAGATAATGTTTGTCGATTAACCAACGGTTCAAATGAACTTTAAAATCGAATCGCTTGAACCCATGGTCCGAGACGATGAGTATTCGAGGCTGTTTCTCTCCCCTTTCCCGGAGCTTCACCTCGACCTTCCCGACCAGCTCGTCGAGTTTGATGTACCACTTCTCAACGACGTCCGGGCGGTCCCGCAGAAACATATGCTGGACCCGATCCAAAGTATCGAAAACTGATGCCAGGAGGCCTTCGTGGAAGTTCGGAAGGCTATCCAGCAGGATCTGCGAACGCCTGGCGAATATCGAATCGCACAGGTCCAGGAATTGCTCATCGGTGATGCAACCATCTTCCAGCCCGGTGGTATCCTGCGGCCAGCCAAGCGTGAGGAACGGACCGTGGGATCCCCAGATGCGCCTGACAAAACCAGGCGGTGAGGCGTACGGCCAGGGAGAATGGAGGGGGTGGATCTGGAGCGGGAGGGTATACAGCATGACGTGGGGACGCATGCTTCTGAGGATGAACCGGGTGACTGCGCCAATCTTGACCAGCATCCCCATATTGAATGATAGTTCGATAATGGGGCTCCATTTGCCGGGGACGAGGTCAATGGCTCTCTGTCCAATCTTAATCCTCGCCTGTTCATCGTTCGCCACCTCGATCTCAAACGGGACAGCTGGCGTATTCGCTTCGCCTCCCTTCTGCCTGGCCGGTCCTCGCAGGTTCCCCTTATACCGGCTGTATCCGGTTGAGACCAGACGATCTACCGCAGTCTTCATACCATCGCCAGTAAAATCATTCTCAGTGGTGAACAGTGTTCCAACACCAAGTTTTCCCAGGATGTCGGGAGTCCCCAGGCCAGGGATCGTGTTGATGGGCATCTCTGGTCGCGCGGGAAACGTCGCCGGCCACCACAGGCTCGTCGCGGGATATCCCTTCCGGGCGGCATGCTCGAAGATCGTGGCGGCGGAGGATGGACGGACGAATTTGAAACCTCCCAGGCCGCGCTGTGTTGGCAGGAGAGAGACGTAGGGGATGTAGCTTTTCGGGTCTCGATGGACGAAATCGAAGATCCCGTGCCCCCCTGGGCCCAGCCCGGTGGCAATGCTCGTCCAGGATACCTCGCTCTGCGGAGGATTCGCCACCTCAAACCTGGCATATCCTCCCCTGTCCGCGTAGCGAGCCAGGTTCGGAACCGACCCAGATGCCATCAACCGCTCAAAGATATCTGGGTCGAAGGCATCGAATCCCATGATTAATGTATACATCTTCAACTGGACCTGTTAGAGGCGCAAAATCAACCAGGGGTCTCCGGATCGTCGTCTCCGCTCTTCGGGCCAGCCGGGTTCTCCTTCTCGGTTCCCAGTTTCCGCCGAAACTTGTAGAAAGCGTTCTTGATCCGCCCGGAAAAGAACAGGAACAACCCTGAGATCACACCGAACAGGACTGCGAGGATCTGGAACAGCATCCCACCTGTGTTCGGATCGATGTACGCCGCAAGCACGGAAAGTGAGGTTATCACCGGCAGGGACTGGTCGATCGGACCAGTAAACATTATTTGAACGGTCATCAGTTCTCCTTTTTCACCAAGCTATCAAGGGCTTACGAAAATTGCCCCATCTTTTGCATCTTTCCACAATACCAGGCCCGCCGTGAGCTCATTGATTGGGGCATACACGTTGGCCTCGGTTATGGAATCAAAAACCACCAGGGCGCCTTTTGCCTGGAGCAGGTTTGCCTTCATCTCCTCAATTCTCTCCAGATACCTCTTGTCGTGTTCGCCTTTCACCGGATCGAAATTTTCCGGGATCCAGTTCGCCAGCCTGCCGGTCAAGAATGTGATCGGGGAGGCTTCGTTGGAATAGAGTAGCGCATCCGCTGGCAGCTGGCTGACCAATGCAATCGTTTCGGAGCTCTGCCACTCCCGCCCGGTGAAGCCTATTCCTTCAAGTCTCATCTCGCGCAGGATATCTGCGCTCCGTGCCAGGTTGAAACCAGCAAATATTAATATGCCCACTACAGCCAGGAGTTTTTTCGGCCGCGAACCTTCTATGGAAAGTCCATTCCAGAGGAGGAGCATCCCCCAGATAAGCGTGGTCAGATATATGGGGGAAAGGATGCGGTCGTTCAGGCGGGTCGAGGCGTCAAAAAAGGTCAGTGAAGCCCCAAGCAATCCGATGTAAACTGCATCAAAGATCACTAAGGTAGTGATTAATTGGTAGCAGGTGTAACCATTCCTCCGGTCATCTCGATAGCGAGGGTCGCGGATTAACTTCCAGACCAGGAGGATCAAGAGAAACAGGATCACTCCGGTCAGGATCGCCAGCCTCAAAACCGTTGGGAGAAACCCCGGCAGCACCCAGGACGTAACGGTGTTCGCTCCCAGCAGCAATTGAGTTTTGGTCGGTGGATGGAAGAGCATGACCCGATTGGTTGCGATGCCGGTCAGGTTGAAATTGCGCAAATACCAGACTAGCACAGGCGCACCACTGACGGACACATATAGCAACCCGTCGGTGATCTTTTTCCTCCAGCTGCTTTTAGCGAAGAGGGCCAACCCCAGCAGCCCGGTCACGATCAAGGAAAGGCCGATGTAGCGGGTGAGATAAGCTGCCCCTGCCAGGATCGCAGACCCGATCAACAACCCGGTTCGCCTGCTCCTTACATATTCAGCCAGGAGATATAGGGCAAGCAGCATGATGACCAAAAAAAGCGGCTCGGTCATCGCCATAAGGTGCAGGTCGATCAAGACGAAGGAAAATAAGACAGCCAGCACGCTCAACGAGCTGGCCAGTAGAGAGCCGGTGTACCTGAACACTAACCAGCCGGTCACGGACACGTTCATCGCGAATAAAAGGCAGGTGAGAGCTCGGGCTACAACAACCCCCTCGAGCCCGGTTGCCGCCATCCCGGCAGCCAGGGTAAGCGGATAGAGCGGCGGGTAGTGAGTGACGGGGAGGAAATTCCCAAATCCATCCTGAATGCTCAGGCCATACCCGAGGAGGAGATTATCCGCCGCGCTCAAATAGTAGAATGAATCGTATCCGACTCCAATCCCCCACGGCATGTTCGTCCAAAGCATCAGTCCGCCCGTTGCCCCGATAAGGGTTAATGCTGCGATGATGAGGGTTTTTGTCCTGCGCGCTCGCCGATCACCCATGGGAGTTTATGAACGGGATCCGCTGGAGGAAACCGAATCGGGTTTCTTGCTCAGATTATTGTCACCAACAGTCGCAGCGATCTCCTTCGCCGCGGCGATCAGTTGCATCGATCGGATACCGTCCTCGAGCATACAGACGGGCCGGCTTACCCCGCGGCACACGTCAAGGAAATGCCGCAACTCGTCTAGAAACATTGAATTCCTTTCGAATCCCTGGGGAGGCGGAAGGTATTCCCACCGATCGTCTCCCGAGCGGAAGCGATGCACTCCTCCTTCACGGTTGTCCCAGCGGATCGTCCCAGCCGACCCTGCTATTTCCAGGTAATGGCTGGGTGGTCGCTGGAAATAGTCAAGATGGAGACTGCCCTGCACCCCGGAGTCGAAGTGCAGGTACAACTCCGCAACGTCTTCGACGTCGATCTCGAGTTCGCTGATCCGACCAAGCTCAGCCCAGGCAACCACTGCCTCTCCAAAAAACCATCGCAGGTAGTCGAGCGGGTGGCAGAGAGTCAGCAGCGCGCCTCCACCCAGGTCAGCGCGCGCGCTGTACCCCAGACGATAATCTTCCCACGGATGCCAGCCGCCAAGGTGCTCTCCCCAATGAGCGTGAAAGTAGAGCGGTCGACCGATCGACCCGGCATCTAGTTCCCGCTTGACTTCCCTCAATCCGGGGTGGAAGCGGAACTGGTATCCCATCAGCACTTTCACTCCTCTTGCCTCGACAGCAGACCGAAGATCGTCAACCCTGTCCATGGAATGAGTAAGTGGCTTCTCGATCAGCAGGTGGCATCCTGCTTCTGCTGCCGGGATCGCGACTTCCAGGTGCCTGGCGGTCGGAGTCGCGACGATGGCTGCTTCCGGTCCAGCGGCAAACGCAGCATCGAGGTCCTCATAGACCGGATATCCAGCCAGCTCCTCTTCTGGCAGTGTACTCAGCCTGCTGCGGTACAGGAGGATATCTCGCTCACCCAGCGCGGCGAGGTTCCTCAGGTGCCGCCGACCCACAGACCCTAAACCTGCGATGAGGATCTTCACTCTGGCTCGTATCCCCAGGACGCTAAAGCTTCGCCGGCGACTTCTAAAAACATTCGGGCATCCTCGAAGGTGAAATATTCCTTCCATGAGCCGTGACGGCCTTTTTGCAGTGTCGCAGCGATCTCCTGTTCCTTCTGCAACTGCCACTCGTGGTCTGGGTTTTCCTGGATTTCCTCTATGACAGCTCTTTGCAGATCGTCAGAGGGCTCGCTGACCTCCAGGAAACGCCAAACTTTGTCCATCACCTCGACGGGGTCTGCGAGCAGGTCTTCATACCGCAGACTAAGATACCTCGCATCATACAGAGATCGGGCAGCTGCGTCGGTCTCGGTCAAATTCCTGACCCAGTTCTCCGCTGCCCGGCGCAATCCTTTCCGGGTGAACAGGGACCGTTCTTTACGAAGGAAGGGCCGCGGATCCCGCAGGTATGCGCCGCGAATTTCCAGGTCTTCGGGAGGAAGGCTCTCAACCGAATCGATGAAGCTCTGAAATCTGTGCGAGATCACCGTGTCTCTTCCATCTCGCACGATAAACAGCAGCTTTGCGTCCGGATAGACATTGTACAGCAAGCGGACCGATTCACCATTCAGCGCGCTGTTCGGACTTTTATCGCCTACCACGGACTTGCCTGCCCGGCGGGCATCTCGTTCCAGGATGAAATCAGCTGCCGCCCGTAGAACTACCGGCGACAGATCCCTCCCCCGGTTCCAGCGGTTATTTCTCCTGGAAAGCCAGTTTGCAGTCTCCGGATCGGAGACCAGCGAGGTGAGCAGCGGCGGTTGCGTGAAAAAATGGGCCTGCCAGTTGCAGTACACTTCGGGATGGGCGCGCACCAGGCGAGCCAGCAGGGTCGTCCCCGAGCGAGCGTGCCCAAAAATGAAGAACTTGGGCATGGGAAAAAATTCCCGGGCTTCGGCAACTTCTTCTGGTAAGATCGCCGGGATTTCGGGGCGTGAGACTATCTGGGAACCCCCGTCGCAGAATGTGCGGATCGCTTTGATAAATCGCCGCCTGATATTGGCCATGTCTTTGACTTGATGATCACGAAGTACAGGGTCGCCTGATCGTACTCTGGGTTCTGGCGGGGAAACCTACCTGGTGCAATCGGACCTCGGAACCCGGATTCCTTCGGGTTGAAACCTTTGCAGGTGGGTCTATGTGGACTTGTTGGTGGGGTTTCAACTGCCATCACCGGGGACGGATCTTCGTACATATCAACCAGGCAACAGAGGGATTTCCCAATCTGGCTTAATCCACGTTATGCAACAGCCGAAACAGGTAGTCATAGAACCTGCTGAGGAGTCGCCTGCTCCCGGGCAACCGCATCATCCAGTGTTTCCCAGTTTTGGAAGAAAAGGGTTTCGCGTCTGGTTTTATACCGACACCCCTGGCGTCTTCGATCACATCTGGGCTGATCGTATTCCCGAGGTGGCGTGTGGTCCTCTCCACCGTGGAGAGCCGGAGATACCCCAGTTCGTCGACAGCTTCATCCAGCTGGATCATCTCTCCCATCAGCCTCCCGCTCCATTCTTCGGGGATTGCCCGGAGGATGACATCTTTGGGAGCCAGGAACTGGAAGTGGCTTGCCGATCCAAAAGCTTCCACTCCCCGGAGGGTCAAGATCAGATCCGGTTGATCCACAGTGGATACCAGATAAGCCTGGGGGTCCCGTCCAACGCTGACTGCCCAATCGATCTCCCATTGGTCTGGGATCCGCCTTTCCCGGGATACCGACAGCCCTCCTCGATTATCATCGATAAAACGGTAAAGGGAGCTCCTCGCCCGCTCGGCAGCGTCTCGGACTGGTGAGCCGCTGACCATCCCGACTTTAGGATAAGTATCCAGAATTGACAGATGCGCCTCTAACCAGCCGGGGTAAAAGAATATGTCGTCGTCTGCGTATGCCACCAAATCTCCCGGGGCAGCCCCAAAGATCAGCCTGAATGCCCCGATCTTTCCGATATTGGTGCCTGAGAGCAATAAAAAATCGATCCATCCTTCGCTTTTCAGTCGCGTCAGATATTCAACGACCGGGACGCAGCTGCCGTTATCGAAGACCAACAAATCGTACGGCGCCGAGGTGTTCGCGAACAGGCTTGCAAGGCTTATCTTCAATATGTCGAACCGGCTGCGGAAGTATCCCTCCAGGTGTGGCAGGTAAGTCAGCATGGCTACCGTGACCCTTTCAGGCTTGTAGCTTGAAACTTTTTCCCGCGCTGGATTGATGCCGATGCGCGCCATACTGTGCTCGAAACTCAGTTGTCCCCGACCACGAGCAAATCCCCGAGCAGTTTATCGTTTACCCAGACATAAGCTCTCCAGATCTCAGGGAACTGCCGGATCGTGTCCCATACCTGGGCGCGGTACCGCAGCTTCTCACAGTCGTCTTTCGGCTTGGTAAAGCCTCCAGCAAGGTAAACCGTGATCTCGCCAGTCTGTTTTTTAAAGTCGACGCTTGCCACACTCAAATTGGACTGGTAAAGCGCGTTGTAAAGATCTCCGATGTGCTGGCCGCCGGTCGAAAAAAGGCTCTTCAATGCGGTGCTGACATCCTGCGAGACATCTCCAGAAATCATCTGGCCGGTGCTGACCGGGACGAGGCTGTCCCCGCATCCAACGGGGCCGCCGGTACCGGGCAGGACCAGGTATTTTACGATCCAGTTTCCAGAGACTGCTGCCGGAGCTCCAACGGTTATCGTGGGGGTGGGTGAAGGGCTCGGCTCAGGAGAAGGCGTGGATGTGGGAACAACTGTGGCAGTTGCAGTGGGGGAGGCTGTCGGGCTTGGGGATGGTGTGTCCGTCGGGAGCGGAGGAGCTTCGCTTGCTTCAACCTGCGTCTCTGCGACGGTTGGAGATGGTAAAGCAGTTTCGGCCTGGTCGGGGACGCCACAGGCTGGGATAAACAAGAAGACCGCTGTAAGGAACAGGAGTTTGAGCAGCGATGGTTTCCGTGTCTTCAGCATATTGGATCCTTTAGAGTTTTTTCCACGCCCGGACGGGGAACAGACGCTCTACGACTCGTCTGCGGGCCATCCCCATCCAGCGCTTGATGCGCACACCGCGTTCGGCGACGTCTCTAAACGAGATATCCTTCATGTTCCCGGTGACAGGTCGCGCGAGTGCGGTGATGTAGAGCGCCAAGAGCTCTGATCGAGGCGACCCGTGTTTCCTCAACGCTTGGATGGCAAAGCCGCTCAACTCAAGCGCACGGCGCAGGCTGTGTTCGCTGAATGCGCTCATGTGCGCCACTTCGAAACATTCGTGCGCGTACAGGTTCGGGACTTCGACCAGCAATGCGCCATCGTGCGTGAGCCAATCTTCCCGTATCCGCTGCAGATAGCTGACCGGGTCCGGCAGGTGTTCCAGGACGTGCACCACGCTGACCAGATCGAACCTGCGCTCCCTCGCCGCCTCCATTCCGTCTAACGACGGGTAAACCTTGAGACCCCGGCTTTCCGCGTACGCCCGGTAGGCGTCGCCTGGTTCAATCCCGACGCCAGTCAGACAGTACCGTTCCTGGGATCGTTCAAGCAGCAGTCCGGCTGAACACCCAATATCGAGGTGGCGTGCCGCATTGTCCACTCTGGAGGCTTCGAGAAAGCCCAATAGAGATTTTGCCCGCGCCTTTTGGATCTCCAGATCGCGTGGGTCTGGCCCTTCTCCCCCCTGGTACAGCCTTCGATATTCCGCCTGGTAGAACCGGTCAAGTTCATCCTCTGTCATACGCGGGGATTGGAAGACGAATCCACAGGCTCCACAGATCCGGTAAGCGACCTGATATCCCCGAAACAGGCGCCGATCAAAAATGCTGCTGGTTGATCCCCCACAGAGGGGGCACGTCTTCTGCTCCTGCGGCATGCTCTGACCGAAACCACGCCGGAATCTAGCCGGCCTGGGCCTTGTTCTCGTATTTCCGGCGCGAGCGCCGAAGCCAGCGGATGAGCGTCTTTCGCAAACCTCGCGGGTCATCTTCGGCGATCAATAGCTCCAGCCGGTGGAGCAGGCCTGGCAGGCTCACCCTGGCATTGCGGACCTGCCCGTCTACCAGCACCCTGTTCGCCTCCAGGATCGTGTACATGGTTTTCATACCGCCGGCCAACCTGACGTTGTCTTTAGTCTCCGGGAGGTCGTATGGCGGCTGGCCACCTGGAAGATGACTGTAGTCGTGGTTCTGATGGATGACAGTCGCCGCCCTGGTGATATCGACCACATCCCAGCCGGCCTTCCTGGCGTGATAAATCGTCCAGTTGTCCCAACCGGATCGCCCGATGGTAAAAGCAGGCATGTCAGTCAAAAGATGGCGGGGGAACAAGAAATAATCGCTCCCCACTGGAGCGTGGAGGTTCCCACGGCGTTCGACCTCCGCTTTTATTCGTTCCTCCCACCCAGGGCTGAAATCGAGCGGTCCCATCAGGTCCAGGTCCCACCGCTGGCTGATGACGAGGAAATCCCGTGATTGGTCGGCAACTTTCTTTACCGCATCCAGGAGATCGGGCAGGAAGAGGACATCGGCGTTGGAGATCATCAGGTAAGGCGCAGAGCTGGCCTGCCGCGCGATCTGGAACATGGAGCTGATGTAAGGTGTCCCCTGCGGACTGGAGGCCACATCCGGGAAATGACGAATGCCGTACTCTGAGGCCACGTCCGCCGCCCCGGGTTCATCCCCCATCAAGAAGACCTCGACTTCAGGACCCAGATGAATCCAGGACTGGATGGCATTGCGCTGGATTTGAGAAATGTGGGCGCTGAGGGTAAATGGCTTTGGTGAAGTGAATATCGTGAGTAAAGACATAGTGAGGAGAAACCATGAAGTAGTTTAAGAACCTAACTTGAAATACTGAATTCGAGGCTTCAGCCGTGCAACCGCAAGGTCTTACTCAGAGAATGCTCAGTGCGCAGCATGGAGGCAAAACATGAAACTCGAATCGCAAGATGCTGACAGGTTCTCAATCCAACAGAGACTTGTGGCGGACGCCAGCGTTAATCGCTGCCAGGTCCGGCCTGTTCTGTACCAGGGCCAACACGTCCAGCCAGGAGAAATCATCCTTTCCCTGGAAAGAAGCGTAGACCTGCCGCACGAATTCCAGGTCTTCAGCCGTGTCCACAGTCCACCGCAGGTGACCATAATCGGGGTCGTGGTGTATCTGCAACACTCGGAACTCGCCCTGATTCTCATATAGATAAGGCATGACGTGTTCGCGCTGGTGAGGCCTGTCTGCTTCTTTCCATGCTCTTTCGAGCGCTGCAAATGTGCACACTTCCGTATCCAGTCCGATGGGGAACGTCCGGCTCCATGGTGGCGGCAGGCGGTTGGCCGCGAAGTCCCACGCAGGCTCTTTCTGCAGGTGATCAGGAGATTCGTCCATCCCAAAGAAAGCTCCGAGGACCTGGTCGATCACCCCTGGATCGATGAGCGGGCAATCTGCGGTCAGCCGAACGACGACGTCCGCAGAGAATTTCCGGGCTGCTTGGTAGTAGCGATCGAGGACATCGTGGAGGCTCCCGCGGTAGCAGGGCGTTCCCATCTCCCGGCTGAGGGCTTCAATCGCGTCATCTTGCGGTTCAAGAGAGGTGGCAACCGCCACCATATCCACCCGCTTTGCCCGCTTTGCCCGCTCCACCACCCGCGCCAGCATTGGCTTCCCGGCGATATCCATCAGGACTTTTCTCGGCAGGCGGGTCGCGCCCATCCTCGCCTGGACGATAGCCACTGTGTGCCATTTCCGGCGCCCTTCGCCTGTCTTCAAATCATCCTCTGTAGAGCTAAATCATACGCCTGCAGAAGTTTGGGGAAATTAATTTCCCAGTTTGCCTTCTGCTCAGCCAGATCACGGGCTGCGCGGCCCATACCCTTCAGTTCTCCCCGGCGATCGAAGGCCATCACGATGGCTTCTGCCAGGGATTCGACATCCCCATCTGGGAACAGCCATCCCTGCACGCCGGGCTGGACCCATTCACGGTTTCCGGGGAGATCGGTCACGATGGACGGCTTGCCTGAAGCCAATGCTTCCATGAGCGAGACCGAGCTCCCATCGACGTGGGAAGCGCTGACGTACAGATCAGCCATCTGGTAATAGCGAGGTAGGTCGGCCTGGGGCACAGGGCCGCGGAAATCCACGTTCTCGCTGACGCCGCCCTCGAGAAAAATGCTCCGCAATACGCTAGCCTGAGATCCACTGCCGAGCAGGATCAACCGCAGGCCCTTCCGTTTGTGAGAAGCCTTCACGAAAGCTTTTGCTAGAATATCCACCCCATATAAAGGCTCCCAGTTCCTGGTGGACAGGAGGATGAATTCGCCATCCTCTGCCCTGCCAGGTCCCGCTGGTCGAAACGTTCGGAGATCGACCCCCCATGGAAATATTACGATCCGGTCCGCAGCCATCCCAAACTGGATGGCTGAATCGCGGACCGCCAGACAATCTCCAACCATTACAGCGGTCCGCGACAGCGTGAACCGAGTTATCCAGCCTTGAAGCCGGCTACTGCACGCATCTTTTAACAGATCATACCCCCAGGACATGCTCACCAGCGGCCGGTATCCAGCCAGGGCGGTGAGAAAGGCACAGCTCTGGATCGGGCCGGCGTGCACCAGGTCTGGTTTTATTTCCCGGATTACCCTTTTAAGATCAGATCGCAGGCGGGGATAATCGGCAAGCCTGGCAGTCTTCCTTCTCCCAGGTAAGGTTAGACTTTCAATCCCGTACGGTAAAGGGCGGTCTTCGCTTCTGTTCGTCTGTCCTTCGAGAGGCAGGTAATATATCTGGTGATCCGTATTTGCCAGCGCTGCCAGGAAGCGGTGGTCGTGCGGGGAGTAATCTCGGGTAAAGTACAGGACACGCGTCAAGATTAGTTTGACCAGTCAATCGCCCAGGTCCGTCCAGCGGATTTCTTTACCGGCCGGGATGTCCACGAGCGCTCGTGTGCCGCAGACCGCTTCGATCTCATACGGCAGGATCGCTCCGGGTGTTGCCGGCCGGAGGACGGCGATCATGTCCCGAGAGATCCTTTCCCCGGCGCGAATATCCCGGCCTGCCCGCAGGCATCTTCTCTGGATGACGACTGTCTCCATTTCATTCTCACCGACCCGCTTCTCTGGGGATCCCAGGGCGCGTTCCAGTTCCCTGGTCCGATCGACCATCTCCCTCCAGGTGGCCGGGGTCATTGAGAATGGGTGGTCTGGGCCGATCCGGGAGTTATCGTCGGTGAAATGCTTCTCAATCACCCGCGCCCCCAGGGCGACCGCCCCCAGGACTGTAGCGTGCCCGAAGGTGTGATCGGACAATCCGAGCACCACGTCAGGGAACATGACCCGATAGGTTTCCAGGACGCGCAGGTGGATGTGATCGAAGTTCTCCAGGCTCGCAGTGTAGTTCGTATTGCACTGCATGAGTACGATCCGGTGGTTTATCGCGCGGATCGCGTGCACTGCCCGTTGGACGTCGCCGATATCCGAAGCTCCGCTTGCGAGGATCACTGGCTTCTGTTTCCGGGCGATGTGCTCCAGGATCTCGATCCAGGTGATATCTCCTGAGCCGACCTTGTACGCAGGCACGTATGGCTCGAGCATATCAACAGCGGCGAAGTCATACGGCGAAGAGAAGTAATCGATGCCGGCGCTGTCGCATTCCTGTTTCAGGATCGGCGTCCACTCGAAAGGGATAGATGCATCCTGGTATATTTCGAACACGGACTTCTTCCAGGTCGCCTGGTGGGATTTTTGCCCTCCAAGGCTTTTAAATCCATAGTCCGAGACGATCTCTGGAGCTCGAAAATTCTGGAACTTGGCGGCATCCGCTCCGGCTTCTTTTGCCAGCCGGATCAATAACTTAGCCCGCTCCAGGTCACCATCGTGGTTTGCGGAAATGTCTGCAATGAAATAAGTGGGATGGTTTTCGCCGATCTGATGGTCTCCAATCTGGATTTCCATGCTCATCCTCCAGGTCCGTCCGCTGCCATCTGGCGGATTTGTTCCGGGTATCCCTCAAGGTACTGCCGGTGGAATTTTTCGAGGCCGCTTCGGATTTCCGGCGGGCGCTCGCCGAGGTCATTGGCTAACTTATCTGTTACCAGAGTCAGGTTGGGTGATCGGGCTGCTTTAAAGCCTGCCGATTCGACCAGTACTGGTCGGATCAGGCCGGGGTTCAGACCGAAAATCTCCGCCAATCTGACGCCAAATTCATACTTGCTGATGCAGTCCCGGGACACTACATGGTACAGCCCTTGCAATCTCCGCTCAAGCATTTTCAACAGGATGACAGCCAGGTCGTTCGCCAGCAGCGGGCAGAAAAAAACGTCCTTGAAACCGCCCACCTGACGACCAGCAGTAAGGTTGCTGATGAACCATTCCGCCAGGCTGCGTTTCCCGTTCAGGCTCCAGCCGAACAGGTTCACCCTGACGACGATCGCATCGGGATTGACCTCCAAAACGGCTCGCTCACCCTCCAGCTTGGTTTTCGCGTAGATGCTAAGCGGATTCGGTTCGTCCTCTTCACGATAACCTCCCCGGCGCCCATCGAAGACCGCATCGGTGGAAATATGCACCAGGCGCGCTCCGCCCCTGGCGACAATCGCTGCCAGTTTACGAGGGACTTCGCTGTTCAATTGTTCCGCCAGGGCCGGATGAGCTTCGCAGGTCTCCAGATCCGTCAGGGCTGCGCAATGAATCACCAAATCCGGCTGGCTTTGTTCCAGTAGCGCTTCGACCGCACCGGGCTTCAGCAGGTCCGACCGGATCGTGGCGAATCGGGTGGTCCGAAGGTCATGGCTGTTTGCGCTTCCGGTAACCTCGTGGTCCCTGCTGGCCTCGAGAGCCAGGTTAAGCCCAAGCAGGCCGCTGGCCCCGGTGACCAGGATCCGCATTCTATCCGATCGGCCTTCGTGCTTTCCGGCCGGATCCAGCCTGGCCACCTGGTTGGAATTTTGTCTCGGAGGGCATTATCCTTCGACAAACCTTTCCATAAATTCAACCTCGAAAGGAGAAACGATCGCCTGTATCTGTTCGATCGTCAACCATTCCGTGTTTGTGTCGCTGGCATACCGGAACCCTTCCGGGAGTCGGCGGCCTTTCTCTTCCCAGGCGCGACCGAACCAGAGCGCCGCCGACGGCTGTACAACGAACATATCCGCCAGCTCAACTGTCGTGCGAGCTTCGTCTTCGTGGATGAGTATTTCGTGCAGCTTCTCTCCGGGGCGTATTCCGATTACTCTAATCCCGGCTTCGGGAGCGATCACCTTCGCGACGTCAATCACCCGCATGCTGGGGATCTTCGGTACGAAAACCTCGCCGCCCTCCATATCTTCGACGCAGCGGATGACGAAGCGGACTCCCTGTTCTAAAGAAATCCAGAATCGCGTCATCCGCTCATCGGTGATAGTCAGCTCGTTGTCCTGCTTCTGCCGGAGGAACACCGGGATCACGCTGCCGCGGCTGCCAACGACGTTGCCGTACCGGACACAGCTGAAGCGGGTTGCCGTACCCCCGGCATAGGCGTTGCTCTGGATGAACAGCTTCTCAGCTGCAAGCTTGGTCGCGCCATACAGGTTGACCGGGTTGACGGCCTTGTCGGTGCTCAGGGCCATGACCTTCTTCACGCCGGCGTCCAGCGCGGCTTCGATCACGTTGCCGCTCCCCAGGATGTTGGTTTTGATGGCCTCCATCGGGTTGTACTCGCAGGCCGGGACTTGCTTGAGCGCCGCGGCGTGAATCACTACGTCCACGCCGTGCATGGCGCGGCGCAGGCGTTCCAGGTCACGGACATCGCCAATGAAATATCGCAGGCTGGGGTGTTCGAATCCCGCCATGCGCATCTCGTGCTGTTTGAGCTCATCCCGGCTGAATATGATCAGTTTTTCGGGGGAATATTCCCTGAGCATGATCTCGAGAAATTTCTTCCCGAACGAGCCGGTGCCCCCCGTGATCAGCACGACCTGGTCCTTCCAGTCCATCAACGTCTCCATAACAAAGATTGAATTATACCTTCTTGATAACTATCAATGGATACTGCCCTTTTTCTCCGAATAATCGCGGAAATTTTTCTTCCATCGAAAAAAGGACCCGGAGGATATATTTTCCGCCAATAGATCCGTGGATGTACGTGCGCAGGAACCTGACGTTCACGCTTCTCCACACATAGATCTCGAGGGGCACCCGGCTCCCGATCTCCCGCTTGAGCCATTCCGGGCTGTTCTTGCGCACATATGTGCCGCGAGAGATGTTTCCTCCAGACTTTTTCGCGAATCTCGATATTGCATTCTCGCTCCTGATCGTCCTGCGTCTGACTCGCTTCCAGGTTCTTCGTATAAACTTGATTGGAGCGACAAAGAAGCGTGAGAGGAGCGAATCCTCCCACCCATTCACGACGACGCCTGTTTTTCCTGAACCAAGCATCCGGTGGAGCTCGAAGAAAGCTTCTGGTTGTTCTTCTCCTGGCAGGTGGTGGATCGTGTGCAGGGACACGAGCCCGTCGAAGACGCCCGATTGGAACGGCAGATGAGCAACGTCCGCGACCACGAACAGCCCGTGACCACCCGCCTGAGCGTCGCCGATCCGCTTCCTGGCCTCCTGCAGAGCAACGATCGAGATGTCCGCACACACCCTGAACCGGTACCCTTTCGAATATTCCAGGTATTCGGGATACTGGATGGGTCCCGAGCCGGCGTCGAGGAAGTACTTCCCGGTTGGCTGGAGGTGCCTGCCAACCCGCAGGTGACAGCGGTGGATGTACTCGCGCGAGACTGGGCGCAGGTCCTCGTATTGCGCGTTCTGGTAGATCCCCTCGCCGATCTCCTGCCAGCCGACCTGATCGTAAAACTGGCGGACCTGGCGTTTGATGTCTGTCTCCGCTGTAACGCTCATCATGCCGTTATCTGATCCCAATCAATCAGCTCGCCGGCGAGGTAACGGAAGGTGTTTCCGTATTTGTTTAACCCTTCTTCCGAGAGCACGCGCTGGAGTGGCCAGGTATCCAGGTCCGTCCAAAGGTAGAGCAGGTGCCAGGGGAATGGTTGGGGATACTCAAAGAAGAATCGGTAAGCATACTCCCAGGCCCGCTCCCTTTGGGTTTCTGTGAGGCGATAATGCTTCGGCGCTCTGATCGTGTCCGCCAGCAGGTCGAAGTATGCCCCCCAGGTTTCCGGGTCTTGGGTGAAACCCTTCGCCCGATAATGCGTCTGCCCGATGACGATCACAGGCAGGCCAGCCATCGCCATTTCCAGACCGACTGTGGTGGTGTACACGAGCCCCAGATCGGCGATCTCGACCAGATCGTATGTGTTCACCTCCGCGTCGGCTGGGATCAGGTGGATGTGGGGCGGCAGACCGCCTGGGGAAGCGCGCAAAACGACGTCTGCCACCGAAGGCCCCTTGGTTACCAGCTCCCCAGGATGGATGCGCACCACCAGCTGGGCTTCATAGTGACGGTTGAAGAAGTGAACCGTCCGAACGAGCCATTCTGTCATATTGTCGCTGAAGACCTGGCGCCCTAAAGTCAGGCTGTCGCCGATCACATTCGTCGCCAATAAGACGACCGGTCTGTCGTCCAGACCTAGATTTTTTCGCACCTGGCTTCCGCCCATCGAGGGAGTGCCCTGCCACTGCCTGGAAAAATTTTCCCACTGGCGGCCTTTCTGGCGCGACCGCAGCAATTTCTCAACCCTCTCTTTTTGTGAGCTGGAGATGCCCTTCCCTCCTCTGGCTGCCCAGAGCTCGTCTGTCTGCTGGCGCATCACCTCGTTATCCTGTGCCAGCCATACTCGGTCCCGTTGCTCGCCGAATTCGTACGTGACGACCGGGACGCCAAAATACCGCCCGACCTGGAATACGCTGCCGAATTCCTGGATGCTCCCATTCGGGACGATCACCACATCCGGCCGATGCGTTCGGATCCACGCGAACGCCGCGCGAGCTGCCTGGGTATTTCGTTCCAGTCGCATCTGGATAAGTGGGCTATCCTCAGCAACTTCCTCTACCTGTAAGATGTACTGCGCATCTTTCCGAGAAATTTCACGCAAAGATTCTTGAAGCTGCGCGGGAAGATAAGCAGAGCCTGCCTGCCCATCCTGGAATGATATCGCCTTGATCACTGGGGAAGCTATATCCAGCACGGACTGGGTATACACGTTTTGGCGGCGCAGGTCGAACTGGTTGATTGGCTGGCGGAAGTTTCCATATGGGAGGTAAGCCTGCGTTACGGAGTGCCCCAATCCAGCCAGCGCAAGCCCGAGCAGGGTGTTGTGTGCGATCCAATAGTGCAGACTACCGAATATCAGCACACGCTTTCCTGCTGGCGCTCCAATGGACGCCTGCTTCGCCTGGGCCACGATTTCGGGGAGGCGTTTCTTCAATTCCTCTAGGGAAAAGCCCGTGCGGGGCGGTTTCCCGGATTCTCGCAGGTGCCAGTACAATTCCGCTGTCAATGGAATCTCCCCCAGGAGCCTTTTCGCGGCAGCTTTGCTGATCATCGGGCTTCGATCCTCCAATCCAGGTCTGGCCGCACAGGTCCCGGCCTCGGTTCAGCCCACTGCATCCCTGGCGCTCCCGTCCCATCGACCGTGAATGTCAGCGCGTGCTCGTCCTCGAAATAGCGTTTGATCCGGTAGGAACTGGCATTCAAGCCCACGATGTACCGGCCTTCGTTCAGGAAATTTCCCGGGACCGTGCACACGCTCTCGTAGCGCCCCGCCGGTCGGACGCCGAACCGGTCGTACAGCTCAGGGCGGTCCGTGTCGAACGTCGTAAACACGTATTCACCCCGGGTCGTCATCAGGTACAGTCCGACCCTCAATCCCGTGATCGCTTCGGAGAGTTCGTATTCCACGACGATTGATAGCGGTTCGACCGATCGCGCTGTTTCCACAATCTGGCCATCTTTGTTGCGTAACCTCAGGGCGATGGGGCGGAATGGGTTCGCATCCGGCGGGATTTCGTCCGCGTCCCAGATGCGCTGGCCCGTCTGGGAATACCCCGAGGCCATGTAATAATCTACCGCTTCCTGGGTCGGCGCGCGCAGCACCAGATGCCCTTTATCGAGCAGGATCGTCTCATTGGTGAGTCGCAATATCGCAGACATATTGTGGCTCACGAAGAGCACGGTGCGACCCGCGTTGGCGACTTCGCTCATCTTTCCCAGGCAGCGCCGCTGGAATTCTGCATCGCCGACCGCCAGGACTTCGTCCACGACCAGAATGTCTGGCTCGAGGTGCGCCGCCACGGCAAAAGCCAATCGCAGGTACATGCCGCTGGAATATCGCTTGACCGGAGTATCAATGAATTTTTCCACTTCCGCGAAGGAGACGATCTCATCGAATTTGGCGTCGATTTCAGCCTTCTTCATTCCCAGGATCGCGCCGTTGAGGTAAATGTTCTCCCGCCCAGTCAGTTCGGGGTGAAACCCGGTCCCGACTTCCAGGAGTGAACCGACCTGCCCGTGGATCTCTGCCATCCCTTCGGTTGGCTCCGTTACGCGAGAGAGGATCTTTAACAGGGTGCTCTTTCCAGCGCCGTTGCGGCCGATCACTCCCAGGACCTGCCCCTGCCGAACTTCGAACGAAATACCGCGCAGCGCCCAGATCCTCCCATTTGCGGATCCTCCAGTCCGGCGTGCAAGCCAGCCGGGCAGATTGACCGATTCGATCAGGGATTCGCGCAAAGTCCGGTATCGCGTTGGAGACAGACCGATCCGGTACTGCTTTCCCAGGTTCTCGACCCGCAGGGCTAAGTCGCTCATCATCTCTCAGCACTCTGACTTGGAACCATCAGACCATATCCGCGAAAGTGCGCTCCATCCGGCGGAAGTAAAACATCCCGCTGACCAGCACCAGGATCGCGATGACCGAAGATACGAGTATCATAGGACCTGGGGCATTGCTCGTGTCGAGAAGCGCCCAGCGAAACCCTTCGACCACCCCGACCAAAGGGTTCATGGCGTACACGAGCTGCCAGCCTCCCGGAATTTTGCTGGTCGGGTAGACGATAGGCGTGAGGTAGAACCAGAGTTGCGTCAGAAAGGGTATCACGTACCCGATGTCTCGGTACAGCACATTCATTGCCGAAAGCCACAGGCCGACGCCCAAAGCTGTCGCGAGGGCGAGCAGCAGCAAAAAAGGCAGCGCCCAGATATTAGCAGTCGGAGAAATGCCGTAATACCACATCATGCCAAGCAGCACGATGAACGCGATCAGGAAGTCCACTACCCCGGAAAGGACCGAGGCGAGCGGGATCACCAGCCTCGGGAAGTAAATTTTGGTGATCATCGCCCGGTTCGTAACGAGCGACCGGCCAGCGTCGTTGAGTGCCTTCGAAAACACGCCCCAGGGGAGGAGCGCGGTATATGAAAAAACCGGATACGGCACGTCGTCCGACGGCATCCCCAGCAGCTGGCCGAAGAGCACACTGAAGACGACCATCGACAGAAATGGCTGCAAGACCGCCCAGGCGGCTCCCAGCGCTGTCTGCTTGTAGCGCACTTTTAGGTCCCGCCAGGTCAGGAAATATACCAGTTCCCGGTAATTCCACACCTCGCCCAGGTTCAGGGACCCCCAGCCGCGTGTGGGTCGCAGGACAAGGACCTGATCCCTGGATTTAGATTGCGCGGTTAGTTGGGCCATACATCCCACTCAGGTATCGGATCAACCTCGAGGTAATTCGCTGCCTTTGGCGCGATACCACTGGATAGTTCTCACCAACCCCTCCTCCAGCGGCGTCTTCGCCCGGAACCCGAAGAACGCCTCCGCCCGGCGTGTATCTAATGCCCGCCGGGGCTGACCATTCGGGCGGGAAATATCCCAGGTCAGCTTTCCATGGAAATCAGTCAACTTCACAATCATCTCTGCCAGGTCTTTAATGCTGATTTCTTGCCCTGATCCCAGGTTAACAGGCAATTCTTCGTCATACCGTTCCGTGGCGAGGAGGATCCCCTCTGCGGCGTCTTCCACGTACAGAAATTCACGGGTCGGAGTACCATCTCCCCAAACCACGACTTCGTCGTCCCCGCGCTCCTTCGCCTCCAGGCATTTGCGGATCAGCGCCGGGATCACGTGAGAGGTCTCCAGGTCGAAATTATCACCCGGTCCATACAGATTGACCGGCATAAGGTAGATCGCATTGAAACCGTACTGTTGCCGGTAAGCTTGCGCCTGGACAAGCAGCATTTTCTTTGCCAGGCCGTAAGGCGCATTCGTCTCTTCGGGGTAGCCGTCCCACAGGGCATCTTCGGAAAAGGGTACTGGTGTGAATTTCGGGTAAGCGCAGATCGTCCCAATTGCGACGAATTTATCAACCCCGCGACGCCACGCTTCGTGCATGAGCTGCACGCCCATGACGAGGTTCGAATAGAAGAACTCGGCCGGTCTCTCCCGGTTCGCCTGAATGCCCCCTACCAGCGCTGCCAGATGAATGACGATGGTCTTCTTTACCGGGGCAAATCCTTTCGGTCTGTTCGGGGTATCAGTCAAACCGGCATCGTCAAAGAGGCGGCGGATCGCTAAGATGTCTGTGAGATCATATTGCTCGACTCGGGGAACGAGGATGTCTCCCGCACCACGCTTCCTGAGCTTGTCGACGACGAACTTCCCTAAAAAGCCCGCGCCGCCGGTCACGATGACTTTCCTGTCCAGCCAGAAGCTGCTTTCCCGCCTCGATTCCTCAGAAACGGTCGCCTTGTTGAACTCTTCAGGAGAGCTGGCAGTGTCTGTACGCCACAGCTGATTGTCGGGACTCATAAGTACCTCACGCAACGATAAACCGCGCGTTGCGGTAGCGCTCATTTTGCGGTTCTCGGATCAGCCCATCCCGCAAGGCATGCAGCACCTCCCGGATGCCATCCTCCAGGGAATAGCGGGCGTTGAACCCCAGCTGAATCCTTACTTTGTCGAATGAGACCCTGATATCCCGCATGTCACCTCCGAAGGTCATGTCCTTGTAGCGGACTCGGGTTTCGGGCAGGCGTTTCAAGATCAGCGACGCGATTTCGTCTTTCGTAAAGTTTCCCGAATCCGATCCCAGGTTGAATGCCTGTCCCCGGATCTTCTCTTCGGGCGCCTGGAGAGCAAGGCAGATCCCTTCGACCGCATCGCGCACGTGCAAGTACGACCTCAAATATCCCCGCTGGTAGATCAACAGCTCCCGCCGCGAGAATGCGTCGCATACGAATTGATTCACTAGAAGGTCGAACCGCGGCCGAGGAGATAATCCGTAGAGCGTCGCCATCCGGAAAATCACCGGAGCAGATCCGCCATCAGCCTGGGTCAGCAAAAAACTCTCTGCAAAGACCTTCGTCTCTGCATAGAGCGATTGCGGATTCAATGGCGCGTCTTCATCCAGGGGATCATCTCCCGAAGAAATTCCATAGTTGCTGTAAGAAGATGCGAAAATAAAGCGCTTGATCCCTGCTTCCACTGCCTGCTCGAAGACTCGCTGCGTGGCTTCCGCGTTGTAACGCCACGCGACCTGCCGTCCCACAGCCTGGCAGGCCGGGAACCCAACGATCGCTGCCAGGTGGACAACGGATTCCGGCGCCGGCCATTCGGTTCGCAGCGTCGAGCGGATGGCGCGCGGTTCGCAGACATCGGCCTTCGCGAAGGAAAAATTGGGGTGGTCGCTAACTGCCAGCAGAGATTCGCCTCCATATAACAAGTCGTCCACGACCGTGACGGCAAATCCTTGCCGCAACAACCGACCGCATAGCAAAGAGCCGATGTAGCCCGCCCCACCGGTGATCAGGACGTGTCTATCCGGATGCATCTTGGCCTTTCGAAACGCTCCCCTGCATCTCCGGCGCGGCGGCATCGTCGAGATGAAGGGCAACCTTCATGTCATTCAAAACCAGTACAGGCGCGTCCGGCGCGTCCGTGATCGCCACACCCTGCTCATAACAGGTCAGCCGAACCACGTCAGCAATGTCCCCGTCACCCTGGATTCGCACCCGGTGATGTCCAGCCTTCTTCAATTCCGCTAACGCTTCGCGCGAACGCTGGCGGACGATCCGGTAGAGGTTCATGGATTGTTCGATGTATTTAACGGTAAGCCGGGCGCGAAACGCGATGCCCTCTGGCGTGATGATGTAGCGCAGCTTCCGCCTTTGGGCGCGCTTCACCTTGATATAACCCTTCGAGACCAGCCGTTTGAGATGCCAGTTGACTGTCCCAACAGCCACGCCCAGCTGCGCAGCCAGGGAAGCCTGGGTGATATCCGGGTCGCCCTCAATCTGTTCAAGGAGCACCATCTCGCGGGTCGGGTCAGGGGAAGATTCAGCGGTCATGGCTAATATTCAATAGTTGAATTATAACTCGCTTCGCGACTGGAGCAATGACTTATTTATCAGCAACCTTTCGGTGATACACAACGATTCCACTCTCTACCCGGCATGGTTCCACCGGGGGTGTGACGCCGAGCTTTTCATATTTCCTTGATTCTGTAATCATCCTCCGGACCTCTGTATCGCGAGAGCTCTGCTCGAGGAGAATGTAATCGCTCTTCGCCAGCCATCGCTTGGCAGCTTCCTGGTTCCAAAAACCATAGCGTAGCAAGGATTGAACCTCTCCCCCTTTGCGAAAGGTATAGATTCCATTCAATTGTGGGGGATAGATTTCCACGCCAGGAAGATACAAGAGTGGCGCTGGTGAATCTCCCCCTTCCCAATATATTTTAGCGCCAGAAGGTATCAACGCTGCCAGATACTTGCCGGCACTTTCGTAAGCGTCCAGAACATCGCTCCTGCAGTCATATTCCCTGAAACCTCCCCCCAGAGCTGCTGTCGGTGACAGTACCAAGCCTGTCATCAGGAATGCCGCCAGCGCAGTGTAACCGTAGGAGGAGTTTGACAGAGATTTTCTTTTCATGCGGACCAATATGATGAGCCCTGCGATACCAAGGATCAGGACTCCCGCGATCAATCCCGCCACTGCGGGGAATAATCTCCTGGCAAGGGCATAATCTATTCCCCATCTCTGGATGTAGAGTTTCAATGGAACAATACCGGGCAGGATCTTGCCAGTTCGCAGAAAGGTGAGAATCCTCGGAACACGCCACTTCAACCATATGTCTCCCAATGGATCGTACGCGCTGAATCCCACGGCGACTGCCAATATCAGTATCACAAACACGACCAGGTATTTCCTCCAGGATCTTACCTCCCTTTCCCAGCCTGACATAGAAGCAGCCAGCAGTAGAAGGCCCAGGTTGGCATAAAAAGCAGTATAAACTGGGTAACAAAATGCGCAGTAATTCCTTCCCAAAGCATCGTACGTCTGCGGATTGATCCCGAGTGAAGCCCACGCATGTGCAAGAAGCAATATCAAGAACATAACAGCCAGAAAACTGCTCGTGTGAAATTGAGATTCGCTCTTCCAGCTTCTCTTCCCCGGCCAAAGGAGCAGTGAAGTAAACAGGCTGGCGAACGCAATGAAATGAAATCGGATCCCTAGAAGGAAGCTCAAGGCGCGGCTTTGCCACTTGATCTCAGGATTCCAGAGGGGTATCCCTTGAGGCGCCCGCCAGGGTCCGAGAAAAGGAGCCATCGCCGTAGGTATCCACTCTGCCCACATCCGCAGGATCCCTGGCCAGAAGAAGATATGCCCAATGGCAAAAACCCCTGAGCCAAGCAGGGTAGCCAGGAGCCCGGTTCGTCGTCCGCACTGCCGGTACACGTATAGAAAAATGAGTGGAAGCACCGGGAGCATATTCAAACGGGTCAGCGGGAGAAGTCCAGCCAGTGTCGAACCCAAAAATATCTGCCATGTCGGTCGATCTCCACCTATTACCAGCACCAGCACCCATATCAGCAGGCACGCGATCAGGACCTGGGAAATAGCCAGGCTGTATATTTTGATGATTGCCGGATTGGCAGCGACGGCCAGCAACACGCCAGCCGCGATCCATTTCCCACCCAACCGACGGGCAACAATCCACAAGCCAACTATCAGTAAGAAACCAAGGACCAGGGCGAAATATCGACCGGTGCGCAGCCCAGGCCCAAAAATAACTTGAACAATTCCCGGGAACAGAAATGACAAAGGCATCTGGTTGGTCCACGGACCAAAATCCTGGAAAGGCCAATACCGTCGTGAAGCGAACAGGTATCCAGAAACGAGGTAAGCGCCCTCATCCAGTAAGGATCGCTGCTCGTGGATAAACCACCAGGATTGAATTAAATAAAGGAAACCACTAACAGCTGCCAGCGAATCAGCAACGCTTCCTAAAGATCTTATTTTGTCCCGTGGTAAGGTGATCTGCATCGTTGGGTCAGTCCGAACCGGATCCCGATTACCTTATCAATTCTAAATTTCCTGGCTAACAGATAAAACCGCCCTGCTGGGTGGTGATGGATGAGTCGAAGAATATTCGGGTGGTTCTATACGTAACAGTTGAAGCTGGGAGTTGTGATCCATCAGGAGATTTCCTGCGCCAGCCGCTTTAAATCTGCGTCGACCATCATGTGCACGAGTTCTTCGAACCCAACCGAGGGATGCCAGCCCAATTCTTTGTTAGCCCGGCTGGGATCGGCAACCAGCATATCCACTTCGGCGGGCCGGTAGAACCGCTGATCCTGTACGACGAAATCCCGGTAGTCCAAACCCACGTAACCGAACGCCAGCTCGCACAGCTCGCGGACGCTGTGCGTGACGCCTGTCCCGACCACGAAATCCGATGGGGTCCCCTGTTGCAGCATCAGCCACATCGCTTCGACGTAATCCCCGGCGAACCCCCAATCACGGCGAGCTTCCAAGTTTCCCAGATGCAGGTCCTTTGCCTGGCCCAGCTTGATGCGCGCGACGCCGTGCGATACCTTCCGGGTGACGAATTCCAGTCCCCGCCGCGGGCTTTCGTGGTTGAACAGGATCCCGGATACGGCGTAAAGATTGTAAGATTCACGATAATTCACCGTGATCCAGTGCCCGTACACCTTCGCCACGCCGTAAGGGCTGCGAGGGTAAAACGGTGTGCGTTCGGTTTGTGGGACCTCCCGGACTTTCCCGAACATCTCGCTCGAGGATGCCTGGTAGAAGCGCGTCTCCGGATTGACCAGCCGGATCGCCTCGAGCAGCCGGGTGACGCCCAGGGCGGTGACTTCTCCGGTCAACACAGGCTGGTTCCAGGATGTGGGCACGAACGACTGTGCAGCCAGGTTGTACACCTCCGCCGGGCGATAGCGTTCGAGGATGTCTACGAGCGAGCTCTGATCGTGCAAATCCCCCTGGATGATCGCGATGTCGTCTTGAATGTGCTTGATGCGCTCAAAGGTAACCGTGCTAGACCTGCGCACCATGCCGATCACTTCGTACCCCTTCTCCAGCAAGAACTCCGCCAGATACGAGCCATCCTGTCCGGTGATGCCTGTCACGATGGCGGTTGGCATCCCTGCCCTCCTCACTAAAATTCAGTTGTTGAATTATACTTCTTAATTCGATTCCCTGGGCCTCCTTTTTATCACTCAAATGAACAGGACTGAACTGAACAGACGCATTCATCTTGGCTCAGACGGTCCTCCATTGGAGTCATCTTTACCTCACAAACTTCTTCCAGAGGTACTTCCACGAAAAGAACAAAAACACGGTGAGCAGACCCAATCCCAGGGTGCCGAAAACGTCACTCACGGGCCAGCGGATGATCCCATATCGCTGGAGATACCAGGGAATGAACCACACGAGCAGAATGGCGAGGGCAGCTGCCGCGCGGGAAAGTAATTGAGAATTCCGCTGGCGATGATCGATCCAGGCCCAGGCAGCCAGCGTGGCCTGGAGGCTCAGGAAAACCAGCCGGTACCGCGGGTTGTCCCACATATCGCCGCCGCTGCGGATCGCAGCCACGAGCACAACACTCCAGACTGCCAGGGAGATGCCGATTATGGTTTTTTGTTTCTTCCCCTGCCATAAAGCCATTCCCGGCGCAGCCAGCAGAAAAGCCAGCAGGATCGTCCACCCAGCCGCACGCCAGATCGCGATCCCCTTCCAGATGGGAGCCCCGCTGTCCATCACCGCTGCCGGCAGAAAGGGCTGAAAAACACCGTACGCCATCAGGATGAGGACATGCGTCCACTCTGGGGTCGCGTTGAATATTCTTTTGATCAACCATGATGAACGCCGGGCAAAGTAGGCCTGCCAGCGGGCAGACTGCGTAAACCACCAGCCGAGTAATGCAACCGGGTTCGTTATTCCTTCTGGCGCAATCCGTCCCCACGCGATCCAGATTCCGATCCCGGCGACGAAAGCAACACCTCCGACTACCAGCCAGAAACGCTTCCGACGCAGGACTGCCCAACCTTCCATAAACAAAGCCAGGGTGAGGAGGACAACCAGGAGTACGCCACCGACGGGGGGAGAGAATGGGAGGACCAATGCCAGCCCACAAAAAACCAGGCCCAGGCCAGACCAGGACCGATCCTTGAGGAAACGCGCCATCCCATAGCAGGCGAGCGCCACCAGGGTTACAAGGAAGCCTTCGCGCATCTGAGAGGACCCCAGAATGACTGCATCTGGGTACACGACAACGGTCCAGGCAGCCAGGCGGGCGGCCTGGTCATTAAACGCCCGTCGAGTGAATGCCCAGGTGAACAGCACAGCCAGGGACGAAAAAAACGCCGTGATGGTGACTACCTGCAGCGGTTGGTGGGTCCCCCCGCCCAAATAACGATAATTCAGCGCGCTCAGGAATAGCATGCCGCCGTATTGATCGGCGGTGTTGTATTCAGAAAAAGCTTGGGACAGGGGCTTTTCCGATCGCGCCAGTTCCCAGGCTGCAATATCCCGGGCGTGGGCATCGGCCATGATGTATCCAGATTGTTCAACCGGTGAACCGTATCCCAGTATGGGCAGGGCGGTGTACCAGAGGATGGCAGCCATAAGTCGCAAGGCGATTGAAGCCAGCATCGCCCACCCCATCCAGGATGGTATCGTTAACCCATTATCACGCCTCACGATCTTCCAGCTCAGGATCAGCAGTACCATCCCGAGTAGTAGGTCAATCAGGAATCCCCACCACCCCGCGAAACCCAGAAAACGGTTCGAAATCCAGGCCAGGAGGACGGATCCTGGGATTCCCAAGAGGATCACTCCGAGGACCCTGGACTTCATAGAAGGTAAGACCTTTATAAGCATCGCGAGGTTTTGTACAATCTTATCGTTGCACGAATCACTGTAACTTAGCGCCTTGTGACGTTACCCTTGTGGGCACAATCAACTTTTGCAGGGCTGTTCAAGACTCTCCTAACCCGCTCCTCCCATGTGTACGCAGCTGCCGTCTGGCCGGCTGCCCTCGCCAGGGAGGCGCGGAGG